>NZ_JAMOKF010000068.1 GCF_023656545.1 Micromonospora phytophila | reverse complement strand
CACGTGGTACGGCGTGGTGGCGAAGCCGGCCTCCCGCAGCGACGCCTCGATCGACCAGTACGACCGGGGCGCGAAGTACGGCGAGCCGGACTGCACGACCAGCCGGCCGCCCTCGGCGAGCACCGAGCGGACCAGCGCGTAGAACTCGACCGTGTAGAGCTTGGCGGTGGCCGTCTCGTCCGGGTCCGGCAGGTCCGCCACCACCGCGTCGAACCGCCCGGCGGCGGTACGCAGCCAGGAGAACGCGTCGGCGTGCACCACCCGGACCCGCGGGTCGTCCAACGCCCCGGCGTTGAGCCGGCGCAACTGCGGCTCGGCGCGGGCCAGCGCCACCACCGCCGGGTCCAGGTCGACCACGGTGATCCGCCGGACGTCCGGGTAGCGCAGCAGCTCGCGCACGGCGAGGCCGTCCCCCGCACCGAGCACCAGCACCTCGCCACGCGCGCCGTTCAGCACCGGGTGCACCAGCGCCTCGTGGTAGCGGTACTCGTCCAGCGAGCTGAACTGGAGGTCGCCGTTGAGGAAGAGCCGCAGGTCGGTGCCGGTGCGACCCGGTTCGGCCACCGAGCGGGTGAGCACGATCTCCTGGTAGCGGCTGCGTTCGGCGTGCACCACCGGGTCCCGGTAGAGCTGCTGGCGGGCGGTCAGCTCGAAGTCGCGGGCGGTCACCCAGGCGTAGGAGAGGCAGAGGGCGACCACGAGGGAGCCGGCGGTGAGCGCGACGCGGGCCCGGCGGCTCAGCTCGCGCCGGAAGACCGTGCAGACCAGCGCGAGCCCGGCGGCGGCGTTCACCGCGCCGACCACCAGCGCGCCCTTGAGCTGGCCGAAGACCGGCAGCAGCAGGAACGGGAAGGCCAGCCCGCCGAGCAGCGCGCCGACGTAGTCGGCGGCGAAGAGGTCCGCCACCGCGCTGCCGGCGGCCTGCTCCCGGATCCGTTGCAGCAGCACCATCAGCAGCGGGATCTCCGCGCCGATCAGCAGCCCGAGCACGAACGCCGTGCCGACCAGCGCCGGGCCGTAGAGGTCCAGCCAGGCGAAGGCGGCGTAGAGGCCGAGCACGGAGAGCCCGCCGAGCAGGGCCAGGGCCAGCTCGACGGCGGCGAACGCGGCGGCGGCCCGGGACTGCAACGGCTTGGCGGCGAGCGCGCCGACGCCCATCGCGAAGACCATCACGCCCAGCACGATCGACGCCTGCCCGACCGTGTCGCCGATCAGGTAGCTGCCCAGGGCGACCAGGGCCAGCTCGTAGACCAGGCCGCAGGCCGCGCAGACGAAGACCGCGACGAGCACCGCCGCGCGAGCCAGCCGCCACCGGGCGGGCGCCGGCGCGTCGACGGTCACGGTTCCTCCGGCGTACGCCCGGCGGCCGCCTGCGGCGCCTCGGCCCGGCGCTGACGGCGGCGCTGCACGACCCCGACGGTGACCAGCAGGGCGGTGAGCAGCAGCAGGCCGGCGGCGGCGACCAGGTGACCCCAGCGGTCCCGCCACAGGTCGCTGCCGGCGTCGGGCAGCGGGGCCGGCGGGGTCGCCGGGGCGGCCGTGACCACCGGGGCGGCGCTGGCCAGGCCCCGCTCGGCGACCAGCAGCGGCAGGCTGACCGCGGCCCGGGTGACCGCCCAGCCCGGGTCGTCGAGCAAGGCCTCGTCGGTGATCCCGAGCCGCGCCAGCCCCTGGTCCATGGTGAGCAGGTCAGTCCCCTCGAATTCGCCGGACCCGTCGACGGAGACGTAGGCGGAGTCCTCGGACTCGCTGCTCTCCGGCGTGTACGAGACGTTCCCGACGACCTGTAGCCAGCGGGGGCACTGCGGGTTGTCCGTGACGGTCACCCCGTCACCGAGGTTGGAGCCCACGCTGACCGTCGCGCCCTGGCCGTCCTCCAGCCGCCAGCCGTAGCAGACGCCCTGGCTGTCCCGGGCCTTGCGCAGGAGCGGCACGGTGTCGGACCGCTCGGTGGCGGTGGGCGGCGGCACGACGGTGCTGTCGTCGTTGTCGGCCAGCGCGCCGGCCAGGCAGACGCCGCCGAGGACGACGGCGGCGGAGCCGATCGCGAAGCCCTTCCAGGCGTTGCTCCTCCCGGCCCGGGCGGTCCCCTTCGCCGGGTTCACGGCGGCCATCAGCTGATCGCGGCGGCGATGATCGCGCCGGTGGCGAGGTGGACGACGGCGGAGACCCAGACCGCCGGATGCGGCTGCGGGTCGACGAGGAGCTCGCCGAGCCGGCCCGGGGTGGCCGCGTCCAGCAGCATGAACGCCGCCGCCATGATGACCAGGCCGAGGATCCCGTACGCGGCCGCGCCGACGATGCCGAGCACGAAGTCGTCCTCGCTGGCGGCGATCGCGGCGACCACGATGATGCCGACACCGGCCAGGTTGGACGCGAGCAGCAGCGCGGCGTTGCGGTTGCGGTCGGTCCAGATCAGCTCGTTGAGCCGGCCGGGCGTGGCGACGTCCACCAGGACGTAGCCGATGCCCATCAGCAGGACGCCGACCACCCCGTAGGCGAGGGTGACCAGCAGGTCGGTGACGAGGGTCTGCACAGTGGGGCTCCTGGGTGAGGGGGTCGGTCCGCCGCTGCGTGGGGGCGCCCGGCGTCGGTGGTCACTTGCCGCTGCCGGGGCCGCCGCCCCGGACGGTGCTGCCCCGCCCCCAGCCCCAGTGGCTGCCCACCGTGGAGTGGTAGCGCGGGTAGGCGGTGCCCAGGCGTTCCAGCAGGATCAGCGAGCCGGTGGCGATCGGCAGGATCACCACCGAGTCGTCGTCGTAGCGCAGGTAGACGCCGCTGCCGTCGACGTACTGGTCGGCCGGCTGCCAGGCGTCGGTGACCTCCTGCGCCACCTGGCTCGGCCTGCGGGGCGAGGTGTAGGCGATCGCGTCGCCGCCGACGTCCCGGCTCGTCGCCCGGGTGTACCGGTCCTCGACGAAGCCGCGCGGCGAGAAGCTGCCGTAGAAGATCGCGAAGGCGGCGACCAGCGCGCCGATGACGGCGAACGCCACCCCCACCACGAACCAGCGTCGGTACGTCATCGCAGTGCCACCACCGTCTCGGTCAGGACCAGCTCGTTGGTCTGGGGGTACGCGTGCCAGGTGCGCCAGCCGAGGGAGCCGCCCGGCGGGTCGGGGCGGACCGACAGCGCGGTCACCGCGTCGACGTCGCCGGGGAAGACCCCGACCAGCGCGTACGGATCGTCGGCCAGGTCGGCGCGGAGGGCAGCGACCCGGTCGATCAGCCCGGTGCCGTCGGGCCGCAGCACGGTGGCGGTGAACCGGTAGCCGTTCGCCTCGTCGTGCACCGTGCCGGGCAGCTCGGGCGGGCGGCCGGGCAGGCAGGCGACCGTCTCGGTGAGCGTCGTGCCGGGCGCGCGGAGGATCACCTGGTGCGAGGCGCCGAGCAGCCGCAGCCGCAGCCGGACCGTGCCGGGCAGCGCCAGGTCGAGCACGTGCAGCGCGGGTCGCTCCACGTCGTCGAGCGCCAGGCTCAGGTCGGCGGCGCTGGTGTCGACGTACGGGGCGGCGAGGGTGACGAGCATCAGTCGACCTCGGCCTGCGGGTAGATCATCACCTCGGTGCGGTGCAGGCGCTCGCCCCGGGCCACCTCCCAGCCCGCCTCGCCGTACGCCTCGAAGGAGAGCCGGGCACCACCGGGCGCCTGGTAGTCGTGGTACCGCATGGTGCCGCTCGGGTCCAGGCCGGTGGTGCCGACGGCGGTGTAGCGGGCCTGGCCGGACTCGTCCCAGGTGTACCGGCGGCCGGCGAAGTCGAGCGTCGGTGCGCCCGGGGTGACGGTGGCGCCCGGCTCCGCCTCCCAGAGCACCAGTTCCAGTTCCGGGTCCTCCTCCACGGAGAGCCAGCGCCGCACGTCGTGGGCGTCGTCGAGCAGGTGCTCGGCCCAGCTCCAGCCGCCCTCGACCAGGCGGATCGAGCCGCGCACCGCGTACGACACCTGGCGGATCTCCACGATGTCGCCGGGCTTCAGGCGGCGCGGATCACCGCGCAGCGCGTCGGCGTCGCGGTCGCGCAGCGGGTCACCGGGCGCCGGTCGGCCCGGAGCCCGCCGCTGCGCTCGCGCGAGGGCCACCAGGGCGATCACCACCCCGGCCACCCCGACCAGACAGCCCACCGCCGTCAGCAGGTACGCCACCGACTCGCTCACCGACCACCCCCAGGTACGTCGGCGGAGACGGTAACAACCCCGCGCACGCCGGGAAACCGCCCGCCTCAGGGTGAGGGTACGACCACCAGCCGCGCTGGCGGAGGGGTCGGCGGGGGATCACGCCTGCGCGGGCCGCTCCGCCGCGTACTCGCGCAGGGTGGTGCGGCCCATGACGCAGCCGGTGAAGGTGCCGAACTCGGCCGGGTCGTCGCGCAGGGCCGCCCACGCCGCCCGGCCGGCCGCCGGGTCGAGTTGTTCCAGCAGGGTGGCCGCGTAGACCCGACCGGCCGGGGAGCCCGTGTCGAGCAGGCGGTCGACCTGCTCGCGTACGTCGTCGGGGTGGTCGGCGAGCGCCGCCCGCACCCGCCGGTACGCCTCGGTCACCGGCAGCAGCGTCCCGGCGATCCCCACCCCGCCGAACGCCACCGTGTCGGCCTGCCGGAGTTCCTCGACGGCCGCCTCCAGCTCCCGGTCCCTCTTCTTCCCGATCCCGAACATGCCCCCATCCTTTCCCCGTCACCGCCACCTCCACCCCTCCCCACGTCGATGACCATGAGGTTGGCGGCGCTCGACGAGATCGAAGTCGCCGCCAACCTCATGATCGACACCGGGAGCCGGGTGGGGTGGGGTGGGTTAGGCGGGGGTGACCGTTAGGGAGTGGTTGGCGTCGGAGAGGTCGACCTTGACGGTGTCGCCGTCGCGGATCGTGCCCGACAGCAGGGCCCTGGCCAGCTGGTCGCCGATGGCGGACTGGACGAGGCGGCGCAGCGGACGCGCGCCGTAGATCGGGTCGTAGCCGTGTTCGGCGAGCCAGACGCGCGCCGGCTCGGTGATCTCCAGGGCCAGCCGGCGGTCGGCGAGACGCTTGCGCATCCGCGCCAGCTGGATGTCGACGATCGATCGCAGGTCGTCGCCGCGCAGCGCGGCGAAGACCACGATGTCGTCCAGGCGGTTGAGGAACTCCGGCTTGAAGTGCGACCGGACCACCGCCAGGACGCCCTCCCGGCGCTGCTCCTCGGCCAGCGTCAGGTCGCTGATCACCGACGACCCGAGGTTGGAGGTGAGGATCAGGATGGCGTTGCGGAAGTCCACCGTCCGGCCCTGGCCGTCGGTGAGCCGACCGTCGTCGAGCACCTGGAGCAGGATGTCGAAGACGTCCGGGTGGGCCTTTTCCACCTCGTCCAGCAGGATCACCGAGTACGGCCGGCGGCGCACCGCCTCGGTGAGCTGACCGCCCTCCTCGTAGCCGATGTAGCCGGGCGGGGCACCGACCAGGCGGGCGACGGAGTGCTTCTCGCCGTACTCGCTCATGTCGATGCGGACCATGGCCCGCTCGTCGTCGAAGAGGAACTCGGCGAGCGCCTTGGCCAGCTCGGTCTTGCCGACACCGGTCGGGCCGAGGAAGAGGAAGCTACCGGTCGGGCGGTCCGGGTCGGCGACCCCGGCCCGGGCGCGGCGGACCGCGTCGGAGACCGCACCGACCGCCTCGGCCTGGCCGACCACCCGGGAGGCCAGCGACTCCTCCATCCGGAGCAGCTTGGCGGTCTCACCCTCCAGCAGCCGACCGGCGGGGATGCCCGTCCAGGAGGCGACCACGGCGGCGATGTCGTCGGCGCCGACCTCCTCCTTAAGCATCGCGCCGTCGGCCTGGAGCCGGGCAAGCTCCTCCTCGGCCTGCTTCAGCTCGACCTTGAGCGCGGGGATGCGGCCGTAGCGCAGCTCGGCGGCGCGTTCCAGCTCGCCGTCGCGCTCGGCCCGCTCGGCCTCGCCGGAGAGCCGCTCCAGCTCCTCCTTGGCCGTGGAGAGCTTGGTGATGTGGCTCTTCTCCAGCTGCCAGCGGTCGGAGAGCGCGGTGAGCTGCTCGCGCTTGTCGGCCAGCTCCTTGCGCAGCCGCTCCAGCCGCTCGGCGGAGGCGGCGTCCGGCTCCTTGGCCAGCGCCATCTCCTCGATCTCCAGCCGGCGCACCGCCCGCTCGATCTCGTCCACCTCGACCGGCCGGGAGTCGATCTCCATCCGGAGCCGAGAGGCCGACTCGTCCACCAGGTCGATCGCCTTGTCCGGCAGGAAGCGGTCGGTGATGTACCGGTCCGACAGCGACGCGGCGGCGACCAGCGCGGCGTCGGTGATCCGTACGCCGTGGTGCACCTCGTAGCGCTCCTTGAGGCCGCGCAGGATGCCGATGGTGTCCTCGATGGTCGGCTCGCCGACCAGGACCGGCTGGAAGCGGCGCTCCAGCGCCGGGTCCTTCTCAATGTGCTCGCGGTACTCGTCCAGCGTGGTGGCGCCGACCATCCGCAGCTCGCCGCGGGCCAGCATCGGCTTGAGCATGTTGCCGGCATCCATCGAGCCCTCGCCCTTGCCGGCGCCGACGACGGTGTGCAGCTCGTCGAGGAAGGTGATGACCTGCCCGTTCGAGTTCTTGATCTCCTCCAGGACGGACTTGAGCCGCTCCTCGAACTGGCCCCGGTACTGCGCGCCGGCGACCATCGCGCCGAGGTCGAGCGAGACCAGCTTCTTGTCCCGCAGCGACTCGGGCACGTCGCCCGCGACGATCCGCTGGGCCAGGCCCTCGACGATGGCGGTCTTGCCGACGCCCGGCTCACCGATCAGCACCGGGTTGTTCTTCGTCCGACGGGAGAGCACCTGGATCACCCGGCGGATCTCCGAGTCCCGGCCGATCACCGGGTCGATCTTGCCGTCCCGGGCGCTGGCGGTCAGGTCGACGCCGTACTTCGCCAGGGCCTGGTAGGTCTGCTCCGGGTCGGCGGTGGTGACCCGCCGGTCCCCGCCGCGCACCGACGGGAAGGCGGCGACCAGGTTCTCCTCGGTCGCGCCGGCGGCCTTGAGCGCGTTCGACACCGTGCCGCCCACCCGGGCCAGGCCGGCGAGCAGGTGCTCGGTGGAGGTGTACTCGTCGCCCAGCGGCCGGGCGATCTGCTCGGCGGCGCCGATGGCGTTGACGAACTCGCGGGCCAGCGTGGGCTCGGCGATGCTGGAGCCGCGCGCGGCGGGCAGGGCCTCGACCGAGCGCTGGGCGACCCGGCGCAGCTCGGCGGGGTCGGCCCCGGCGGCGCGCAGCAGGCCGGCGGCCGTCGAGCCCTCGGTGTCCAGCAGTGACAGCAGCAGGTGCCAGGGCTCCACGGTGGCGTGACCGCGCTGGTTCGCCAGCGCGACGGCACCGGTGATGGTCTCGCGGCTCTTGGTGGTGAGACGTTCCGTGTTCATGGGCTCCCCCGGATCGGCGTGTCCACTGGTATGGACACAACCAGAGTTGAGCGTATTCCACTCAACCTCAGCGCTGTGACGCCCCTCACTCTCGGCGCCGCCACCGCCAGTCGAACTCCCCGGCCGCCGGGGGCGGGCCGGGCAGCGGGTCCGCGTCGGCCGCCGTCGACAGGCCGGCCAACAGCACCGCGAGCTGGCGGCGGCGCAGCTGCCCGGTCCGCTCCGGATCGGGTACGCGCACCGCGGCGCACCCCTCCAGCAGCAGCCCCAGATCCTGCACCACCGCGTCGGGGCGCAGCCGCCCGCTGGCGTGGGCCCGCTCGACCAGCGCGGTGGCCAGCTCGCCGGCGCGCACCGCGTCCCGGCCCATCTCCTCGGTCGGGGTGAAGGTGCCCGCCAGGTGGACGGTGAGCGAGTGCACGTCGGCGTCCACCACCCGGGCCAGGAACCCGACGAACGCGGCCCAGTCGTCCGGCTCGGCGAGCGCCGCCTCGGCCTCGGCGATGTAGCGGCGCAGCCCGTCGTGGCAGAGCTGGCGCAGCAGGTCCTCCTTGCCCGCGTACCGCCGGTAGAGGGCGCTGATGCCGACACCGGCGCGTTCGGCGACGGCGGCGATCGGCGCCTTCGGGTCGTCGAGGAAGACCGCGCGGGCCGCTTCGAGGATCACCTCGTCGTTGCGGGCGGCCTGGGCGCGCCGGCCGGCCAGGGGCGCGGCGGTCTTTCCGGTGGGGGTCGACATGTCCTCAGGATAACAGTGGAACGGATCATTCCGGTCTGCTATCGTGGCAGCAGAACGAAACATTCCGTTCCGAAGGAGTCCGAGATGACCGGCACCGCGATCCGCCCGTTCCGCGTCGAGATCCCGCAGACCGCCCTCGACGACCTGACCGCCCGGCTGGGCCGCACCATCTGGCCCGCCGAGCTGCCCGGGGCCGGCGACGCGTACGGCCTGGGCAACGACCGGGTGCGCGCGCTGGCCGACCGCTGGCGGGACGGGTTCGACTGGCGGGCCGTCGAGGCCCGGCTGAACGCCCACCCGCAGTTCGTCACCGAGATCGACAGCGAGCAGATCCACTTCCTGCACGTGCGGTCGTCCCGGCCGGAGGCCACCCCGCTGGTGCTCACCCACGGCTGGCCCGGCTCGGTGCTGGAGTACCTGGACGTGATCGAGCCGCTCACCGAGCCGACCGCGCCGGACGCGCCGGCCTTCCACCTGGTCATCCCGTCGCTGCCCGGCTTCGGCTTCTCCGGACCGACCCGCAGCGCCGGCTGGAACCGGTACCGCACCGCCCGCGCCTGGGCCGAGCTGATGAGCCGGCTGGGATACGACCGTTACGGCGCGGTCGGCAACGACGCCGGCTCGATGGTCGCCCCGGAACTCGGGCGGATCGACCCGGAGCACGTGGCAGGGGTGCACGTCACCCAGCTCTTCTCGTTCCCCTCCGGCGACCCGGCCGAGTTCGCCGGGCTCTCCGAGGCGGACCAGGCGGCGCTCAAGCACCTCCAGTGGTTCTACGAGAACAAGTTCTCCTTCAACCAGGTGCACAGCCAGCAGCCGCAGACCCTCGCGTTCGGGCTCGCCGACTCGCCGGTCGGGCTGCTGGCCTGGAACACCCAGCTCTTCGACGAGAGCCTGGACGCCGACTTCATCCTGGCCAACGTGGCGGTCTACTGGTTCACCGGCACGGCCGCCTCGGCGATCCGCTTCTACTGGGAGGACGCGCACGCCGGCGAGCCGCCGACCGGGCCGACCACGGCGCCGACCGCGCTGGCCATGTTCCCCGGGGACTTCCAGTCCATCCGCCGCTTCGCCGAGCGGGACCACGCGAACATCGTCCGGTGGGCGGCGTACGACACGGACGTCCACGGGCGGGGCGACGTCGGTGGCCACTACGCCGCCCACCAGGCCACCGACGTGCTGGTCGCCGACATCCGCGAGTTCTTCGCCAGCCTGCGCTGACCCGCGCCTGCTCCGCTGCCCGCCCCGCTCCGCCGGGGCGGGCAGCCGCGCGTCCGGGGAGCCGGTTCGCCCGGCCCTGCTGATCCGGCAGGCCGAGGCTTGTCGCATCGAACAGAAGCAGACCTCCGCGAGAACTGCCCTCCAGGAGCAGAGTTCGACCAAGATCTACGGGAGCGCGATCAGGGGGTAGCCTTGCCGGGGTGCGAGTACGTGTCGAGCAGACCGCCCTGCCGGGTATCGGAGTCCGTCACGACCTGATGACCGAGTCTGGACGCCGCCTGGGTGTGGTCTCCCACCGCAATGGCCGCCGTGACCTCGTCCTGTACGACCCGGACGATCCCGACTCCTGCCAGGCCGACATCCCGCTGACCGACGACGAGGCGGAGGCGCTCGCCGACATCCTCGGCGCGTCGCTGATGCTCGGTCAGCTCTCCGGGCTACGCGAGCAGGCCGCCGGGCTGCTCACCGAGCAGGTGGCCATCCCCGCGGGCTCGAAGTACGTCAACCGGAAGCTCGGTGACACCAAGGCGCGTACCCGCACGGGCGCCTCGATCGTGGCCGTGCTGCGCCACGGTGAGGTGATCGTCTCGCCGGAACCGTCCTTCCGCTTCGCCGCCGGTGACGTGGTGGTCGTCGTCGGGACCCGCCAGGGTCTCGACGGGGTGACCGCCATCCTCGCCGACAGCGACCCGGACGGCTGAGCCGCGGATGCACGAGACGACCACACTGCTCATCGAGGTCGGTGCGCTGCTGTTCCTGCTCGGGCTCCTCGGGCGGCTCAGCCGACGGATCGGGCTCTCACCAATCCCCCTCTACCTGCTCGCCGGCCTGGTCTTCGGGCACGGCGGCCTGCTGGAGTTCAAGGCCAGCGAGGAGTTCTTCGCCGTCGGCGCCGAGATCGGCGTGATCCTCCTGCTGGTGATGCTCGGCCTGGAGTACTCGGCCGGGGAACTCGTCGGCAACCTCCGCTCCGCCGCCCCCGCCGGGCTGATCGACGGGGTGCTCAACGCGCTGCCCGGCGCCGCGTTCGCCCTGCTGCTCGGCTGGGACTGGGTGGCCGCGGTCGTGCTCGCCGGCATCACCTGGGTCTCCTCCTCCGGGGTGATCGCCAAGGTCCTCGCCGATTTGGGCCGGCTCGGTAACCGGGAGACCCCGGTGATCCTGTCGGTGCTCGTCATCGAGGACCTGGCGATGGCGCTCTACCTGCCGCTGCTCACCGCGGTCCTGGCCGGCACCGGCCTGATCGGCGGCGGGATCGCGCTCGGTGTCGCGGTCGGCGCCGTGCTGGTGGTGCTGGTGGTGGCGATCCGCTACGGCACGATGATCTCCTCGGTGATGTCGGCCAAGGACCCGGAGGCGCTGCTGCTCGGGGTGCTCGGGCTGACCCTGCTGGTGGCCGGCGTCGCGGCGAAGCTCCAGGTCTCCGCCGCAGTCGGGGCGTTCCTGGTCGGCATCGCGCTCTCCGGCCCGGTCGCACACCACGCGACGCAGCTGCTCACCCCGCTGCGCGACCTCTTCGCCGCGGTGTTCTTCCTCTTCTTCGGGCTGGTCACCGACCCGCGGGACATCCCGCCGGTGCTGCTGCCGGCGCTCGCGCTGGCCGTGGTCACCATGGCGACGAAGACGCTCACCGGCTACCTCGCGGCCCGCCGGGTGGGCATCAAGGAACCCGGGCGCTGGCGGGCCGGCCTGGCGCTGGTGCCACGCGGGGAGTTCTCCATCGTCATCGCCGGGCTCGCGGTGGCCGCCGGCAGCGTGGAGCCGAAACTCGCGGCGCTCGCCACGGCGTACGTGCTGATCACCGTGGTGACCGGGCCGATGCTGGCCCGGTTGCCCGACTTCGACTGGTTCAAGCGCTGGCTGCGGCGGCGGGCCGCGGCCCAGCGGGCCGAACCGGCACCCGTCGCGGACTGACCGCCGTCACTGTTCGACGGCCGAGTCGGCCGTACGGTCGGCCCGGCCCGGGCCAACGGTTGCCGAATTGCTGCCTCAGGGGTCTACCGCTGGTCAGCGAGCCGGGTTACCGTTTCGCCCCAGCAGCCAGGGCATCGCGGTGGCCGGGGTCCCGCGAGGCGCGAGAGCGGAAGGTTGGCCGGTGAGCGTGCAGGAGTCGACGTTCCACGGCTTCGCCAACCCCGTGGACCCGTCCGCGACGGAGTTGCGGGCGTGGGCCTACCAACCCGACTCGGTGCCGCTGGCCTCGATGCCACCGGACTGGGACCTGCTCGTCTCCGGCGACCGGCTGGTGACGACCCTGTTCGACCTGGCCATGGACCCGGCCTGTCCGGCCCGCCGGTTCGCGCTGCACTGCCTCTACATCTACGCCGCCGACGGCATCCGGACGAACTTCCGCGCGCATCCGAAGCGGCGCTTCCGCAAGCTGGTCGAGCAGGCCGAGCGCGCCGGTGACGAGCTGATGCGGACGTGGGCGCACAACAGCCGGGTGCTGCTGGCCCGGCCGGAGCTCTTCGTCTACCGGGACTGGTGCGAGGGCGGCCTGGTCCGGGAGAACCGCCGGATCGGCTGAGGCGTCACCGCCGGCTCACTCCCGCGCGGCCGCACCGATGCCGCGCACCGCGACGTCGACCGCTCGCCGCAGCTCTGCCAGGACCCGCTCGGGATCACCGGCGAGCAGCTCGTCGACCCGGTCCGACCCGTCGACGATCGAGATCATCGTGTTGACCACGGCGCCGACCAGGGCACCCACCGTGGCGGCCGCCTCGACCCGGTCCAGCCGCTCGGGAAACGCCGAGTGCAGCCGCACGGCCAGGCGCTGCTGGGCCGAGAGCAGGCGTTGCAGCGCGGCGCCCTGCACGGCCGGCACCGAGGAGATCAGGCGCAGCCGCAGCGGGGCGGCCCGGCCGAACGCCGCGCCGAAGCGCTCAGCGCGGTCGAAGATCGTGCTCATCGCCCGGACCAGGACGTCCACCGGCTCGTCCGTCGGGCCACGCTCGTCGATGATCGCGAAGGCCAGGGCGAGCCGCTCCTCCGTGTCGGCGAAGAGGATCTCCTCCTTGCTCGGGAAGTAGCTGAAGAAGGTGCGGGTGGAGACGTCCGCGCCGGCGGCGATGTCCGCGATCGTCGTCTCGTCGTACCCCCGGCGCGCGAAGAGTTCCAGCGCGGCCGTGATCAACGCCTGCCGGGTGCGTTCCTTCTTGCGCTCCCGCAATCCTTGCCCGGTCACCATCCCGACAGGTTACTGCACCCACTGTCTTACTTCACTCGTTGCAAGTTTGCATTCAATGTGCTTTTCTTGCGACATGGAACGGATCCTCGAGCGCCTCGGTCGGGCCACCGCCGCCCACCCCCTTCGCACCCTCGGTCTCTGGTTGCTCGCCGCCGTCGCCCTGCTCGGGGCGGGACAGGCCGTCGGCGGAAGCTTCGTCAACGACTTCCGGATCCCGGGGGCCGAGTCGCAACAGGCGGCCGACCTGGCCCGCACGGCCTTCCCGGCGTACGGGTCGGCCAGCGCCGAGGTGGTCTGGCACAGCCCCGACGGCGACCTGCGGGCGCCGGAACGGCGGTCCGCCATCGCGGCGATGACCGCCGCCCTGCGCGAGCAGCCCGACGTCACCGCGGTCGAGGACCCGTTCGCCGGCGCGGGGGTGCTCAGCCCCGACGGTCGTACCGCGATCGGCACCGTGCGGTACGGCCGGGAGGTCGGCGAACTCGGCCCGCAGGCGTACCACCGGCTGGACGCGGCGGCCGAGCAGGTACGCGATCGGGGCGTCGAGGTCACCTTCCGAGGGCTCGCCGTCGACCTGGCGTTCGAGCCGGAAACCGGCCCGGCGGAGGCGGTGGGGCTCGCGGTGGCGCTGCTGATCCTGCTGGTGGCGTTCGGGTCGGTGGTCGCCGCCGGACTGCCCGTGCTGGTCGCGCTGGCCGGCCTGCTCGTCGGCACCGCGCTGATGCTGGTCACCGCGGCGCTGGTCGAGATCCCCAGTGCCGCCCCCATCGTGGCGGTGATGCTCGGGCTCGGCGCCGGCATCGACTACGCGCTCTTCGTGGTCACCCGGTTCCGCGGGCACCTCGCCGAGGGTCTGGCGCCGGTCCCGGCCGCCGGACGGGCGGTGGCGACGGCCGGGCACGCGGTGCTCTTCGCCGGGGCGACCGTCGTGGTGGCGATCCTCGGGCTGCTCTTCACCGGCATCCCGTTCGTCGGCGCGATGGGCGTCGCCGCCGCGCTGACCGTGAGCGTCATGATGATCGCCGCCCTCACCCTGCTCCCCGCTCTCCTCGGCCTCCTCGGCCACCACGTCAACCGCTGGCACCTCCCCCACCCGACCCCGACCCCGACCTCGGGCGCGGTCCCGGCCTCCGCGTCGGTGATCAAGAGGTTTGCGTCCGGATCGGGGCCGGATTCCGACGCAGACCTCTTGATCGATATCGGGGGGACGGGCGGGGGGACGGGGTGGGAGCGGTGGGGGCGGCATCTTGAGCGGCGGCGGGTCGCGTACGCGGTGGGGGCGGGGGTAGCGCTGCTGGTGCTGGCGGCGCCCCTGCTGAGCCTGCGGCTGGGCACGCCGGACGACGGGAACCAGCCGGAACGGTGGCCGCAGCGCCGCGCGTACGACACCGTGCAGCGCGAGCTCGGCCCGGGCTGGAACGCCCCGCTGGTGCTGGCGGTGCACCGGCCGGGTGGAGCGCCGAGCGACACCGGGCTCGACCGGCTGGCCGGGGCGCTCGCCGCCGACCCCGCGGTCGCCCTGGCCACCCCGCCGGTACGCAGCGCCGACGGGACCCTGGCCCTGTTGACCGTGGTGCCCCGGCACGCCCCGCAGGACGAGCAGGTGACCGATCTGGTGCACCGGATCCGGCGTACCGTCGGGCCGGCGGCGCTCGCTGGCGACGGCGCGCGGGTGGCGGTCGGCGGCCAGACCGCGTACATGATCGACATGGCCGACGCGGTCGCCCGCCGGCTGCCCTGGGTGGTGCTCGGCGTGGTGCTGGCGGCCGGGCTGCTGCTGGTGGCGATGTTCCGGGCGCCGCTGATCGCGCTGAAGGCCGCCCTGATGGCGCTGCTCTCGATCGGCGCCGCCTACGGCGTGGTGGTGGCGGTCTTCCAGTGGGGGTGGGGACTGTCCCTGCTCGGGGTGGACCGGCCGGTGCCGATCATGTCCGTCGTGCCGATGCTGCTCTTCGCGATCCTCTTCGGACTCTCGATGGACTACGAGGTGTTCCTGCTCTCCTCCGTGCGGGAGGCGTACTGGCGGACCGGCGACCCGCACCAGGCGGTGGTGACCGGCCTGGCCGGCACCGGGCGCGTGATCACGGCGGCGGCGACCATCATGGCGGCGGTCTTCATCAGCTTCGCCAGCATCGAGGACACCCTGGTCAAGATGATTGGAATCGGACTGGCCACCGCCGTGCTGGTCGATGCGACCCTCATCCGGGTGGTGCTGGCCCCGGCGGTGCTCGGCATGCTCGGCCACCGCGCCTGGTGGCCCGGCGACAGTCCCTCGGGCACGACCCGCGTCCCGGCCCGCCCCTGACGGCGAACGGGCCGGGACCCCCCGTGGGTCCCGGCCCGCACGTCGGCGTACCGGTCGTCAGCCGACCGGTCAGCGCCGTCTCCGGCGGCGGGCGTCGTCCCGTCCCTTGTCGACGCCATGGTCGACTTGGTCGGCGAAACGCCCCTCGGTGAGGTTCTCGCGGAAGCGCCCCCCGGCGAGCTTGTCGAACTTCGCCCGGATGTTGTGGGCCAGCCTGTCGAGCCGGTCCTCCGTCTGCTGGGCCATCTGCTTCGCGGGTTCCGCCACCGCTCCCCCTAGCCATGCCGGTAGGCCCGATTTGAGCGGATAGGCCCGTGATTGACACGATAACGGAGCCGGCCCGGTGCGCGCCGGAAAACGGCGAGCGGACCGGGCCGGCGAAGCGGTCTGGCGTGTGCGGCGGTGGTCAGCGGTCGGGGCCCCGGCGGGGACGCCAGACCACCAGCGCGGTGGAGGTGCGGTTGGTGGGCACCAGGTCGCTGCCGGGGAAGCGGGCCAGCGACTCCAGTTCGGCGATCCGGCGGTACGCGGCGTCCAGTTCCGCCTCCAGCCGGGCCACCCGCTGCTGCGCCTGCTCCAGCAGCCGCTCCAGGCCGATGATCCGCTTGACCCCGGCCAGGTTGATCCCGTCGTCCTGGCTGAGCCGCTGCACCTCGCGCAGCAGCACCACGTCCCGGACGCTGTAGCGGCGTCCGCCGCCGGCGGCCCGGCCGGGCTGCACCAGCCCCAACCGGTCGTACTGGCGCAGGGTCTGCGGGTGCATCCCCGCCATCCGCGCCGCCACCGAGATCATCAGCACCTTCGCCTCGTAGGCAGGGTCACCCGAGCCGACGAACTCCGACATCCCGCTCACCTCCGCGTGCACTCCACCGAGCCGACTGACCACCGGGTCAACTGAACCGACGCACCCGCGCGTCGAGATGTTCCCGGGCGGCCGGCGGGGTCTGCTCGGCGAAGCTCTGCAACGCCGCGCGCGCCTCGTCGGACACCCGGGCGGGCACCACGACGTCGAGCGTCACCAACAGGTCGCCCGCCTGGCCGTCGCGGCGGACCACCCCCTTGCCCCGCGCCCGCAGGATCCGGCCGCTCGGCGTGCCTGGCGGGACCCGCAGGGTCACCGCGCCGTCGAGGGTCGGCACCCGCAGGTCGGTGCCGAGCACCGCCTCCGCGAACGTGATCGGCACGGTCAGCGTGAGGTCGTCGCCGGTACGCCCGAACAGCTCGTCCGGCCGCACCTTGACGTGGACGAAGAGGTCGCCGGCGGGACCGCCCCGCTCGCCGGGTTCACCCCGCCCGGTCAGGCGGATCCGCTGGCCGTCGGCCACTCCGGCCGGGAACCGGACGTTGAGCGTGCGGGTCTTGGTGACCCCGCCCGTGCCCTGGCACTCGGGGCACTTCTCCTCAACGACGGTGCCCACGCCCTGACAGTTGCGGCACGGCTCGGAGAAGCTGAACGACCCCTGGTTGCGGGTCGTCACCCCCGCGCCGTGGCACACCGGGCAGGTGCGTGGCTGGGTGCCGGGCCTGGCCCCGTTGCCGTGGCAGGTGTCGCAGACCCCGGGGGCGCGCAGCGTCAACGGAAGGGTCACCCCGCGCACCGCGTCGCCGAAGTCGAGCGCCACCTCGGTCTCGACGTCCCGGCCCCGGGCCGGGCCACGGGGCGCCGCCCCGCCGCCGCCACCACCGGAGAAGATCGAACTGAACAGGTCCTGGAAGCCCGCCCCGCCGAAGCGGCGGTCGCCGCCCCCGGCGGTGGCGCCCCCGAACAGGTCGGAGACGTCGAACGGCACCCCGCCGGGTTGGCCGGCGCCACGGGCACCGCGCCGGAACGCACTCGAGCCGAAGAGCGAACGCAGCTCGTCGTACTCGCGCCGCTTGGCGTCGTCGCCGAGCACCGCGTACGCCTCGGAGACGGTCTTGAAACGCTCCTCGGCCTTCGGGTCACCGGGGTTGTGGTCGGGGTGCGACTCCCGCGCCAGCTTCCGGTACGACTTCTTGATCTCGTCGGCGGAGGCGGTCTTCTCCACGCCCAGCGCGGCGTAGTAGTCCTTCTCGATCCAGTCCTTGGAACTCACCGGTCCACCCCCTCCCCACCGAGGTCCGGCCGTCCCGCCCGCCCGGTGGGGGCGGACGGGACGGTCCGGTCGTCACTTCGCACTATTCCGGGTCGGCTACCGCGACCAGCGCCGGCCGCAGCAGCCGCTCACCGATCTGGTAGCCCCGGCGCATCACCTGCACGCAGGTGGGCTCGCTGACCTCAGCGGAGACCTGGTGGGCCACCGCCTCGTGCCGGGTCGGGTCGAACGGGTCGCCCTGCTCGCCGAACGGGGTCAGCCCGAACTTGCCGAGCGCCGTGGTGAGCTGCTCGGCAACCGTGCCGAACGGCCCGACCAGGTCGCCGTGCTCGCGGGCCCGGTCCAGGTCGTCGAGGATCGGCAGCAGCGCGGCGAGCACCGCGCCGGTCGCCTGCTCGGTGACCAGTCCCCGGTCCCGGTCCACCCGCTTGCGGTAGTTGGCGTACTCCGCCGACACCCGCTGCACGTCCCGGGTCCGCTCGTCGAGCTCGGCCCGCAGGGCCTCCAGTTCGGCGCCGAGCCCGGCGCCGTCGCCGACCGCCTGCGCCGGCGCGTCCACCACCGGCGGGCCGTCCACCGAGGTGGTGTCGACCTCGATCTCGTCGACCACGACCTCGGCCTCCTCGACCAGCCCCTCGGCCGGGACGTCCGTCCCGGCGTCGGCGGCGGCCGCGTCCTGCTGGTCGCTGTCGGTGATCCTGCGGTTGTCGCGGATGACGACCCGCGGCCCGTCGCCGGCCTGCTCGGCGGGCGCGGAGCCACCCGGCGCCGACCCGGTGGAGTCCGGGTCGGCGGCTCGTGGCTTCTGCGTCATGGGGCTACCTCATCCCTCTGCCGTGAATCCGTGTCCGGGACGGAAGGTCACTTCTTGTCCTCGTCCACGATCTCCGCGTCGACCACGTCGTCCGGGCCGCCGGCCTGCGGGCCACCGGTCGCGCCGCCCGTGGCGCCCGCGCCGGCCTCGCCCGGCTGCTCGCCCTGCTGGGCGTAGAGCAGCGAACCGGCCTGCTGGGAGACCTGCGCCAGCCGCTCGTGCGCCGACTTGATCTTCTCGATGTCCTGACCGCCGAGCGCGCCGCGCAGCTCGCCGAGGGCCTCGTTGATCTGGTCGCGGTTCTCGCTGGGCAGCTTGTCGCCGCTCTCGGCGAGGAACTTCTCGGTCTGCCACTGGAGCGCCTCGGCCACGTTGCGGGTCTCGGCGTCGTCGCGGCGGCGCTTGTCCTCCTCCGCGTGCTCCTCGGCGTCCCGGCGCATCCGCTCGATGTCGTCCTTCGGCAGCGAGGAGCCGCCGGTGATCGTCATCTTCTGTTCCTTGCCGGTGCCGAGGTCCTTGGCGTGGACGTTGACGATGCCGTTGGCGTCGATGTCGAAGGCGACCTCGATCTGCGGCACGCCGCGCGGCGCCGGCGGGAGGCCGGTCAGCTCGAAGGTGCCGAGCTTCTTGTTGTAGGCCGCGATCTCCCGCTCACCCTGGAACACCTGGATCAGCACCGACGGCTGGTTGTCGTCCGCCGTGGTGAAGACCTCGGAGCGCTTGGTCGGGATGGTGGTGTTGCGCTCGATCAGCTTGGTGAAGATGCCGCCCTTGGTCTCGATGCCCAGGCTCAGCGGGGTCACGTCGAGCAGCAGGACGTCCTTGACCTCACCCTTGAGCACGCCGGCCTGCAGGGCAGCGCCGACGGCGACGACCTCGTCCGGGTTGACGCCCTTGTTCGGGTCGCGGCCGGTGAGCTGCTTGACCAGGTCGGTCACGGCGGGCATCCGGGTCGAACCGCCGACCAGGATCACGTGCTCGACGTCGGAGATCTTGATCCCGGCGTCCTTCACGGCCTGCTCGAACGGGCCCTTGCAGCGGTCCAGCAGGTCCTGCGTCATCCGCTGGAACTCGGCGCGGCTGAGCGTCACGTCCAGGTGCAGCGGGCCGGCGGCGCCGGCCGTGATGTACGGCAGGTTGATGTTGGTGGTGGTGGCGGCGGACAGCTCGATCTTGGCCTTCTCGGCCGCCTCGCGGAGCCGCTGGAGGGCCATCTTGTCCTGGGCCAGGTCGATGCCGTGCTCGCCGCGGAAGGTCTTCACCAGGTGGTCGATGATCCGCTGGTCCCAGTCGTCGCCACCGAGGTGGTTGTCACCGCTGGTCGACTTGACCTCGATGACGCCCTCGGCCAGCTCCAGCAGCGACACGTCGAAGGTGCCGCCGCCGAGGTCGAAGACCAGGACGGTCTGCTCCTTGGAGCCCTTGTCCAGCCCGTACGCCAGGGCGGCCGCGGTCGGCTCGTTGACGATCCGCAGCACGTTGAAGCCGGCGATCTCACCGGCCTCCTTGGTGGCCTGGCGCTGGCCGTCGTTGAAGTAGGCCGGGACGGTGATCACCGCGTCGGTGATCTGCTCGCCCAGGTACGCCTCGGCGTCCCGCTTGAGCTTCATCAGCGTGCGGGCCGAGATCTCCTGCGGGGTGTACTTCTTGCCGTCGATGTCGACGGACCAGTTGGTGCCGATCTCCCGCTTGACCGAGCGGATCGTCCGGTCCGGGTTGGTCACCGCCTGGCGCTTCGCGACCTCACCGACGAGCACCTCGCCGTTGCGGGCGAACGCGACGATCGACGGGGTCGTCCGCGAGCCCTCAGCGTTGGCGATGACGGTGGGCTCACCGCCCTCCAGGACGCTGACGCAGGAGTTCGTCGTGCCGAGGTCGATACCGACCGCACGTGCCATCTTCGCTTCCTCGCTTCGTAACGTTGAGCAGGTGACGGGCACCGCCCGCAGCGCACCCACCACAAGTTGAGTGAACTTGACTCAATAGTGCCACGCCTCCGGAAATCGTCAAATCCGGGTTGAGTCGAGCAGACGCAACCCCCGTTTGCTACCGACCGGTTGTCTTCCCTTGCATCGGTCGGGCACGCTTTAGCGGTGACGACGCACGGCGATTCCGCCACCCAGCCCGGCGCGCCCGCCGTCGCAGCCCGCACCGGCCCCACGGACGCCGGGGAGGACCGGCCCGCCACCACCGGGGACGACAGCCTGCCCGCCGCACTGGCCGGCCTGCGGGCTGCGATCGACGGCGCCCGGTTCCCGCTCGCCCTGCCCTCCGCCGAACCGGCCCGACGCACGGCCGCGGGCCTGACCGACCAGCTCGACGACTACCTGCTGCCCCGGCTGCGCCGGCTCGACGCGCCGCTGCTCGTGGTGGTCGGCGGGTCCACCGGCGCGGGCAAGTCGACCCTGGTCAACAGCCTGGTGCAGGCGCGGGTCAGCGCCGCCGGGGTGCTCCGGCCGACCACCCGCTCCCCGGTGCTGGTCTGCAACCCCGCCGACTCGGCCTGGTTCCGCCAGGGCGAGCTGCTGCCCGGCCTGACCCGCACCACCGAGCCCAGCGAGGACCCACGCACCCTGCAACTGGTCACCGCCCCGGCGCTGCCAGCCGGGCTGGCCTTCCTCGACGCGCCCGACATCGACTCGGTGGTCGACGCCAACCGGGCCCTGGCCGGGCAGCTCCTCGCCGCCGCCGACCTCTGGCTCTTCGTCACCACC
>NZ_JAMOKF010000587.1 GCF_023656545.1 Micromonospora phytophila | reverse complement strand
AGCGCGTCGGTGACGGCCGCGCGGGTGGTCGGCGTGAGCACGTCGGGCAGCGCGGCCGGCTCGTGCCAGGAGAGCCGACAGCCGCCCACCGGCTCGCCGGTGGGGCCGGCTCCGCGGGCCCGGGCCCGGAAGACGTGCACCAGCACGTCCGGCAGCGGCCCGGGGTGGCCCGCCGACGGCGTCGCGCCCGGGTCGGTGAGGTGGTAGAGCCCGACCAGGTCGACCACCTCGATCTCCCAGCCGGTCTCGGCCCGGATGTCCCGGGCCGCCGCGTGGACGGGGCTCTCCGCCCGGCGCAGCCGGCCGCCGGGCAGCGCGTAGCGTCGCTCGCCCCGGCCCTGCCGGCAGAGCAGCACCCGGCCGGCGTCGTCGGTGACGACCGCGGCGACCGCCCAGGTGAGCGTGCTCATGGACAAAGAGCCTACGGCTGCGCAAACCAGAAGTCACCGGGTCGGGCACCCCGGCGACCGGGGTGCCGCCGGAGGGGTGCGCAGCGGTAGCGTGTGCACCCGTGAATCTCGCCTCGTTGGCCCCCCAGGCGGCCCTGCCCAGTCCCAGCACCGCCGTGTGGCAGCTCGGACCGGTGCCGATCCGGGCGTACGCGCTGTGCATCATCGTCGGCATCGTGGTGGCCTGCTGGGTCACCGAGCGGCGGCTGCGCCAGCGCGGTGTCGCCCCCGGCGCGGTCCTCGACATCGCGGTCTGGGCGGTGCCGACCGGCATCATCGGCGCCCGGATCTACCACGTCATCACCTCGCCGGAGAAGTACTTTGGCACCGGCGGCGACCCGATGAAGGCGTTCGCCATCTGGGAGGGCGGCCTCGGCATCTGGGGCGCGGTCGCCGGCGGCGCGGTCGGCGCGTGGATCGCCGCCCGGCAGCTCGGCATCCCGTTCGCGGTCGTCGCCGACGCGCTGGCGCCGGGCCTGCCGCTGGCCCAGGCGATCGGCCGGCTCGGCAACTGGTTCAACAACGAGCTCTACGGCGGCCGCACCACCCTGCCCTGGGGGCTGGAGATCCACCGGATGGACCCGGACAACCCGGGGCAGGCGCTGCGCGACGACGCCGGCCGCCCGATCCTCGAACCGGGCCTCTACCACCCGACCTTCGCCTACGAGGCGCTCTGGAACGTCGGCGTCGCGGCGCTGGTCTTCGCCCTCGACCGCAAGCTGCGCCTCGGCCGGGGACGGGCGTTCGCCCTCTACGTGATGGGCTACACCGCCGGCCGGTTCTGGATCGAGCTGATGCGCACCGACGAGGCGAACACCATCCTCGGCGTACGGCTCAACGTCTGGACCGCCGCCGTGGTCTTCCTCGGCGCGCTGGCCTACTTCCTGCGGGTCCGCGGGCCCCGGGAGTACCTCGTCCCGGTCGGCGCCGCCGCGACGCCGGCCCCGCCCGGCGTCTCCGACCTCTCCCAGGTCGACCTGTCGGCGAGGGAGGCCGGCGCCCGGCCGGTCGCCCCCGAGGGCTACCGGGTGGTCAGCGAGGAGCAGTACCGGCACTGGCGGGAGACCGGCGAGGAGCCCGACGAGCCGGCCGGGGAGCCTGCACCGGCGAGCGCGAGTGTGTCGGCGGAGACCGGCGAACGGGCGGAACCGGTGGCCGACGTCGACGACCAGCGGCCCCGTCCGGCGGCCGACCGCGCCGCCGAGCCCGCCGACCGCGACAGCTGAGCGGGGGAGCACCCATGCGTAGCGCGGTGGTGGTCGGCGCCGGGATCGGCGGCCTGGCGGTCGCCGGCGCGCTGGCCCGCTCCGGCTGGC
>NZ_JAMOKF010000586.1 GCF_023656545.1 Micromonospora phytophila | reverse complement strand
GACGACGACGAGCAGCAGCGCCGAGGCGGCGAGGCCGCCGGCCCGCGGCACGGCACGCCGGGGCGGGCGGGCGGCGGGCGGCACCGCCCGGACGCCGGTTCGTGGTGGGTCGATGACGGACAGTGTGGGCTCCGATGTGGTGGTGATCGTCGGGTGGTGTTGACAAGAAGTTAGGTTAGGTTAGCCTAACCGGGCTGTCCATGGTCATCCCGACCCCCGATCGAAAGACGACTCCATGCCGCATCCCGTGTCCGCCCGCCGTCTCTCCCGCCGGGGCCTGCT
This sequence comes from Micromonospora phytophila, assembly GCF_023656545.1. Classification (GTDB taxonomy): domain Bacteria; phylum Actinomycetota; class Actinomycetes; order Mycobacteriales; family Micromonosporaceae; genus Micromonospora; species Micromonospora phytophila. Next base: position 1,494 of record NZ_JAMOKF010000586.1, on the reverse strand, counting down.
CGCCGCCGGCGGCGCCGCCACCCTGGCCGCCCTGCTCGCCGGCTGCGGCCGGGACGGTGACTCGTCATCGCCCGCGTCGAGCGGCTCCGCCGGCCCGTGGTCCTTCACCGACGACCGCGACCAGAAGGTGACCGCCGCCGCCCGACCGACCCGCGTGGTGGCCTTCACCGGGGTCGCCGCCGCCCTGGTCGATTTCGGACTGGACAAGCAAATCGTCGGCGTGTTCGGCGAGACGAAGCGCGCCGACGGCACCGCCGAGCCGCAGGCCGGTGAGCTGGACGTCGACGCCGTGCAGATCCTCGGCAACGTCTGGGGCGAGTTCAACCTCGAGAAGTACGCGGGCCTGCGCCCCGAACTGCTGGTCACCCACATGTACGACCCGGGCGCGCTCTGGTACGTGCCGGACGAGAGCAAGGACAAGATCCTCCCGCTCGCGCCGAGCGTCGCCGTCACCACCGCCCGGGTGCCGATGACCAGGCCCATCGAGCGGTACGCGCAGCTCGCCGAGTCCCTCGGCGCCGACCTGTCCGCGAAGAAGGTCACCGACGCCCGGGCGCGGTTCGACGCCGCCGCCGAGGCGGTCCGCCAGGCGGTCAAGGCCAACCCCGGCATCAAGGTGATGGCCGCCTCCGGCAGCCCCGACCTGTTCTACGTCTCCAACCCGAAGGTCAGCACCGACCTGATGTACTTCGCGGAACTCGGCGTCGACATCGTGGTGCCGACCAAGCTCGAAGCGGGCGACTACTTCGAGGCTCTCAGCTGGGAGAACGCCGGCAAGTTCCCGGCCGACCTGATCCTGCTCGACAACCGCGGCACCGCCCTGCAGCCCAAGGACCTCGCCTCCCGCCCCACCTGGCAGCAACTGCCCGCCGTCAAGGCCAACCAGATCACGCCGTGGGACGCGGTGCCCCGCTTCTCGTACGCCGGCGCCGCGCCGCTGCTGGAGAACCTGGCCACGGCCATCCGGGGCGCGAAGAAGGTCACCGGATGACCGCCGTGACCCTCCAGTACCGCTTCTACGCGGCGCAGGTCGTCGCCACCCGCGACGTCGGCGCCTCGCTGGTCCGGGTCACCTTCGGCGGGGCGGAGCTGGCCGACTTCGCCGGCGGCGGCCGGGACCAGAGCGTCTCCCTCTTCCTGCCCCACCCGGGGCAGCTCGAGCCGGTGCTCCCGGTCGAGGCCGGCGAGGACTGGTTCACCGCCTGGCGCGCCATCGACGCGGACGTCCGCGCGGTGATGCGCTCCTACACGATCCGAGAGCAGCGCCCCGGGCGGGCCGGGGTGGACATCGACGTCGTCCGCCACGGCGACACCGGCCCGGCCACCCGTTGGGCCGGGCGGGCCCGGCCGGGGGACCGTGTGGTGCTGCTCGGCCCCGCCGTGCACGACAACCGCAGCGTCTGCTTCCGCCCGCCGGCCGGCACCGGCCCGGTGCTGCTGGTCGCCGACGAGACCGCGCTGCCCGCCGTCGGCGGGATCCTGGCCTGGCTGCCG
>NZ_JAMOKF010000585.1 GCF_023656545.1 Micromonospora phytophila | reverse complement strand
AGGGCCGGCCCAGGTTGATCGGAGCGGCGCAGGCGTCGCACCCGCCCCGGCGGGCAACCCCCGGCGGTACGGCGTACCGGATCACGGCGAGCCGGAGCACCGGGCCGAGCGCGAGAGCGGCCAGCGCTCCCGCCCGTCGCGACGACCCGACCGACCTGGTGGCGGACGGTGTCCCGGATTCCGACGAGCCCGTCGGAGCCGGCCCCGCCGAGCCGAGGGTTGCTCCGGCGGACCGGCCGGACGCTGTCCCCGATCCGGGCGGGCCGGTCGGTTCGGCCGTGGGCGGGCCGGTGGGCGACCCCGGACGGACGTCGGCGCTCGGGCCGATTTCGGGCCGGGCGGGGCTCCGCGCCGCCGGCGGTTCGGTCAGCGCCATGGCCGGCCCTCGGCACGGACGGCCATCGCCGACACGGAGGGTAGTCCCGGCAACGGCCAGATGTAACGGGCGGAACGCCATCCACCCCTCCCGTCGGGGCGTCGCCGCGCAACGGAGGAATGAACCAGATAAGGCAACGGGATTCCCACAGAAATGGAATGGCGTTTCGCTCGGCGGGGGTACGGATCGGGCCAGATACCACCTCGTCGGCACGTACCGCCGACCGTTACGCCGACCCGGCGGCCCGGCGACCGGCCGCCACGTCGACGACCCGGGGTACCTCTCGGATCCCGGCCGCCCGACCCGCTCCAGTTACCCGAAGCCACCCGCCGCCACCACCCTTCATCACCGACCGTGTTCGATTGAATTGCCTCTGTTGCATCGGCGGGCGTCAGCCTATGCTCGCCCCTTGGGTGCGATGCAACCCCGCAGCGGAACGACAGGGCGACACAGAGCTTTGCATTTGTAGAGATCCGTAACGGTAAATGCGGCAGCACATTCCACGGGCCCGGATGACGTCATTCGGGCGCACTGCCGCAGGCCCGGAGCCCGTCCGGCGGGCGACGGGTCGCCACCGAGGAGGCACGACGGTGCGAGGACGGCTCAACCGGTGGGCAGCCTGCCTGCTCACGGTTGCCGCGGTCGGGTCGGTCCCGGCCTGCGGCGCGGAGCACGAGACGACCGCCCGGACGACCACCGCCCGGGACGCGGCCAGGCCGGCATCCACGGAGGCCGACGAGCAGGCCGCCGGGAAGGCGGCGCTGGCCGCGTATGCCGGATATCTCGCCGCGTCCCGCACGGCGAGTGGGCGCAGCGACCCCCATCATCCGGAACTGTCCAGATTCCTCGCCGATCCGCTGCTGACCCGGGTCCGGCTGGCCATTCGTGAGGCGAAGGAGCACGGCGCGATGCGTACCGGGACGTTGGTCTCCGACCCGAAGGTGACCTCGGTGAACCTGGACACGGCCCCGGCCACCGTGGAGATCCAGGACTGCCTCGACGAGACCGGCTACCGGCTGGTCTACGCCCGCGACAAACGGCTGGTCCCGGGCACCGGCGGCGGCCGGCATCTGGCCACCGCGACCGCCACCCGCTACCCGGACGGCCGCTGGCTGATCAGCGCCGGCGCCGGCCACGAGGACCAGCCGTGCTGACCTGGGGAGGAACGGGCGCCCCGGCCCTCGAGGCGACCGGGGCCGGGGCGACCCGCACGGCGCCGACCGACCCTGTCCCGCCGACGGGGGCGCCGACCGATGCTGTCCCGCCGACGGAGGCGGCTCGGGCGGACGCTCCCCGGGGCGTACCGGTGCGGACGGCCCGTCGGGCGCTGCTCGGCGCCGGCCTGGTCCTGCTGCTGGCGCTCGGGGCGGCCGTGCCCGCGATCGCCGCGGGGCGCGCGGACCCCGGCGCCGA
>NZ_JAMOKF010000584.1 GCF_023656545.1 Micromonospora phytophila | reverse complement strand
GTCCACCAGCGGGTCCTCGTCGGCCAGCTCGGCCAGACCGGCGAACATCGCCAACCGCTGGCCCGGATCGACCGGCTCGACGACGGCCTGTCTGGTCGGCGGCGGGAACCGGTAGACGTGCCGCCGCGGCGGATCCCCGATGTGCTGGCCGATTCGGGCCGCCACGCCGCGCACCGCGGCGATCTGCCCGGCGGACACCGAGGGGCGCACCAGGACGCCGTCGGGCTCGATGACGGCGATCTGGGTCACCGTCTGAGGGCGGGCTCCGGCGAGCTGCACCCGATCCCGTACTCGGAGACGCCCGGACCACAACCGCAGCCAGGCCCGCCGGCCCTGCCCGTCCCGATCGACGGCGAAGACCGTGCCCGCAAGTGGACCATCCCGGTGCTCGCCGCGCGGCAGCAGGTCGGCAAGGAGGTCGCACAGCTGCCGCACCCCGGCTCCCGTGATCGCCGAGCCGCACGCCACCGGGCTGAGCTCGGCGCGGCGCACCGCGTCCCGGATCGCACGCCGGACGTCGCGAACGCGCACCGGCTCGTCCGTCAGCCACCGCGCCGCCACCGCGTCGTCGACCTCCGCCACCGCCTCCGCCACCGGTGCGGCGTCGAGGCCTACGGCCCGCACCCGGGCGTCGCACGCGCCCTGGCCGATGACCGTGGTGAGCATGACCGGATGCGCCCCGAGCCGCTGGCGTACCTGAGCCATCACCCGGTCGACGTCGGCACCGCGGCGGTCCACCTTGTTCAGGAAGAACACCGTCGGTACGCCGATGCGGCGCAGCGCCCGCCAGATGGCGACGGTCTGCGGCTGGACCCCCTCCACGCTCGACACCACGAGCACGGCGGCATCCAGCACGGCCAGCGAACGCTCGACCTCCGCGATGAAATCGGGGTGGCCGGGGGTGTCCAGCAGGTTGATGCTCAGATCACCGATCGTGATGGACGTGACGGCCGCCCGGATGGTGATGCCGCGCCGGCGCTCCAACTCCATCGAGTCGGTCCGCGTCGTGCCAGCGTCAACGCTACCCAACTGGGACACGGCGCCGGCCTCGTAGAGCAGGCGTTCGGTCAGGCTGGTCTTTCCGGCGTCAACATGGGCGACGATTCCGAGGTTCAACAACGCCAAGGCAGAACTCCACGGTAGGACGGTCCAGGGTCCGAAGCGTGGAATCTGCTCGCATTGTCACTCCTCGTCGTGGTCGTTGTGGCCGACGCCCTCCACTGGGGTGCAGCGGTGAGGCGTCTTGAGGTTCGCACGCCCGCTGCGACCGCCGCCACCGAATTCGGTCCAGGCCGGCACCGCCGCGGTCGGCCCTGCGCATCAGGCCGTGTCGACCCGACGCAGCCCCTGGCGTCGCCGTGTCCGCCGCCTGCGCGTCCGGCTGTCCGGCGCCACCGGATGGCTGATCTGGCAGGGCGTGCACCTCTGGTATCTGTACCGCCTGCGCCACACGAGGACCGTGCTGCTGCGCTCGGCGGTCAGTTTCCTGGGCTGCTTCAAGAGCATTCTTCTCTTCGGCCGCCGGCGGTGCTTACGGAGGGCTGCCGGCGTTGCCACCCAGCTCACAGGGGTGGCAGCGCCACTGCCTGGCTGTCGACGCGCCGAACGTGAACACGCCCCACCCCTCGACGGACTCTAGTGCGGTGTCCACTAACGTTCACCGGGTTCCGGTGGTCGTTGTGGATCCTCGCCTTTCGAGCGAGCGACTCCCCACGAATGTGGTGGGGCGGGCCTCCGCGGGCCAACTGATCCTCGCGCCGTCATCGCGGGGCGGCGGGGATCACGCCGGGAC
>NZ_JAMOKF010000583.1 GCF_023656545.1 Micromonospora phytophila | reverse complement strand
CCGCCGCCGGCCGCCGCTCGGCCCGGTGCGCCCAGCTATCCGCCACCGGGAGGCGTCCGGTTCGGGCCGCCCGGGGTCCCGCCGCCCGGGGGCGGGGCGGCGCCCTTCCCCCAGCAGGCCGGTCCGGTCCCCGGTCACGGCCCGATGCCGACCGGCAGCCCGTACGCCCCGCCGTCGGCGCCCCAGCCCGGTGGCTGGCCGCCGCCGGGCACCGCACCGAACGTGCCCCCGCCACCCCCGCCGGCTCCCGGCGGTCACCAGCAGTAAGCCAGCATCCCAGTCGGCTACGGGGAGGAACCGATGACGGACGACCGGACGACACCGCCGGTGGACAGGACCGGCCAGCCGGAGGAGATCCGCCAGGACGCTCCGTTCTACATGCCCCTCACGCCAGCGGCGCCGTGGGTGCACGTGGACGGCATCACGATGGACAACGTCAACCGGGCGCAGCACCCCACGGCGTTGCTGCCCGGCGCGGGCGAGACCGGGGATGACACGGAGTGGGACGCGTCCAGCCTCGACAAGGCGATCGAGTGGCTCGAGTCCCACGCCGAATTCCTCAACAGACAGTCACACAAGATGGTCGAGATCCAGGACCGGATGGGCGGCTCGGCCGCCGCCGGGCAGGTCACGGAGACGAGCCCGCTCGGCAGCTTTCCCCGTGCCAGGGATCTCGCGGGCAAGCACTCCGCTCTCTACGAGACCACGCACGCGAGCGTCAAGAAGCTCTCCGACGACCTCTACCAGGCGGCGAACGCGCTGCGAAAGGTCAAGGAGAACTACGAGACGGTGGAGCGCGCCAACGCCATGTCGGCGGCCGAGATGGAGCGTGCGTTCGGTGCCGCGTCCAGCAACCCGGCCAGGGCCTGACGGGGAGGGTGAAGAATGACCAGCTGGGAAGACATGTGCCGGGAGGTCGTGGTCGACGGCCGGCCGGGTGACGTGGCCACCGCGGCCTCCCTGTGGGAGCAGCTGCTGCGGAACGTCAACTCCGTCAAGGAGAGCCTGGAGACCAACGTCAAGGACCTGGGCGCGGTCTGGAAGGGCCCCGCCTACGACGCCTTCAAGACCCACATCACCACCATCGCAACCGAGGCCGGCCGGGTCGTGGAGGACGCGGAGAGCCACAACGGCATCGTCCGGTCGCTGCGGGACGCCGCCGACAAGCTCAGCGCCGCCCAGGCCGCGTTCCCGGTCCCGGCGAGCTGCGTGAACGATGTCATGGAGGCGCGCAACGGCCGGATCGTCATCGACACGGGGTTCTTCGAGGCGCGGGTGAAGCCCGACTTCCTGGGGCTGCTCGATCCGCTCACCTCGCTCTACGACTGGATCGCCGACAAGTCCGAGGACGCGGCCAAGGTCTACAACCAGGTCAGCGGCGAGTACGTCGACATCAACCAGGGCGTCAAGGACGCAGCTCCCTTCGGCCGCGGTGACTCCTCTCCCGACGTGCGAACGCCGGATCTCGGCAGTGGTCCCGGCGGCGGCGGCGCCGGCAGCGTCCCCAGCCTCGGCGGGATGCCCTCCGCCGGTGGCATGGGCGGCGGTGCGCCGTCGGTCGACACGGGCCGCCTGCCCGGCACCGGCTCTCCCGGGATCGGCTCCGGCGCGCATCCCGACCTCTCCGGCGGCGGCTACCCGGCCGGGACCGGCGGCTACCCGGGCAGCGGCAGCCTCGCCGACGACTACGGCAGCGGCCTGGCCGGTGCCGGCACCGCGACCGCCCCGGGGCTCGGCTCCGGTCTGGGTGGTGGCGGCGGGCTGCCGGGCGCCTCGGGCCTCGGGGCCGGCGGCGGGCTCGG
>NZ_JAMOKF010000067.1 GCF_023656545.1 Micromonospora phytophila | reverse complement strand
CGGGCAGCGCGGCATGGTCGCCCTGCGGGCCCGGCGGCTCGGCGCCCTGCCGGCCGCCGCCGCCACGCTGGCGGCGGTGGTGTTCGCCGGGGTCGGGCTCTCCGTCGACCGCTTCGACGCCGCGCACCCGGCGCCCACCCATCTGATGTACGCCCTCGACGCCGGCACCGGGCAGGCCCGCTGGCTCAGCCACGAGGCCGACCCGCAGCCCTGGACCGACAGGTACGTCGACGGGGCCGTCTCCGTGGCCGACGAGTTCCCCGGCCTCGGCGACGACGAACTGCTGGCCGGCCCGGCGGCCGCGGCCGGCCTGCCCGCCCCGAGGCTGGAGGTGCTCGCCGACACCACCGCCGGCGGCGAACGCACCCTGCGGCTGCGGCTCACCCCGCAGCGCCCGGTCCGGCTGACCACTCTGCACGTCGACGCGTCGACGGCGACGGTGGTACGCGCGGAGGTGGCGGGCCGGTCCGTGCCGGTCGAGCCGCGCGAGGGGCGCTGGGGCTTCGGCGTGGTCTTCCACGCCCCGCCCGCCGAGGGCGTCGAGCTGGTCCTGACGCTGAAGCCGAAGGCCGGCCAGGTGGCGATCCGGGCGATGGACGCCAGCGACGGTCTGGACGCCGTGCCCGGTTTCCGCCCGCGCCCGCCGGACGTCGGGATCGTCGGCTCGCACAGCTCGGAGATGCTCGCGGTCGCCCGCACCTACCCCGTCTGAGGCCGAGCGGTCCGGTGGGGTCAGGCGTCGACCCGGGTACCCGGTTCGAGCCGGCGGTACTTGCCCTCGAAGAGCCGGCTGAAGTTGCCGTTCAGCACGCTCAGCCCGTTCTCGTTGAGGTACCCGTCGTGCAGGGCGTACGCCCGGCGCGGGCCAACCGCCCGGAGGAAGTCCAGCGACTCGGAGAACTTCGTCCACGGGGCGTGGATGGGCAGGAAGAGGGTGTCGATCTGGATGTCATCCGGCACGACGAGCGAGTCGCCGGGGTGGTAGACCCGGTCGTCGACCAGGTACGCCAAGTTGTCCACCACCGGGATGTCGGGGTGGATCACGGCGTGTCGCCCGCCGTAGGCGCGGACCGGGATGCCTGCGGCGGTGAACCCCGAACCCGGCTCCACCGGCTCGAGCAGGTCGGCCAGGCCGTCCAGCATGGAGGCCAGCGACGCCGGCCCGTGCACGGTGAACGGGCGCCGTTCGTGCTGGGCGGTCAGCGCCTCGACGTGCACGTGGTCGGGGTGCTCGTGGGTGATCAGCACGGCGTCCACGCCGTCCAGCGCCTCCCGCTCGCTGACCACTCCCGGGTCGATGACCAGCACTCCCCCGTCGTGCTCGACGCGTACGCAGGAATGGCCGTACTTGGTCAGGCGCATTCGCGACTCCTCGATCATCCAATCGTGACGTCCTCAGCGCAGTCTGCCGGAACGGGCGCGGCACCCGCCCCGTCTTGACCGATCGCCACCCAGATGTCCCGCCGGCCCATGCGGCCCGTGTCCCCTTCCATCGGCGATCACGCACCGCCACCCGGAGCGACTTCATCGAACACGCGTTCGCCTCATGATCACCTGACACGGATCCGGCACAAGCAGGCGGGAGTTACGCCGGAGGATGCCGGCAACCCACGGAAGGCGTTTCAGCGGTCAGCAGTCTTCGGTGGCGCGAGCCGTGGCGACCTGCCCGCCGGAGTGACAAGCTGCTGAACGATCGGACCTCCCGGCGTAGGAAGTCGACGTGCTCCAGCTCTAGGCCCCACGCGTCCGCCTGACGCAGGCCGGAGCCGGCCGCCATGTACACCAGCGCCCGATACCGCTCCCGACTCGGCTTTGCCCGGCTCCGGCTTCACACTGAACGCATCGGCGAGCGCATGCACCTGGGCCGGCGTCGGAATGAACCGCTCTGCGCGCTCGATCTCCGGTAGCCGAATGCCGATGCACGGGCTACGACCGATCATCCGGTCACGGGTCGCCGCGTCGGACATGCCGACCAGCGCGTGGTACACGACCCGCAGCGAGGACGGCGCCAGCACCTTCGCTCGGTCCTTCACCCACGCCTGAATATGCGACGGGCGTACCTGCGCGAGCTGCATCCGACCAAGGATCGGCTCGACGTGTACGCGCAACGTCATTTCGATACGCGCCGCGGTCGCGTCACGGTGCAGCTGGCCCTTGCGCCACTGCTCGCCGTAGGCCTTCACGGTGACCTTGCCGGCGGTTGGGTCGATGTACTGGCCCCGGGACACGTCGGCCCGGGTGTTCACGTCGAACTGTTCCGCGTCAGCTTTGCGCTCGAACAGCTTTTGCTTGGGCTGGCCGGTGTCGTCGACATACCGGATTCGGCAGCGCTCACCCCGGCCGTGCCGCTTCGACGGAACCCGCTTCCCGCCCGGTCCGCGCTTGCTCAAATACCAGAGATCATCGGCTTCCATCTTAGGATGCCTGTCTGTCGACAAGCCAGGCCCGCACGTCGGCTGGGTCATAGCGCAAATGGCGACCGACGCGAAAGGCGCGCGGGCCGACGCAACGGTGGCGCCACTGACACAGCGTGGCGACGGGTAGGCCGAGGTAGGCCGATACCTCCTCGACGGTCCACAGCGGCCATCGACGGTTGGACTTCACCAGACTTGATGGGACTGATACAAGATCGGCCTCTGACCGGGCTTAACCAGGTCAAAGGCCGATCCCCCTGCATGTGGCGGGTAGAGGATTCGAACCTCTGTAGCTTTCGCGACGGATTTTCAGTCCGTCCTTGCGACCTCCAGGTAGTCAGCGAATCCCGAGGGTCCTCTGCGTGTTGACCTGGCGCACCTGGCTCGGCAATGTGAACAGGTCGATCAGCGTGCCCAGGCCGAGGACGCCGAAGGTGAACAGGTAGAGCAGCCCCCGCCCGACCTTGCCAAGGTAGAACTGATGACCACCGACGAGGCCGAAGAAGAGCCAGAAGAGGTAGGCGATGCCAGTTTCTTTCTGGTTCACCGCAACCACGTAGTGCGGTTGCGGCGGATGGAACGGCTGAGACATCGAATTCTCCTGAATCGCGGTTTGCTGCGATAGTGCGGGCGTGGGTGGCACCCGCCATCCGGGCACCACCCCTTTATCCGTCAGCGTTCCTTAGTGCAGGTCAGCACGATCAGCGTGTCAATGGGCACCTTGCTGCCAGCCTTGGTCGACTGCTTGGCGACCGTCCAGTTGGACGCGAGCAGGACAACGGTGTCGGTCTCGTCTTGTGACCCGTACTGGATGTCGGTGAATCCGAGCTTGCGCAGCTGGTCTGCGGCCACGGCCGCGTTCTGCCCCACCACATTGGGCATCGCGACAGTAGCCGGCGCGGTGCTGGTGGGCGACGCGACGGGCGGGACGGGCGGCGCGCTGCTGGTGGCTGGGGTGGTCGCCGAGACCGGCGGGGCGGTCGGCGCAGTGCTGGTCGGAGTAGCGACGGGCACGGATGCGGCCGCAGCAGGTTTAGGGTCGGATTCGCCCATGTTCTGGCCGATCGCTACGCCACCGCAGCAGCCAACGAGCAGGGCGACGGCACTTGCGGCGAGGCCGATAACTAGCGGGTTGTTCGCCTTCTTCGGCTTGGCTGGCAGACCGTAGGGGGGCGAAGGTTGTTCGGGAAAGGTCACTGGGCAGATTCTGATGATCAACCATGACGCTGGGTAGTCGCTGATCAGGTGCCTTGCGCAGGCCGTCCGGCGGAGGACCTGCGCCGGGTGGACGACGCCTGACGACAACAAGGGCTGATGTCGTAATACGAGCCCGGCAACGACCAGTCACACACTCGTCGTCAGAGCACACCCAACCGCCGCCGCGGATCTGAGAATCGGAAAGGTCGAAGGGTGGCGACCACTGAGCGAGCCCCGGGACGGCACCAAGACTGGCAGCAGCGAAGCACAGCAAGGGCACGGAGCGAATCCGATCGCCGAGGCAGCGAAGAACTCAGCGATGGGATGGGCACAACCAGATGTCAGCCACCGTATCTGTGCTGCGCGTAGTGCGACTTTCTGGCACTGGACATTGCACGCCGGCAACCCGTGCCCCTCTCCGCCGGCGGAGTCGGAGCTCGGTCGCGGCCTGGTCGCGGGACAGGACACAGCCCTCGACCGACCAGCCGACGCTCGCGGCCTACGTACCGGGCCGTCGGCGACCGCTTCGCCGGCAATCCATGGTTCAGGACTGGGCACAAATCCGGCACAAGTAAGCGCGAGTAACGGCGGAAGATGGCGAAACCAACAGAAGGCGTTTCGGCAGGTCAGGGACCATGCCGGGGATCGCGTGGGATGTCGGGAAGCCGGGACTCTTACTTCCAGCGGAAGTGGATGAAGACGCGGCCGAAGTTCTTCGAGTCCTTCTCGACGCGGTGGTAGAGCTGCTTGACGTCCTTCTGGTCGAGGAAGCGCAGCACCCGCTTCTTGAGCTGGCCGGAGCCCTTGCCGGGGATGATCTCCACCAGGGTGGCCTTCTTCGCCACCGCCTCGTCCATGATCCCGCGCAGCGCGCGGTCGATGTCGTGGCCCTTGTTGAAGATGTCGTGCAGGTCCAGCTTCAGCTTCATGCCGCACCCGCCGGCCGGTCAGGTCCCATGACAGCCATCGTAGGCGGCGGCACCGCCGGTCCCGGAGGACGACGGCGGGGCAGCCCCTGTGGAGCTGCCCCGTCCGTGCGTCCGTTCCGTCCGCGCGGGCCGCTCAGCGGCCGGTGCCGAGCCGGGTCTCGACCCGCTGGAGGGCGGCCCGGTAGTCGTCGTTGGCCGCGTACATCGCGGCGGCGATCCGCAGGTGCCGCAGCGCGTCCGTGTGCCGGTTCAGCCGCTCCAGCGTCCGGCCCAGCACGTGGTGCGCGTAGTGGTCGCTCGGGTCCCGGTCGATCAGCTCGCGCAGCTGCTCCTCGGCCCGGTTGAGCTGGGCCGACTGGAAGTACGCGCGGGCCAGGAGCTGGCGTACCGCCGCGTTGCCGGGTTCGGCGTCCACGATCGGCTCCAGCAGTCGGGCCGCTCCGGTCGGGTCACCGGTTTCGAAGAACATGGTCGCCCGCCGGTAGTCCGCCAGAAGATCCATCTGCCCACCTCCTCGGGTCGCGCCGTCACTTCTCCGACGCTGGCACAACATCGCCCGGATGGCGACTGTTCCCGTGACTTGAAGTTCGGTTCAAGTTGTCCGATGATCGCCCCGGTTGAGGAGATCCGACCCGGACCACCCGGATCGTCCGACGCCGACCATGCCTCGGCGCGTCAGGTGCGGGCGTCGCGGTGGGCCGCGGCCAGCTCCCAGGCGCGGACGCCGCCGACGATGCCGGCGGTGTTCGGGACGACCACCACGTCGTCGCCCATCCGGGCCAGCTGCTCCGGGCGGATCAGCCGGGAGTTGCCCCCGCCCAGGTAGAGCCGGTCCCAGCGGAACACCGGCCGCAGCCCGTCCACCACCTGCCGGATCCGGCGGGACCAGAAGGCGTCCCCCAGCCGCCGCCGCTCCGGCTCGCCGACGTACGTGTCGTAGGTGGTGCCCCAGCGCACCGGGGCGTGCGAGAGCTCCAGGTGCGGGGCGAGCACCCCACCGTCGAAGAGCGCGCTGCCCAGCCCCGTGCCGAGGGTCAGCACCAGCTCGCAGCCCGTCCCGGCGACCACCCCGGCCCCGTGCACCTCGGCGTCGTTGAGCACCAGCGCCGGCACCCCGAACGCGTCGGCGAGCGCGCTGCGCGCGTCGAAGCCGTGCCACTCGGCGACGAGCGCCGGGTCGACTTTGCTGCGCGGGCCGGAGCGGGTCACGTAGTGCGGGGTGGCCACCACCACCCCGTGCCGGATCATCCCCGGCAGGCCCACGGTCAGCCGGTCCGCCGCCGGCAACCGCCTGCCGAGGTCCAGCAGCGTCCGCACGAAAAGCGCTGGCGGCAGCGGGTACGGCGTGGGCACCCGCAACGGCCGCGCCCGCATCGTCCCCGCCTCATCCAGGACGGAGGCCTTGATCCCGCCGCCGCCGCAGTCGATCGCCAGAGTGGTCACCACCCGAGCAGTGTGCCGGGTGCCCCCGAAGACCGTTCGCGATCTTGCACTTTCGGTCCCGCGAACTGCGAACTTCACCCCAATCGTCCGGGCCACGAGTGCAAGATCGCGGCTGATGGCGGTTCGGGGGTCGGCGGGGCAGTGGTGAGTTGGGGGTGTCGGAGCAGGTGGGTGGGGGCGGATAGGCTCGCGTCCTGATGAGCGCCACGATGATCGTCAAAGACCTCGCCGCCGGGCACGGGGACCACCCGCTCTTCTCGGGGCTCGACCTGGTGGTCGCGCCCGGCGACGTGGTGGGTCTGGTCGGGGCCAACGGGGCCGGCAAGTCGACGCTGCTGCGTACGCTCGCCGGGTTGCTCCCGGTGGAGGCCGGCGCCGTCGCGCTCAGCCCGCCCACGGCGAGCGTCGGGCACCTGCCGCAGGAGCCGGAGCGGCGGGCCGGCGAGACCGTCCGCGACTTCCTGGCCCGGCGCACCGGGGTCGCCGCCGCGCAGGTCGCGCTGGACGCGGCGACCGTGGCGCTGACCGAGGGCGCGCCCGGCGCCGACGACGCGTACGCCGACGCGCTGGAGCGCTGGCTCGCCCTGGGCGGCGCGGACCTGGACGAACGCGCCGAGCAGGTGGCCGCCGACCTGGGTCTCGCGGTCGACCTGGACCATCCGATGACCGGGCTCTCCGGCGGTCAGGCGGCCCGGGCCGGGCTGGCCTCCCTGCTGCTCAGCCGGTACGACGTCTTCCTGCTCGACGAGCCCACCAACGACCTGGACCTGGCCGGCCTGGAGCGCCTGGAGGAGTTCGTCACCGGGCTGCGCGCCGGCACGGTGCTGGTCAGCCACGACCGGGAGTTCCTCGCCCGGACGGTGACCCGGGTGCTGGAACTGGACCTGGCCCAGCAGCAGATCCGGCACTACGGCGGCGGCTACGCGGCCTACCTGGAGGAGCGCGAGGTGGCCCGCCGGCACGCCCGCGCCGACTACGAGGAGTACGCCGACACCCGGGGCGCCCTGGAGGCGCGGGCCCGGACCCAGCGGGCCTGGATGGAGAAGGGCGTGAAGAACGCCCGGCGCAAGGCCAGCGACAACGACAAGATCGGTCGCAAGTTCCGCGCCGAGGCGACGGAGAAGCAGGCGGCCAAGGCCAAGCAGACCGAGCGGCTGATCGAACGGCTGGAGGTGGTCGAGGAGCCGCGCAAGGAGTGGGAGCTGCGGATGGAGATCTCCGCCGCGCCCCGCGCCGGCGCCGTCGTGGCCTCGCTGCGCGGCGCGGTGGTACGCCGGGGAGGCTTCACCCTGGGGCCGGTGGACCTCCAGATCGACTGGGCGGACCGGGTCGCGGTCACCGGGGCGAACGGCTCCGGCAAGTCCACCCTGCTCGCCGCCCTGCTCGGCCGGCTGCCGCTCGACCAGGGGTACGCCGCGCTCGGCCCGGGCGTGGTGGTCGGCGAGGTGGACCAGGCCCGGGGGCTCTTCCTCGGCGACACCCCGCTGATCGACGCGTTCGGCGCCGCCGTGCCGCAGCTGTCGCCGGCGGACGCGCGGACCCTGCTGGCCAAGTTCGGGCTGCGCGCGGCGCACGTGCTGCGGCCGGCGGCGACCCTGTCCCCGGGCGAGCGGACCCGGGCGGCGCTGGCGCTGCTCCAGGGTCGCGGGGTCAACCTGCTGGTGCTGGACGAGCCCACCAACCACCTCGACCTGCCCGCCATCGAGCAGCTGGAATCCGCGCTGGACGGCTACCCGGGCACCCTGCTGCTGGTCACCCACGACCGGCGGATGCTGGACGCGGTGAGCGTCAACCGGCGGCTGCGGGTGGACGGCGGACGGATCGCCGAGGATTGATCCGTGCCGACGCGGCCGCGCCGGGTGAGAATGACCGCATGCTCAAGTGGGAGTACGCGCTGCTCGTCCGCCGACGCCAGGCGGCCACCACCGACATCGGCTGGGAGGTCGTCTTCGTCTGGTACGGCCCGGACGGCTCGATGGTCGACGTCACGCCGTACGGCGACACCGCGCTGGCCCACCTGAACCGGGCCGGCGACCAGGGCTGGGAGCTGGTCGCGATGAGCGAGGACCCGTCCCTGCCCGGCAACAACGAGCTGCACCGCTACCACCTCAAGCGGCCGAAGCCGGCCGACCCGCCGCCCCGCCAGCGGATGCGCGGCGCGGGTCGCCCCCGGCGCACCATCACCGGCTGACCCGCCCGCCGACCTCGTTCTCCTTCGGTGGATCACGAGGAACGCGGGCATACCGGACGGGGATCCGGGTATCGGCGGCCGGGAGGTGGGCCCGGATGGTCGCGCTGGCACAGACCCCGCCCTCGGCCGAGCGGCTGCGGGCGGTCGACGGATTCCTCGCCGAGGCCTGGTCCGACCAGGCCCGGCACGACGACCGGCTGCGGGACCTCGCGGTCGAGGTGCGCTTCGACCGGGGGGTGGCCCACCTGACCGGGGAGGTCGGCGAGCCGGCCGAGCTGCGCCTGCTGCGGGACCGGGTCGGTCGGCTGGCCGGGGTGCTCGGCGTCTGGTGCCGGGTACGGGTCGGCGGACGTGACCCGGTCGTGGTCGACCTCGGCTGCGGCGCCACCAAGCAGTGGCCGGGCAACCTCGGGTTGGACATCTTCCCGGCCCCCGCGGTGGACGCGGTGGCGGACCTCTCCGCCTCGCTGCCGCTGGCCGACAACTCGGTCGACGTGTTCTTCGCGGTCCACATCCTGGAGCACCTGATCGACTTCCTGCCGCTGGTCGACGAGTGCCACCGGGTGCTCCGGCCGGGGGGCGTGCTGCACGTGATGAGCCCCTGGTGGGGGCACGTCAACGCAGTCGCCGACCCGACCCACGTGCGGCTGCTCGACGTGCAGACCGTCAAGGGCATCTGCCTCCAGCGGCCACCGGGCACGCCGCGCTGGTACCCCCTGCACGCCGGCTGCGACGGCGCCTCCATTTTCGCCGACCTCACCCCGCTGGCCCCGGACGACGACGGCCCCACCCCCTCCCACCTGGCCCGCTTCTTCGACTGACCCCGCCTCTTACCCCGTCGGCTCCCTGCCGCACCGCCATGTTGATCAAGAAGTTTCGTCCCGGCAGGACCGGTTCCCGGACGCAAACTTCTTGATCAACCGCGGAGGCCGGGGCCGGGTGGGCCGGGGCCGGGGTCAGCGGCCGAGGGTGCTTTCGCGGGGGGTCAGGCGGTAGGGGGCGGTGAGTTCCTTCGGGGGGGCCGCGCGGTCGCCGTCGAGGCGGTTGGCGAGCAGTTCGACCGCCAGCCGGGCGATGCGCTCCTTGTCCGGGGCGATGGTGCTCAGGGTGGGCACCGAGAAGCGGCCGTCCTCGATGTCGTCGAAGCCGGCCACCGCGACGTCGTCGGGCACCCGCAGGTCGGCCTCGTGCAGGGCCCGCAGGGCGCCGAGGGCCAGGGTGTCGTTGAAGCAGAAGACCGCGTCGGGGCGTACGCCGGAGTCCAGCAGGGCGCGCATCGCGGCGGCGCCGTCCGCGCGGTGCCAGACCGGCGCGGGCGCCACCAGCCGCTCGTCGTACGCGATGCCGGCGTCGGCGAGCGCGGCGGTGTAGCCGGCGAGCCGCAGCCGGGCGCTGGCCCCCTCCGGGGTGCGCTGCGAGCCGATGGCGGCGATCCGGCGGCGGCCGAGCCCGGTCAGGTGGGCGGTGATCGCGCGGGCGGCGGCCACGTTGTCGATCGCCACGTGGTCGGCCGGACCGTGGTCGACCCGCTCGCCGAGCAGCACCATCGGGGTGCCGTCCAGCCCGGCCAGGTCCTCGGCGGTGAGCGCCAGGGGGCTGAAGATGAGCCCGTCGATCAGGTGCTCGGTGATGCCCGAGGCGACCACCCGTTCCTGCTCGCGACCGCCGCCGGTCTGGTCGATCAGCACCGTCCAGCCCAGCTCGGCGGCGGCCGTGACGACGTGCCGGGCCAGCTCGGCGAAGTAGGGGATGTCCAGCTCCGGCACGGCCAGCGCGATCACGCCGGTCCGGCCCTTGCGGAGGTTGCGCGCGGAGAGGTTGGGCCGGTAGTTGAGCTCGGCGATGGCCTCCTCGACCCGCGCCCGGGTGTCGGGTCGGACGTGCACGTAGCCGTTCACCACGTTGGAGACGGTCTTCACCGACACGCCGGCCCGCTCCGCCACGTCCTTGAGCCTGTGTCGCACGATCTTCCTCCCCCTGATGCTGAGCGAACCCTACCGTGTCACGACCTCATTACGACCTCTTTACAACGTTGCTTACAACGTTGTAGAAACCATGCATACCGGGGACCACGGTCGCCGGTGAACCGGCAATGACCGAAAGGTGGCACCCCTTGCGGACCGCGCAGCTCACGATCGACCCCGCCTTCGCGATCGGACCGGCCGACCGGCGACTCTTCGGCTCGTTCGTCGAGCACATGGGCCGCTGCGTCTACGGCGGGGTCTACGAGCCCGGCCACCCCACCGCGGACGGGCGGGGGCTGCGCGGCGACGTGCTGGAACTGACCCGGGAGCTGGGAGTGTCGGTGGTCCGCTACCCCGGCGGCAACTTCGTCTCCGGCTACCGCTGGGAGGACGGCGTCGGCCCGGTCGGCGACCGACCCCGCCGGCTCGACCTGGCCTGGAAGACCATCGAGACCAACGCCTTCGGGCTCGACGAGTTCATGACCTGGGCAGACGAGGCCGGGGTCGAGCCGATGATGGCGGTCAACCTCGGCACGCGCGGCGTGCAGGAGGCCTGCGACCTGCTCGAATACTCCAACCACCCCGGTGGCACCCAGCTGTCCGACCTGCGCCGCAAGCACGGCGCCGAGGATCCGTACGGGGTGCGGCTCTGGTGCCTCGGCAACGAGCTGGACGGCCCGTGGCAGGTCGGGCACAAGACGGCCGACGAGTACGGCCGGCTCGCCGCCGAGGCGGCCCGGGCGATGAAGATGATCGACCCGTCGATCAGCCTGGTCGCCTGCGGCAGTTCCAACCGGCGGATGCCCACCTTCGCCTCCTGGGAGGCGACCGTGCTGGAGCACACCTACGAGCACGTCGACTACATCTCCGCGCACACCTACTACGACCCGTCCGACGGCGACCGGGCTAGCATCCTCGCCTCCGCCGTCGACATGGACAACTTCATCCGCGACGTGGTCGCCACCGCCGACCACGTGGCGGCGAAGCAGCGGCACCAGCGGAAGCTCAAGATCTCCTTCGACGAGTGGAACGTCTGGTACGAGTCGCGCCTCAAGGCCGACCTGGACCGGCGCGGTTGGGTCGAGGCCCCGGCGCTGATCGAGGACGATTTCACCGCGGTCGACGCGGTCGTCGTCGGCGACCTGCTGATCACCCTGCTCCGGCACGCCGACCGGGTCGGCGTGGCCTGCCAGGCGCAGCTCGCCAACGTGATCGCCCCGATCCGCACCCGCAACGGCGGTCCGGCCTGGCGGCAGAGCATCTTCCACCCGTTCGCGCTGACCGCCCGGTACGCCCGGGGCACGGTGCTGCGCACCGAGCCGGTCGGCCCGACCTACGAGACGAAGAAGTACGGCGAGGTCCCGGTGCTGGACACGGTCGCCGTGCACGACGAGGAAACCGGTGAGCTGACGGTCTTCGCGGTCAACCGGGGCGAGACGGACCTGCCCCTGGACCTCGACCTGCGCGGCCTGTCCGGACTCGCCGGTCAATCCCACCTGAGCCTCGCCGCCGGGGACGACCCGACGGCGACGAACTCCGAGGCCGAGCCCGACCGGGTGACGCCCCGGCAGTTGAACACCCCCACCACGGACGGCGGCCGGTGCTCCGTACGCCTGCCTGCGGTCTCCTGGAACGTGCTGCGTTTCGCCCCCGCCGGCGCCTGACGCCGGAACGGCTCTGACCAGGCACAATTCATCCCGTCCCCCAAGGAGAGATACCAGCATGATCCACAACGACATGAGCCGGCGACGGCTTCTCGGCCTCGGTCTCGGGCTCGGCGCCGCGGCCTCGCTGACCCTCGCCGGCTGCGGCGGTGGCGACGACGACGCGGGCCCGGCGGCCGGCAACGGCGGCAAGGACTACACCGGCCCGAAGGTGGACCTGAAGCTGTGGAACGGCTTCACCGGTGGCGACGGCGACATCTTCAAGGCGCTGGTGAACCAGTTCAACACCGAGCACCCGAACATCGCGGTCACCATCGCGACGTACCAGTGGGACGACTACTACAACAAGCTCCCCGGCGCCGCCTCCAGCGGCAACGGCCCGGACATCGCGGTCATGCACATGGACCAGCTCGCCACCTTCGCCGCCCGCGGCGTCATCAGCGAGCTCGACGACGTGGCCAAGAACCTGGAGCTCTCCGAGGGCGACTTCGCCCCCACGGTCTGGCAGGGCGGCCTCTACAACAAGAAGCGGTACGGCATCCCGCTGGACATGCACCCGCTGGGCTTCTACTACAACAAGGCCGTCATGCAGAAGGCCGGCCTGGACCCGAACAAGCCGCCGACCACCCGGGACGAGTACACCGCCGCGCTGACCGAGCTGAAGAAGTCCGGCGTGCAGGGCTTCTGGATCAGCCCGTTCCAGTTCACCGGCGGCATGACCTTCTACTCGCTGCTGCACCAGTGGGGCGGGAGCGTCTTCGACGGCGAGGCCGCCAAGGCCACCTTCAACTCCGACCAGGCGGTCGAGGCCTGCACCTGGCTGACCGACCTGATCAAGCAGGGTCACTCGCCGGCGAACGTCGGGCAGGACGCCGACTACCTGGCCTTGAAGAGCGGCAAGAACGCCTTCAACTGGAACGGCATCTGGCAGATCAACGATCTGAAGAAGAGCCCGGAGCTCCAGTGGGGCGTGGCGCCGCTGCCGCAGATCGGCACGAAGCCGGCAGCGTGGGCCAACTCCCACAACTTCACCATCGTCAAGCAGCGGGCCAACGACGCCAACAAGGTCTCGGCGTCGAAGGTCTTCATCAACTGGCTCAGCCAGCACTCCCTGGACTGGGCCAAGGGTGGCCAGGTGCCGGCCCGCAAGACGGTCCGCGAGGACGCCGGCTTCAAGGCCCTCACCGAGGTCAACGCCCTCGCCCCCGAGCTGGAGTACGCGGCCTTCCCGCCGGCGACCCCGGGCCTCGGCGAGGTCATGACCACCTTCTACAACTCCTTCAACGAGGCGGCCCTGGGCAAGAAGTCGCCCAAGCAGGCGCTCGACGACGGGGTGACCAAGGCCAACAAGCAGCTCGAGGACAACCGCAAGAAGTACGGGAGCTGATCCTCCGTGGCGGACGTGATCGAGGTCGGGGCGGCGCGTGGTGACGCGCCGCCCCCGGCGGCCGGCGCTGCCCGCCGGGGCACCTCGGCGGACCGGGCCAAGCGGGCGACGCCGTATCTCTTCCTCGCTCCGTACCTGATCCTGTTCGGGATCTTCGGCCTGCTGCCGATCGTGCTCGGCCTCTGGCTCAGCGTGCACCAGTGGGACTTCCAGCTGCCCAACCGGCCGTTCGTCGGGCTGGACAACTACACGGATCTCTTCTCCAGCGACTCTGCCGTCTACGCCGACTGGTGGCAGAGCGTACGGGCGACGGCGATCTTCACCGTGCTCTCGGTGCCGCTGCTGGTGGTCATCCCGCTCGGGCTGGCGCTGCTGCTCAACCGCTCGTTCCCCGGCCGCACCTTCTTCCGGGCGATCTACTTCGCGCCGTACGTGCTGGGCGTGGCCGTCATCGGCCTGCTCTGGCGGTTCCTGCTCGACGCGAACCTGGGCCTGGTCAACAGCCTGCTCGGGGCGGTCGGGCTGCCCGCGGACACCCCCTGGGTGACGGACGTGCCGTGGGCGTGGGTCTCGCTGGTCGGGGTGACCGTCTGGTGGACCTCCGGCTTCAACGCGGTGATCTACCTGGCCGGGCTCCAGGACATCCCGGCCGAGCTCTACGAGGCGGCGAAGGTGGACGGCGCGAGCGCCTGGGAACGGTTCCGGCACGTCACGCTGCCCGGTCTGCGTCCGGTGCTGCTCTTCGTGATCACCACGACCGTGCTCGCCTCGGCGAACGTGTTCGGCCAGTCGTTCCTGATCACCCAGGGCGCGCCGGGCACCGAGACCCGTTCGGTGGTCTGGTTCATCGTCGAGGAGGGGCTGCGGGACAACGACGCGGGTCGCGCCGCCGCCATGAGCATCGTGTTCGCCCTGATGCTGGCCGTGGTGAGCATCGCCAACTTCCGACTCTTCCGCTACCGGGAAGACTGAGGGGACCGCCATGACGACGCTGCGCCGGACCGCGCTCTACGCCATCCTGGTGGCCCTGGCCCTGGTCTTCGTGACGCCACTGGTGTGGATGGTCATCACCTCGCTGAAGACCTACGACGCCGCCCAGCAGATCCCGCCGAGCTGGCTGCCGGACCCGCTCGCCGGGTACGGCTACGAGCAGGTGCTCGACAACTCGCAGAACCCCGTGCTGCGCTGGTTCCTCAACAGCATGGTGGCCGCCACGCTGCACGCGCTGCTGGTGCTGGTGACCGCCTCGATGGCCGCGTACGCCCTGGCCCGGCTGCGGTTCCGCGGCCGGGGGGTGCTCTTCGCGCTGGTCGTCGGGACGCTCTTCATCCCGCCCACCTCGCTGATCATCCCGAACTTCCTGATCGTCGACACGCTGGACTGGATCGACACGCTCGCCGTGGTGATCGTGCCCGGCGCGGCGAGCGCGTTCGGGGTGTTCTTCCTGCGGCAGTTCTTCCTCTCCCTGCCCCGGGAGTTGGAGGAGGCCGCGGTGCTGGACGGGGCCAACCAGTGGCAGATCTTCTTCAAGGTGGTGCTGCCGCTCTCCAAGCCGGCGCTGGCCACCCTGGCGGTGCTGTCGTTCCTGACCAACTGGAACGACTTCCTCTGGCCGATCTTCGTGCTGTTCAGCCCGGAGATGCTCACCCTGCCGCCGGGCCTGGGGCTGCTCCAGGGCTCCTACGTCACCGACTACCCGGTGATCATGGCGGGGGCGGTGCTGGCCAGCGTGCCGGTGCTGATCCTCTTCGTACTGGCCCAGCGGCACATCATCCAGGGCGTTTCCCGCAGCGGCCTCAAGGGATGACCGCCGGGATCTCCCGGCGACGCGGCGCGGCGGCGGTTCTCGCCGCCGCGCTGCTCGCCGCCGGTTGCGGTGGGACGGCGGAACCCAGACCCACGAGTACGGGGAGCGACCCGAGCATGTTCACCAATCCGGTCGTGAAGACCGACGCGCCCGATCCGCACGCGATCCGGGTGGGCGACACCTGGTACCTCTTCCACACCAACGCCGGCGGCCGCAACGTCCCGGTGCTCACCTCGCCCGACCTGGTCGAGTGGACCCCGGCCGGTGACGCCCTGCCGGAGCTGCCGGCCTGGGCGGACGCCGGGAAGAACTGGGCGCCGGAGGCGATCGAGCTGGCGCCGGACCGCTTCGTGCTCTACTACACCGTCGCCGAGCGGGAGTCCGGCCGGCAGTGCGTCGGTCGGGCGGTGGCCGCCGCCCCGCAGGGGCCGTACCGGGACGACTCGACCGGGCCGCTGATCTGCCAGGCGGAGCTGGGCGGGGCGATCGACGCCAGCCCGTTCCGGGACACCGACGGCAGCCTCTGGCTGCTCTGGAAGAACGACGGCAACGCCGTCGGAGTGGACACCTGGCTCTGGTCGCAGCGCCTCTCCCCTGACGGGCTGACCCTCGTCGGCGAGCCGACGAAGCTGCTGAAGCAGACCGAGCCGTGGGAGGGCACCCTGATCGAGGGTCCGTTCTTCCACCGCCAGGACGGCCGGCTCTTCCTCTTCTTCGCCGCCAACGCCTACGACCGGGCCGAGTACGCCGAGGGCTACGCGATCTGCGGGAGCCCGACCGGCCCGTGTGTGAAGGCCCCGGAGAACCCGATCCTGAAGACCAACGAGGCCGCCTCCGGCCCGGGGCACGCCTCGATGGTCGTCAAGGACGGCCGCACCTGGCTGCTCTACCACGCCTGGCCGCCGGGCCAGGAGGGCACCACCGACCCCGGCCGCCAGGTCTGGCTCGACGAGGTCACCTGGACCGACGGCAGACCAGTGGTCAAGGGCCCCACGGCAGGGCCACAGAAGAGGCCCTGACCGAGGACCTTCCGGAATCCGCCCAGCCCCGAAGACAGCACCCACCACCCCCGAGGCACCGACAGCGCGGCACCCGAGACGACAGGGTGCCGCGCTGTCTTCGTACATCGAAAGGCGCCGACCGGACCGCGAGCGGGTCGGGCTCCCCGGAAACCCACCCCGCGACCAGCCGGAACCCACGCCGAGACCAGCCGGAACCCACCCCGGGACAGCCGGAACCCACCCTGAGACCCGCCGGATCCCACCTGCGAGATCAGACGGCAGCCGGTTCCCGGGAATCCGGGGACGACGAACGACGAGCGAGCCGGTTCTTCCGGTTTGGTGCGCAGCACGGACACCGCGTTCGCTCCTCCCACCGTCCGACCACCCCCATGGCAGCCGGTGACCGGCGATGCTGCCCAGCCCGGACCGGTGCCAATCCCCACTTCTCCCCCCAATCAGGTCACTACCCGCCGTGTGCGCGTCGCCACCCTCGGCACGATGGCCCGGGCCACCCGGCCGACCGGCGAACCGACGAACGGATCGATCCGGCGCAGACCCTTGCGCAGCACGCGGAAGGTGTGAAAATTTCCTACCAGCGGTAGATAGCCCACGGCGAATCTTGCCGAGAGCGCCGCGACGAACCCTGACACGGGAGCCCCAGGAAGGGACACACCGCATGAAGGCAATTCGGCTCGGAGCCGCCGGGCTGGCCGCGGCCATGCTCGGCGCGCTCGTCGCCGCCACGCCCGCGAGCGCGGCGCCCGACGCGGCGACCGCCGCCTCCACCACCACCTGCGTCACCGACCCGGCCACGCCCAAGCGGCAGTTCCGGGCCATGTGGATCTCCTCCGTCGTGAACATCGACTGGCCGACCAAGGCGTCCCAGACCGCGCCGGACCGGGTCGCCGCCCAGCAGGCCGAGTACCGGGGCCTGCTCGACCTCGCCGAACGGCTCAACCACAACGCCGTGGTGGTGCAGGTCCGGCCGACCGCCGACGCGCTCTGGCCGTCGCCGCACGAGCCCTGGTCGGAGTACCTGACCGGGATCCGGGGCCAGGACCCCGGCTGGGACCCGCTGGCCTTCCTCGTTGCCGAGGCGCACGAGCGGAACCTGGAGTTCCACGCCTGGTTCAACCCGTACCGCGTCTCCATGCCGGCCCCGGGCGGTGCCGGCGCGGACATCAGCAAGCTCGCGCCGAACCACCCGGTGCGCGAGCACCCGGAGTGGACCTTCGCCTACCCGCCGGCCGGCGTCGCCGGCAGCCGGCTCTACTACAACCCCGGCATCCCCGAGGTCCGCGAGTTCGTGCAGACCGCGATGATGGACGCGGTCAGCCGGTACGACATCGACGGCGTGCACTTCGACGACTACTTCTACCCGTACCCGAGCGGCACCCACCAGGTGCCCGACGACGCAACCTTCGCGGCGTACCACCGCGGGTTCACCGACAGGGCGGACTGGCGGCGGGACAACATCAACCTGCTGATCCAGGAGATGAACGCCAGGATCAAGTCGGTCAAGCCGTGGGTGAAGTTCGGCGTCAGCCCGTTCGGCATCTGGCGTAACAAGACCGTCGACCCGCTGGGCTCGGACACCACCGGCAGCCAGTCGTACGAGATCATCTCCGCCGACACCCGCAAGTGGGTCAAGCAGGAGTGGATCGACTACGTGGTGCCCCAGCTCTACTGGTACATCGGCCAGTACCCGGCCGCCGACTACGCCCGGCTGGTGCCGTGGTGGGCGGACGTGGTCTCCGGCACCCGGGTGCAGCTCTACATCGGGCAGGCGGACTACAAGAGCGGCGACCCGGCGTACGGGCCGTTCTGGCAGAACCCGCGTGAGCTGTCGGACCACCTGACCTTGAACCGGCAGTACCCCGAGGTGCTGGGCAACGTCCACTTCTCGGCCGTCCAGGTCCGGGCCAACCGGCTCGGCGCGACGGACATCTACGCCGCCGAGCACTACTCCCGGCCGGCGCTGGTGCCGACCATGTCGCACCTGCCGGCGAAGCCGCTGCTCATGCCGGTGATCACCGACACGGGGCGGCAGGACGACGGGGTCCGGCTGAGCTGGCGGCAGCCGGCCGACGGCGCGGGCCCGCTCGGCACCGCCACGTCGTACGCGATCTACCGCTTCGACGGGGTCGGCCTGGCCGACCGGTGCGACTTCGCCGACGCCGCGCACCTGGTCGACACGGTGCGCGCCGACGGCTCCGCCACCCAGTCCTGGGTGGACACCACCGCCGAGGCCGGCAAGCGGTACACGTACCACGTGACCGCGCTCGACCGGCTGGCCAACGAGAGCCCGGCCAGCCCGCCGTCCTTCGTGGTGCGCTGACGACGGACCGGATGCCCCGGGCGCTCCTGACGCCCGGGGCATTGGTCTGTTTCGGCACCTGTCACCAATTGTCCACGTGGGGAACAGATCAACGTATGCCGATTGATCGAGACTGATCGGCACCCGGTGACCTGCCGGTGACCGACCGTCCAACGCACACCCCCGCGGAGGCAACCGTGCCCAGACGTCTCGCCACCCTGCTCGCCTCGGGCGCGCTCGCGCTGCTCGTCGTGCTCGGGGTCTCCTCCCCCGCTGCCGCCGTCACCGTCGAGCAGAAGCTCTCGGTCCTGTCCAGCTGGACCC
The DNA here is from genome assembly GCF_023656545.1 of Micromonospora phytophila. GTDB lineage: Bacteria > Actinomycetota > Actinomycetes > Mycobacteriales > Micromonosporaceae > Micromonospora > Micromonospora phytophila. The sequence goes on along the minus strand of NZ_JAMOKF010000067.1, from coordinate 1,805 downwards.
AGACCAGCGCCACCAGCTACAACGCCTGGAACGCCGGACGCCTGAACAAGGCCGCCTGGTCCGAGTACGCCTTCGACTGGTCGACCGACTACTGCTCGTCCAGCCCGGACAACCCGCTCGGCTTCAACTTCGCCCTCTCCTGCTACCGGCACGACTTCGGCTACCGCAACTACAAGGCGGTCGGCCAGTTCTCCGCGAACAAGCCCCGCCTGGACAGCGCCTTCTACGCCGACCTGAAGCGCGTCTGCGCCACGTACAACGTCGTCGTCCGGCCGGCCTGCTACAGCCTGGCCTGGACGTACTACGAGGCGGTCAGCATCTTCGGCTCGGTCGCCGCCGTCCAGCAGGCCGACATCGACCGCGCCGCCCGGATGAAGGCCGACGCCGAGCGCCGCGCCGGACTGCGCGGCTGACCCACGCATGGGTTGGTCAAGAAGTTTGCGTCCTTGGACCCGGCGGCTCGGAACGGACGCAAACTTCTTGATCAACGCGGGGAGGTCGGGCGGGGGCGGTCCGGTTGGTGGCGCCAGCCGTGGCGGGTCATGCCGCGGGGCTTGTAGATCGCCAGCACGGTGGCTCCGAGCAGGACGAGGAGGCCGCCGGCGGCATGGACCACCGCCGAGGCGCGCGCCTCGCGCAACCCGACGTCGGCCGGCCCGGTGCCCGTCGCCGCGTCGGCGAGGGCGCCGATCGGCCCCACCTGGAGCAGCAGCACCGCGGTGGCGACGACGATCAGCAGGAACTTCACCAGCACCCAGTAGTGGCGCACCAGCCCCCAGTGCGTGCCCAGGGACGAGAGCAGCCCGGTCAGCAGGGACGCGAAAGCCAGCGGGACGATGACGAACCGGGTCGTCAGGTTCATCGCGATCCCACCGGCCCGGGCGACGTCGGCGTCCCGGCTGGTCAGCGCGGCCACCGCGAGGGCGAGGAAGGCCAGGACCGCGCCGAGCCACCCCACCGACGAGGTGACGTGCAGGGTGAGCGCCAGCTTGCGGGGACCGGGCGGCAGGATCACCTCGCCTGCCCGGGCGACGCGACGACCCGACCCGATGGCGCGACCTGACCGGGCCCGTCCTGCGAGAGGTGCCGGCCCGGGCCGTGCCCGCCGCCGAACCCGGTCAGCTGGACGATGACGAAGAGCAGGACCAGCGCGAACGCGACGAGCGCGAGCACCTTCACCCAGCGGGGCATGCCGGGGCCCTGTCGAGCCCCGGGACGTTGACCGGCCATCCGTATCTCCCTCTGCGTGGTTCCGGGCGGAACGGCGTCAGCTTTATCGAGACAGAGTGTCTCTGTCAAGACAAGGCGTCCAGGCCGCGTCGTGGTGTATGGTCCGGCTGGTGCCGAAGCTGTGGAACGACACGATCGAGGCGCACCGGCGCGCGGTGCGCGACGCGACGCTGGACGCCACGGCGGCGCTGGTGGCCGAGCACGGGCCGACGTCGGTCACCATGTCCCGGATCGCCGAGCGGACCGGCATCGGCCGGGCCACCCTCTACAAGTACTTCTCCGACGTCGAGGCGATCCTGATCGCCTGGCACGAGCGCCAGGTGCGCCGACACGTCGCCGACCTCGTGGCGGCCCGCGACCGGGCTGCGGACCCGGCCGCGCGGCTACGGGCGGTGCTGGCGGCGTACGCGTCGACCACCCGCGCCCCGCACGGCGGTGACGCGGTGACGCGGCTGCACCGGGGCGAGCATGTCGCCCACGCGCGCCAGCACCTGCACGACCTCGTCCGGGACCTGCTGGTCGAGGCCGCGCGCGCCGGCGACGTCCGCGACGACGTCCCGCCCGACGAGTTGGCC
>NZ_JAMOKF010000582.1 GCF_023656545.1 Micromonospora phytophila | reverse complement strand
CTGGCCCCGGGCGAGCTGAGCGCAGGTACGCCCGCCAGCGGCGACCCGGGGCAGGACGACGCCGGCCCCGACGCGGGTTTCCCCATCCGCGTCCGGGCCGGCGTCGCCGTCCGTCAGGCTCAGCGGACCCCGCAGTCCGGGGCCGACCAGTCGGTGGTGTTCGAGGTGCGGTCGCGGTTGTTCTCCCGCCGCGAGTCCACGTGCACGTGGTCGTCGTGGTCCGGGGCGCCGGGGCCGTAAATGCCGCTGAAGCCGCGGCTGCGGGCGTCCTGGGCGATCCGGCAGAGCGACGACGTACGCGAGACGACGTCGGCGGCGTTGCCGTAGAGGTGCTGGCTGTCCGACGCCCCGCCGACCTGGTTGTTGCAGGCGCGGCTGCGGAAGCCGCTGTTCACGTAGAGCGGCTTGTCGCCGAGGCCGTGTCGCATCGCCTCCAGCTTCCACATGGTGCGCAGGGCGTTCTGCCGGGTCTCGGCGGGCGTGAGCGGGCCGCCGCTCCAGCCGCCGCGACCGCAGCCGTCGTCCAGCTCGGTCCAGGCGAAGTGGCGCGGGGTGCAGTCGTTGTCCTGGAGTTCGTAGATCTTGGCGAAGGTCTGCGGCCCGGCGACGCCGTCGGCCCGCAGCCCGTACGCCGACTGGAACCGCTTGACCGCGGCGGCGGTCTTCGGTCCGAAGCGCCCGTCGTTCTCGACGATGTCCCGGTAGCCGGCCCAGCCGGCGACCCGGATCTGCAGCTGGCGGACGTCGCTGCCGGAGCGGCCCTGGTAGAGGTTGCGGTTCCACGTGTAGCAGCCGTCGGCATGGGCCGCTGGCGCGGCGACCACCGTGGCGATCGCGGCGCCCGGCAATGCCAGGGCGAGTGCGACAATCGCCCGCTTCAAGGTGTTCCTGCGCACAGAAGTCCTCCCGATAGGAGAGTGAATGGGGTGGCCTCCGGGACATCGACCGGGACGTCCCGCGATTTCCACCTTGGCAGTCGCTGGGGCGGTTGACGGCGATTAACGAGAATTGTCCTCACGATCTGCTGTTCCTGTGTCTTGCCTGGCAATTGCGCCCATTTGCGAATCACCCATTCGCTCCCGACGAACCGCAGGAACCCGCGAACGGGACGGTAAGTCGCTTCCCGTCACACCGAGGGTGATGTTCTCCGGACGGCCGGAGCCGGTAACGTCAGCACCGCCGTTGGACGGGGAGGTGGGCGTGGCGCGCGGTGGCGTCTTCTGCGTCGAGGGCCAGTGGCACCGCGACCTCAACGAGCGCGGCTCGGTGCTGCCCACCCTGGAACTGCTCGAACGGCTCGGCAAGATCCGGTTCATCCACAAGGACGCGGCGACCCGGGACGAGCTCTTCTACTTCATCGACCGCTGGCTGCTCAAGCAGTACGCCGACTACCGGGTGGGCTTTTTCGCCATGCACGGCGAGCCGAGCCGGCTCTGCCTCACCGACTGGGAATCGGTCGACCTCGCCGACGTCGCCGAGCTGATGGCCGGTCGCTGCGACGGCCGGCGGCTCTATTTCGGCAGCTGCTCGGTGCTGCGCGCCTCCGACGCCGCGCTGCGGGACTTCCTCGACGCCACCGGGGCCGCGCTGATCTGCGGCTTCACCCGGGAGGTCGACTGGGTCGAGTCGGCCGCCTTCGAGACCGTGCTGCTCGACGTGCTGGCCAACGGCCAGCGGCACAACGCCGCCGAGCTGCGGATGGGCTCAGCGCACTGGGCGCCGCTGGCGTCGTACCTCGGCTTCCGGGTGATCTACGCCAACGGCCGCGCCTGGCGGCCGGCGGTCCGCCCCCGCGTCCCCGCCCAACCCGCCGCCCGC
>NZ_JAMOKF010000581.1 GCF_023656545.1 Micromonospora phytophila | reverse complement strand
CCCGGTTGTATCGGACCGGGGATCTGGCGCGGTGGTCGGCGGACGGGAACGTGGAGTTCCTCGGCCGGGTCGACGATCAGGTGAAGGTGCGTGGCTACCGCATCGAGCTGGGTGAGATCCGCTCCGCGTTGCGGGAGCTGCCCGGCGTCCGCGACGCCGCGGTGGTCGCCGACGGCGAGCCGGGCAAGGTCCGGCTGATCGCCTATGTGGTCGGTGAGGTTCCGGCCGACCTCGGCGACCGGCTCGCGGCCCGGCTGCCGGAGTACATGGTCCCGTCGGTGCTCGTGCCGATGGAGCACATTCCGTTGAACGCCAACGGCAAGCTCGACCGTCGCGCCCTGCCCGCCCCCGACGACGCCGCCACCGGCCGGGCCCACGTGGCCCCGCGTACGGCGGTGGAGGAGCGGATCGCGGCGGTGTGGTGTCAGGTGCTCGGCCTGGAGCGGGTGAGTGTGGAGGACAGCTTCTTCGACGTGGGTGGGCACTCGATCCGGGCGATCGCCCTGGTCGGTGCGTTGCGGGCCGAGGGTTTCCAGGTCGGCGTCCGGGATGTTTTCACCCACCGGACGGTGGCCGCCCTGGCGGCGGAGCTCGACGAAGGGTCCACGGTGGACGAAACCGCGGTGGCGCCCTTCGCGTTGATCTCAGCCGAGGATCGGGCGCGGCTGCCCGAGGGGGTGACCGACGCGTATCCGCTGTCACAGGTGCAGTTGGGGATGCTGGTGGAGATGCTGGCGGACGCGTCGGTGAACCGGTACCACAACACCGCGACGTTCCGCATCGCAGACGGTCGTCCATTCGACGAGGCGGCCCTGCGGCGGGCGGCGGCGACGGTGGTGGCGCGGCACGAGATGCTGCGTACATCGTTCGACCTGGACGGCTTCGGCGTGCCGATGCAGTTGGTGCACCCGCACGCGGAGCTGCCGGTGACGGTGCGGGACCTGCGTGACCTCGACGCCGACGGCTTCGAGCAGGCCCGCCGCGACCACATCGCCGCCGAGCGTGCCCGGTTGTTCGACCTGGCTCGGCCCCCGCTGCTGCGGGTCGCCGCCCTGGTGGAGAGCACCGCCTGGCACCTCGGCTTCACCCACTGCCACGCCATCACGGAGGGATGGAGCCAGCAGTCCCTGCTGATGGAGGTGCTCGACCTCTACCGCCGGTACGCCGACGGCGGCGAACCCGAGCCGCAGCCCCCGACCCCCGTCCGGTACGCCGACTTCGTCGCCGCCGAACTGGCCTCCCTCGGCTCCGCCGACGACTGCGCCTACTGGCAGCGGATCGTCGACACCCACGCGGTCTGCGCGCTCCCCCCGCACTGGGGCGACGGGCCCGACGCCACCCGGGAGGACGTCAAGCTGCCGGTCTTCTTCCGCGACATCGAGGACCGGCTGCGCGAGCTGGCCCGCGACACCGGCACCTCGTTCAAGACGGTGCTGCTCGCCGCGCACCTCAAGGTGCTCAGCACCGCCACCAACGAGACGCGCTTCCACACCGGCGTGCTGTACAGCGCCCGACCGGAGGCCCCCGGCGCGGAACGGGTCTACGGCATGTACCTGAACACCCTGCCCTTCGCCCACGACGTCACCGCCCGCACCTGGCGGGAACTGCTCCGACAGGTCTTCGACCGGGAGGCCGAGGTGTACGCGCACCGCCGCTTCCCGCTGCCGTCGATCCAACGGCAGGCCGGCGGGCGGCGCCTGTTCGACATCATGTTCCGCTACCAGGACTTCCACCAGGTCGACACCGGGCGGGTGGACGTCCGCGCCGGGGCGGGGGACAGCGCCAACGAGTTCACCCTCTCGGTGGCCAACATCCCCGGGCACC
>NZ_JAMOKF010000580.1 GCF_023656545.1 Micromonospora phytophila | reverse complement strand
TGCTGGTCGGCGTCGCCGCCGGCGCGGTCGCGCTGGACCTGGCCCGGCGACGGTTGCGGCCGCCGGCCGGCGGTTCGGCGGTCTCCCGGGCGCTGCGCCGGCACCGGCCCGAGTTCCTGCTCCACTTCTCCGCGCCGCCCGGCTCCGAGTACCAGGTCACCATGTGGCTGCCGTACCTGGAGCGGATCGGTCGGCCGTTCGTGGTGATGCTGCGCGAGCCGGAGTTCCTGTCCACCGTCGCGGCGGCCACCAGCGCGCCGGTGGTCTACTGCCCCACCCTCAAGGCGATGGACGAGGCGCTGGTGCCGAGCCTGCGGGTGGCGTTCTACGTCAACCATGGCGCGAAGAACAGCCACTGCATCCGCTTCACCCAGCTGACCCACATCCAGCTGCACCACGGCGACAGCGACAAGGCCCCCAGCGCCAACCCGGTCTCGGCCATCTTCGACCGGATCTTCGTCGCCGGCCGGGCGGCGATCGACCGGTACGCCCGCGCCGGGGTGGACATCCCGGCGGAGAAGTTCGTCATCGTCGGCCGCCCGCAGGTCGAGTCGATCGAGGTACGCCCGGAGCCGACGCACGGCCCGGCCAACCCGACCGTGCTCTACACGCCGACCTGGACCGGGCACCACGCGGACGCGAACTACTGCTCGCTGCCGGTGGCCGAGACGCTGCTGCGCCGGCTGCTCGACCGGGGCGCGACGGTGATCCTGCGGGCCCACCCGTACACCTCGCAGAACCCGGCCTCGGCCCGGCAGCTGGGGCGGTTGACCGAGCTGCTCGCCGCGGACCGGGCCCGCACCGGCCGGCAGCACGTCTTCGGGGCCGCCGCCAGCCGGGAGCTGACCCTGACCGAGTGTGTGAACCGCTCGGACGCCCTGGTCTCCGACGTCTCCGGGGTGATCTCGGACTACCTCTACTCCGGCAAGCCGTACGCGGTGACCGACATGGTGGACTCCGGCGACCGGTTCGCCGAGGAATTCCCACTCGCCGGGTCGGGCTACGTCCTGCGCCGGGACATGTCGAACGTCGACGAGGTGCTGGCGCAGCTGCTCGACACCGACCCGCTGGCCGGGACGCGGTGGGCCACCCGGAGCCGTTACCTGGGCGACTTCCCGGCCGACTCGTACGCCGAGGCCTTCCTCGGCGCGGCGCGGCGGGAGCTGGACGCCGGCGGCCCGGTGCCGGCGCCGCGGACGGCCGACGGGTCGACCCCGGCGGCGCTTCCCGCCACCACCTGATCCCTGGTTCCACCACGCCGCGCCGCTCCCCGGCCCTCGCCGCCGGGAGCGGCGCGGCGCCGTCGTTGGTGGCCGGGCTGGCGGCAACGTTCTTCACATCTTCCCCGCGCCGGGCCGGGCGGCACCCGCCGCCCGGCCCGGCCGCGTCGACCCCTGGGGCGTGGTGATCCAGGCAGGCCCACGGGCGACGCCCGGTCGGCGAGGAGCCGGGGCGGGTCGGTCAGCGGTAGGGGTCGACGAGGGCGAGGACGGCCCCCGGGTCCTCGACGTGGGCGTTGTGGCCGAGACCGGGAAGGGTGGTGACCGGAACGCCGAGCTCCTTGAGCTGGGCGTCGGTGACCAGTGGGTCGTGCTCGCCGCGGGCCAGCAGCACCGGCACGTCGGTCGCCGCCAGCAGGGCGGGCAGGTCCGGCTCGCCCACGCCGAACGCGGCCGGATCCATCGCCAGCCGCCACCGGCCGTCGACCTGCCGCAACCCGGCGTCGACCACCGGATGGTCGGGGGCGAGGAGTCCGTTCAGGCCGGCGACCCGCAGGTAGCGGCGGGCCGCCTCGTCCCGGCTGGCGAACCAGGTCACCGGGCGACCGGCCAGCTCG
>NZ_JAMOKF010000579.1 GCF_023656545.1 Micromonospora phytophila | reverse complement strand
GGGCCCGGTCGCCGGTGGCGGCGGCCCACTGCCGGTGCAGGGCGCGGCCGATCTCGCCGGGCCGGCCGGCGGTGTCGGCGCCGAACGCGGCCTGCGGCGGGTCGCCGGCGGTGACCGTGCGGGACACCCCGGTCATGGTCTCGCTCGCCTCGTCCAGTCGGGCGGCGAGGGCGCGCAGGCTCTCCATCTCAGGCTCCCGCGAGCGGCCGGTAGGCGGCGAAGGTCTCGTTGTGCAGCTTCTCCCGCGCCCACTGCGCGGCATCGGCCGCCGCGGTGACCGCGGCCTGGACGGAACCGGCGACGTCCCGGGGGCTGCGGGTGTGCAGCGGGCCGAGGAAGCGGACGTCGGTGATCCGCCCCCCGGCGGTCACCACCACCTCGACCAGCCCGTCCGGCGACCGGACGGTCACCTCGACCGTCGACACCGCCTGGTCGAACTCGGCCTGGAGGGACTCGATCCGGCGGTAGCGCCGCACCGCCTCCTCGATCCAGGCCTCGTCGATCTCCCCCCGCGGCATCGGCGGACTCCTCCCGGGCGAAAACTCACTGAGCGTGCCGCCACCGTCACCACGGCACACCGGACCGTACCTCACGGCAATCGCGCGTGTCGATGGCTGTGGACAGCCGGTCCGGCGCACGGGACCGGCGAGGTCAGCCCTTCCAGAGCGAGAGCATCATCGCCTCGACGGCGATCCGGGGCTTGACGTTCGCCTCGATCGCCGCCCGACAGGCCAGCACGGCCTCCAGTCGGCGCAGCGACCCCTCGGCGTCCCACTTCTCCGCGCCGGCGGCGGCCAGCGCGGCGGTGTCGGTGTGCACCGGCGCGACGGGGGCCCGCAGCGCCATGGTGAGCGCGTCCCGGTAGAAGCCGGCCAGGTCGACCAGGGCCCGGTCCAGCGCGTCGCGCTGCGCGCGGGTGGCCCGCGACTTCTGCCGCTTCTCCAGGTCCTTGAGCTGCCCGGCGGCGCCGCGGATCGCGCCGGCCGCACCCCGCCCGGTGCCGCCCGCGCCGGGCGCCGTCTCCAGCGCCGCCCGCTCGGGGGCGTCGCTCTCCGCCACCGACGCCTCGGCCTCCGCCTCGGCCGCCTCGATCAGCGTGGACGCCGCGTCGAAGGCGGCGCCGACGCCGGTCAGCCGGCGGGGCACCGCCAGCACCGACTCCCGGCGCCCGCGCGCCTCCGGGTCGCGGGCCAGCCGCCGGGCCCGTCCCACGTGACCCTGCGCGGCCGCCGCCGCCCACTGCGCCATGTCGGGCGCGACGCCGTCCCGGCGGACCAGCTCCTCGGCCACCGCGGCGGCCGGCGGCTGCCGCAGCGGTACGACCCGGCAGCGCGACCGGATGGTCACCGAGATGTCGTCGGGGTGGGTGGACGGGGCGCAGAGCAGGAAGACCGTCCGCGGCGGAGGCTCCTCGACCGCCTTGAGCAGCGCGTTGCCGGCCGCCTCGGTGAGCCGGTCGGCATCCTCGATGACCACCACCTGCCAGCGCCCGCCGGACGGGGTGCTCGCGGCGCGCAGCACCAGCGCGCGCATCTCGTTGACGCCGATGGAGAGCCCCTCCGGCGCCACCAGCCGGACGTCGGCGTGGGTGCCGGTCATGGTGGTGTGGCAGCCGGGGCACGTCCCGCAGCCGGTGCCGTGCACGCACTGCAGGGCGGCGGCGAAGGCGCGCGCCGCCACCGACCGGCCGGACCCGGGCGGGCCGGTGAAGATCCAGGCGTGCGTCATCCCCGCTCCCGGGTCGACCGACGACCCGCCGTCACCGGCCGGGTCCGCCCCGGCCCCGAGCCCGCCGGCCTCGTCCGCGAGAGCGTCCCACTCGTCCTCGCCCGGCCCGTCGACGTCGGGCAGGCCGGTC
>NZ_JAMOKF010000578.1 GCF_023656545.1 Micromonospora phytophila | reverse complement strand
GGCGACTGGCCCGGGTGGCCCGGCTGGCCGTGGCCCGGAAACGGGGCGGCCCGGCCGGTCGCCGGACGGTCGGGTACGCCGAGGGCGGGGAAACGGCCGGGAGTCGGGTCGGCGGGACGGCCGTCCGACGGCGGCCGCCAGGGCGGCGGCGCACCCCGCTCGCCGGCGGAGCGGTCCGCGGGCGAGCCGTACACCTGACCGGTCTCGCCCGGGGTTCCCGGCGGGCGGGCAGGGTGGGCGTCGGGCACCGGCACCCGTCCGGTGGCACCTCCGGAGGCGGATCGTCCGGGACCCCGTCCGGCGTCGCCGTCCGGACGGTAGTGTGAATCTTCCCTCCCCACGACCCCCTCCTCCTGCCGCGAAAATCTGCTTGGGTGACACTACTTCGGTCCGAACACTATGCGGCGGCCGGAGCCGGCGGGTGGGCATTCACCCTGCCCGGGAGCGGCGGTGCCGCTGGTTCCGTCAGCCAGCGTGGGCAAACGAGGGAGCGTGCAGATGGATTTCGACGTGACGGTTGAGATCCCGAAGGGTCACCGCAACAAGTACGAGGTGGACCACGCGACCGGCCGGATCCGGCTGGACCGCACCCTCTTCACGTCCACCCAGTACCCGGCCGACTACGGGTTCATCGAGGGCACCCTGGGCGAGGACGGCGACCCGCTGGACGCGCTCGTGCTGGTCCCCGAGCCGACCTTCCCGGGCTGCCTGATCCGCTGCCGCACCATCGGCATGTTCCGGATGACCGACGAGAAGGGCGGGGACGACAAGGTCCTCTGCGTGCCCTACGAGGATCCGCGCCAGGAGCACCTGCGCGACATCCACCACCTCGGCGAGTTCGACCGGCTGGAGATCCAGCACTTCTTCGAGGTGTACAAGGACCTGGAGCCGGGCAAGTCCGTCGAGGGCGCCACCTGGGTGGGGCGGATCGAGGCCGAGGCCGAGATCGTGGCGTCGTACCAGCGCGCCAGGGATGCCGAGGCGCGCGGCGAGTCCGCGCACTGACCCCCCCGACACGACTTCCGACGGGCCCGCAGGCCGCTCAGCCGAGCAGCCCGCGGGCCCGTTCGTACAGGTCGAGCACCGCGCAGGCGACCGGCACCACCGACACCACCAGGGCGGTGTCGGTCAGGTCGGCGATCCGACCGAGGTACGGGGAGACCGGCCGCCGGGCGTACGTGGTGCCCGCCGCCACGGTGACCAGCGCCAGCACCAGCCCGCCGACGACCAGCGCGAGCAGGCCGGCCGGACCGGACCGGTCGGCGAGCACGGCGCCGAGCACGGCGTACCCGGCCAGCCCGGCGACCACGGTCGGCACCCGGTGCCGCAGCGCCACGAACAGCCGGGAGCGCAGCAGCAGCACGGTCGCGGCGACCGCCAGCAGCACCCGGCCCGCGGTCCCGCCGGAGAGGCCGAGGACCACCGCGGCGGCGACCGCCAGCACGGCGTGCCCGAGCAGCATCCCGGTCAGGATCTCCTCCGTCCGGGCGACCGCCGCGTAGACCCGTCCCCGGTCCGGCAGGTCCCGGGCCCGGTCGGACCCGCCCGGCTCGCCGGTGGGCAGGGTGATCGGGGGCAGCGGCACCTTGCCGAGCCGGATGGCCAGCAGCGGGATCGCCCCCACGGCGAAGACCAGCACGCAGAGCAGGATCGCCGCGGTGCCCTCCGGGCTGAGCAGCAGCCCGCCGAGGGACGACAGCGCGCCGCAGAACCCGGCCGACGCGCCGGCCACGAAGACCCGCAGCCGGGTGGCGACGCCGAAGAGCCCGAGCACCGACACCAGCAGCAGCGCCACCGAACCGGCCAGCAGCTCGGGGGCGCCGAGCCAGCGCAGCCCGGCGACCGGCCCGACGGCGTCGCCGGA
>NZ_JAMOKF010000066.1 GCF_023656545.1 Micromonospora phytophila | reverse complement strand
CGGGCGGCGTAGCCCCGATCGCCGTCGGCGCTCAGTCGACCGCCGCCCGCCAGGACCAGGAGGTCCGCCGGGGCCGCCCGGGCAGTTCCCCGCGACCGGTCAGCCACAACAGCACCCGCGGCGCCGGGCCGTCGGGGGCGTCGGGGAAGAGCCGGCCCACCACGCCGGCGCTGAGCCGCTGCGGCGGCTCCCACGCCACCCCCAACCCCCGGGTGATGTCGTAGGTGTGCAGCACCGTCTCGGCCACGCCCATCGCGGCGAAGCCCGCCGGGTCACACGGGCCGAAGTGCCACGCCCGGGCCCGCGGGTCGGCGGCGTCGAGCGCCGCGCGCAGCAGCCCCGCGCACGCCGTGACCACCCGGAGCACCTCACCCGGATGCGCGGTGGGGGAGACGACCAGGTCGAAGGGCAGGTAGCCGGCGTCGGGCCGCCCGGCGACCTGACCGGCGTACGCCAGCAGGTCGTGTGCCACGTGCGCGGCGGTGGTCCAGCAGCTCCACTCCAGGTCCCCGGCGGTGACCGTCCAGTCCCGCCCGGTGTGGGGGGCGAGCACCGTGGTCATCTCGGCCACCGCCCGGTCGACGTCGGCTCCGGTCAAGGCGTGCATGCCCCGACGGTGGCAGCCGGACCCGCCGCGCTGCAAATCGTGTCCGGCGGTCGCGACAGCCGTTGCCTCCGGACACGGTGGGACACTAGGGTCGCAACCGTGACTGCCGGGTCGGCCATGGGCCACGAGCGGACAGGGCACCCGGCCATTTCGTGAGCGCGGGGCGGGCCCGCGGCCCGCCGACGCCCGTTCGCCGGTGTCGACGCCTCCGCGTCCGCCGGATCACGTACCGCTTTCGTCCGCACGCCCGGTCGCCGCCGCGCCTGCGTGATCCCATCCCCGTGCCACCGCCGGTCGCCCGCGCGGGCGGACCGCCGTGTGGCGTCTCCTGCCACCACGGAAAGCAGAGCATGCCCAACGACTTCAACCAGCAGATCGTCGACGAGTTCCGCGCCAACGCCGGCCGGGTCGGCGGGCCGTTCGAGGGGGCCCGACTGATTTTGCTCACCACCACCGGGGCGCGCACCGGCGCCCCGCACACCACCCCCGTCGGCTACCTGCCCGACGGCGGGGAACGCATCCTGGTCATCGCCTCCGCCGGGGGCCGAAGCATCCGGACTGGTTCCACAACCTGCTGGCCGACCCGCGGGCCACCGTCGAGGACGGGGTCTTCACGTACCGGGCGCGGGCCGAGGTGCTGACCGGGGCCGAACGCGACCGGGTCTTCGCCCGGGCGGTGGAGGCCGACCCCGGCTGGGCCGCGTACCAGGCGAAGACGGCCCGGGTGATCCCCGTGGTGGTACTGCACCAGGTCGAGGGCGGGCCGCCGAACGCGACGTCCTGGGGTGCGGCCCTCAAACTGGTGCACGACGCGTTCCGGCGGGAGCTGGCGCTGATCCGCGACGAGGTCGCCCGCTCCGGCCCCGGTCTGGGCGCCCAGCTGCGGGTCAACTGTCTGACGGTGTGCCAGGGGCTGCACCACCACCACACCAACGAGGACGCCGGCATGTTCGCGGCCCTCGACACGCGGCGCCCGGACCTCGCCAGCACCCTGGAGCGACTCCGCCGGGAGCACCGGCAGATCGCGGCGCTCGTCGCGCGGCTACAGCAGGTCATCTCCGCCACCGACGCCGACCCGGTCACGGTCCGCCGGGAGGTCGAGCGCCTCACCGCCGAAGTGGAAGACCACCTGACGTACGAGGAGGAGCAGCTCATCCCCGTCCTCGACGCACCCACCGGCTGAAGCCGTGCGCGGTGGCGCGCCCGGCGGCCCCCGGGCCGCCGTCGCGTGCCACCGCGCCACCGCGATGCGACCCGGCATCGGGGCACCGCACGAGTCCCGCTCGGGGACCTTGCCGGCCGATTTGAGGGTTGCTCCGCTCACGGGCCACCACATCCGGTCCCAAGCCTCAAATAGCATTTCAATGAAAAAATTGAGGGTATGGAACCCCGTGAAATGAAGCGCCACATCTGTCGGACCTTCGCCGGCGTCAGAGCCCTCGACGCCGGCGGCGACACGTTCCTCCTCTACGACCCGGCCGGCGATCTCCCCGCCGAGCGCCAGCTGCCGTTCGCCACGATCGTGACGGGCGACCGCTACGACACCGCCTCGCAGCTGAGCAGGCCGGGCTTCTGGCGTCTCAACATCGGGCTGACCAGGGCCGCCTACCGGGAGCTGTTCCCCGCCGCGGCGCCGGGACGAAACGTACGCGCTGCGCCCGTGCCCGGGGTGGACCACGCGGCGGTGGACATCGTGATGCCACACCCGGTCTACGCCTCCCAGCACTGGGTGTGTGTGGTGAACCCGGGGGAGGCGACCCTGGGCACCATCGGGCACCTGTTGGCCGACGCGTACGGTTTCGCCGCGCGTAAGCACGCCAACCCCCGCAACCGACAGGCAACATCCTGACCGGACTGCCGGCCCGGCCGGACGCCCCTTCCGGCCCGCTCTCGGCGTACGGCACCGCCCTGCACGGGTTGGCCGTGGCGGGCCCTTGCCGGCGGCGACCTCTTCCGCAGGCGGTTGCTCGCGCTGGCCGAACGGCTCGGCGTGCCACGGGAGTTCCAGCCGACGATGTCCGCCGGAGCGGGCCCAGCGAATGGCCGAGAACGCCGTCGGGGCGGCGTACGCCGACGCGGGTGTCGGTGTACGCCGCCCTGCCCTCAGACGAGTTGCGGGTGGTGGGCCGTGCTGTCGTGGCGGTTACTTCGGGTCGCGGTTGAACGTTGAGGTCGACCAGAGGTAGCCGAGGACCGCGAGGCCGAGGCACCAGGCGACCGCGAGCCACCCGTTGTGGCCGATCTGGCTGCCGAGCAGCAGGCCGCGGAGGGTCTCGATGGCGGGTGTGAACGGCTGGTACTCGGCGATCGGTTGGAGCCAGCCGGGCATGGCGTCGACCGGGACGAAGGCGCTGGAGAGCAGCGGCAGCAGGATCAGCGGCATGGCGTTGTTGCTGGCGGCCTCGGCGTTCGGGCTGACCAGGCCCATGCCGACCGCGATCCAGGTGAGCGCCAGGGCGAAGAGCACGAGCAGCCCGAACGCCGCGAACCACTCCAGGACGCCGGCACCCGTGGACCGGAAGCCGATGGCCACGGCGACGGCGCCCACGAGGACCACGCTCATGACCGACTGCAGCACGCTGCCGACGACGTGTCCGACGAGCACCGAGCCGCGGTGGATGGCCATCGTGCGGAACCGGGCGATGATGCCCTCGGTCATGTCGGTGGCCACGGACACCGCGGTCCCGATCACGGTGCTGCCGATGGTCATCAGCAGCAGGCCCGGGACGAGATAGGCGATGTACTCGGCGCGGTCCGCGCCGCCGCCGCCGATGCCCGCGCTCATCGTGTCGCCGAAGACGTAGACGAAGAGCAGCAGCAGCATGATCGGGGTGAGCAGCAGGTTCAGGGTGAGCGACGGATAGCGCCGGGCGTGCAGCAGGTTGCGGCGCAGCATCGTGGACGAGTCGCGTGCGGCGAGGGAGAGGGAACTCATCGCAGGGCCTCCTTGGCCTGGTGGGGGACGCCGGCGCCGCCGGTCAGGGCGAAGAACACGTCGTCGAGGTCGGGGGTGTGCACGGTGAGGGTGTCGGCCTCGATGCCGGCGGAGTCCAGGCGGTCGAGGATCGCGCGCAGCTCGCGCTGGGTGCCGTCGCTGGGGATCTGCAGGGTCAGCGCCTGCTCGTCGCGCACGGTCTCGCGCAGCGCGGCGGCGGCCCGCCCGTAGGCCGCGGGGTCCTCGAAGCGCAGCTTCACGTGTCCGCCGGGGATGAGCCGCTTGAGCTCCTCGGCGGTGCCCTCGGCGGCGATCTTGCCGTCGTTGAGCACGGCGATCCGGTCGGCGAGTTCGTCGGCCTCCTGCAGGTACTGCGTGGTGAGGAAGACGGTGACGCCGTCGCAGACGAGCTCGCGGATGATCTGCCACATGTTGTGGCGGCTGCGCGGGTCCAGGCCGGTGGTCGGTTCGTCGAGGAAGATGATCCGCGGGTTGCCGACGAGGGTCATGGCCAGGTCGAGGCGGCGCTTCATGCCGCCGGAGTAGGTGGAGGCGGGTTTCTTCGCGGCGTCGGTGAGGTCGAAACGCTCCAACAGCTCAGCCGCCCTGCGGTGGCCCTCGCGCTTGGACAGGTGGTGCAGGTCGGCCATCAGGAGCATGTTCTCCTCGCCGGTGATCAGGCCGTCGACGGCGGAGAACTGGCCGGTCACACCGATCGCGGCCCGTACCGCCTGCGCGTCAGCGGCGAGATCATGCCCGCCGACGCGGATCTCGCCGCAGCCCCGGTCGGGGGAGATCAGGGTAGACAGGATCTTGACCGCGGTGGTCTTACCGGCGCCGTTCGGCCCGAGCAGGGAGAAGACCGTTCCTTCCGGGACGGCCAGATCGACACCGTCGAGCACGACCTTGTCACCGTAGGACTTACGCAGCCCGTTCGCCGCGATGGCCAGGTTCGTCATGATGGATGGCTCCTTCTTCACAGGCTGCGGGCGGTGATGTCGCCGTAGGCGGTGGTCGCGTGGATGTTCAGGCCGGCCGCAGCGCCGTCGGCGTTCATCAGCGCGTTGTGGATCCGGCCGGAGGTGGTGCCGGCGTCCAGGGAGGCGGAAACTCCGTGGGCGGCGCCGACCGACACGTCGCCCATCTGGGTGCGCAGCACGACCGTGCCGGAAGTGGCCTCGACGATCTGGATGTCACCCTTCTGGGTGCTGATCTCAGCCGAGCCGTTGAGGCGGCCGACCGTGACGTCGCCGGCGAGGGCGGTGAGGCGGACGCTCGCCGCCTCGTCGATCTTGACCGCGCCGTGCGCGCCGTCGAAGGTGACGTCACCGAACCGTCCGACGCCCCGGAACTCGGCGGCGGCCGCCTTCGCCTCGATGCGGGAACCGGCGGGCAGCTGGACCGTCACCTCGATGGATCCGGATGCGCCGAGGATCTGGTTCTTCGCCGAGGCCTCGATCCGCAGGACGCCGTCGCTGTAGTCGACCTTGGTCTGCTCCGCCACCTTCACGTCGCGGCCCTTCGAGGCGTCCGCGGGCAGGACCTCGACCGTGGTGTCGGCCCGGTCGGCGGCGATGAACTGGACGCGCCCGGCGGGGATGTCGAGGACGGCGGAGATCGGGGTCGGGGTGTCGAACTTCTGCATCGTGCTCTCCTCCTGCGCTTGTTTCTGGCATCGGAAACGCTACGTTGCGTTCGGAGATCAGACAACAGCTTTGTTGCGCACGACCAGTGTCTTCGCAGCTAAAGGCACAGTTATCGTTGCATCGATCCCGGTTTTAACGCAACGACAGGGATCCTTCTCGTTGCATTGGAGTGGGAGTGAACGCTATGCTGGAGGCATCAAGGAAGCGTGAAGGGAGATCGCGATGCCGGGAGGCAGGCTCACCCAGCAGGAACGCCAGCAGATCGCGCTGGGGCTGGCCGACGGGCTCGCCTACGCGGAGATCGCCAGACGTCTCGACCGCCCCACCTCGACGATCACGCGTGAGGTGATGCGCAACGGCGGCCCCACCGCCTACCGGGCCGACCTGGCCCACCGCGCCACCGAACGCCGCGCCCACCGGCGCCGGCAGGTCGCTCCCCGAGGGCCGCAGGCGCCCCCGCAGGCCCACGGACGCGACGCCGAGGCCGTGCGCGAGTACGAGGAGTCGTTCACCACCCTCCTCATGCAACAGGGCCTGCCCAAGATGATGTCCCGGGTGCTGACCTGCCTCTACACCACCGACGCGGGCAGCCTCACCGCGTCCGAACTCGTCCAGCGCCTCCAGGTCAGCCCGGCGTCCATCTCCAAAGCGGTCACGTTCCTCGAAAGCCAGGGCCTCATCCGCCGGGAACGCGACGAACGCCGCCGCGAGCGCTACGTCGCCGACGACGACGTCTTCTACCAGGGCATGGTCGCCGCCGCCCGATCCCACGCCCAGCTCGCCGAGACCGCACGGCAGGGCGTCAGCATCCTCGGCCCCGACACCCCGGCCGCCGCCCGCCTCGAGAACATCGCCCGCTTCCTCGACTTCGTCGGCGAGAGGATGATCCGCGCGGCGGAGCAGGCCCGCGAGATCCTTTACACGAAGCCCGAAGCGACCTCAGGCGGCACTGCCACGCCAAGATCAGATCACGGATAGACAGCCGTCTTGATGGCGACAGCCAGTGGTGCCCGCGCCGGCTCCTTCAACCTGAGCCGACCCATCGCGCGCCCGCCAGGCAACCTCGTTCACGCGCGGGTCGGTGAGGTCGACAAAGTCGTTCATCGCAACTCCGTGGCTGATCAGGTGGCGGCATGCCGGGGTGCGGCGCAGGGGCACGGCCCCGGCTGGCCCAGGTCGAGCCGGGCGTCCACGTCGCCGTAGGCGTCCATGTTCGGCCAGAGGAGCGAGGCCAGCCCACGCCGGTCCTCGTCCGCCGTAGTGCAGCACGGTGGTCGCCGAGCTCTGCAGCCCGCCGTGACAGGCGCTGGGCAATATCGGCGCCGAGGGGGACCGGCAAGGCCAGAATCCCGAGCGTGACCGCGAACGAGCGCTACAGCGATGGGCTCGGGATACGCACAAGCCCTTGAATCAAGCTGTCGGGTCGTCCGTCACACGACGACGAGGGTGTGCGCACCGCGCATGACCTCGAGAGAGAAGAGCGTGGGACGTAGCTGAGGCTGCGCGTTGTCGTGGATCACCTCGAAGAATCGCAGTCCGCCGCGGCGGTGGGCGAGGTCGAGGTGATCGAACACCGTGACGACGACGAACTTGCCGTCGGCGTCGAAGGCGGGACCTTCCGGGAGCAGGCCGTCGAACAGTTCCTCGGCGACCGTCTCGAGACGACCATTCGCCGGGTCGAAGGTGAGCAGGCTCAGGGAGCTTTGCCGGTCAAGCCGCGGGTCATCCCAGGGGCGGAAACTCATCCGCAGATTCGAGGTGACGATATAGCGGCCGTCGGGGCTGACGGCGATGCCTTCAGGGCTGCGACCCACGCGGGCGTCACCGATCTTCTCGCCTGTGCCCGTTCGTGGATCTATCCGGAGAACTGACAGGTGTCCGTCGGCGGGCTCACCGTACACGCCTTCGACGTCATGGCCCCATTGAACGTCCGTGGTGATGAAGTGACGCCCATCCGGGGTGAAGCGCCCGGCGAACGGAAACTTGCCGGTTTTGATCGGTGGTCCGAGCGGCTCGAGCCGCAGTGCCGGTGAGCGGTGCGCACCGAACAGCCGAACTTCGTCCCGCCACGGGAAGCACACAGCCACCAGATCGCCGCCCGGATGCCACTCCACGTAGGACGCCACTATGGGCTCACCGTCGTCACTGAGCGGCTCGAGCATGACCTCGTCTCCGAACCGGTCAGCCTCGACCCGGAGCAGGCGCAGCGACGGTTCGGCCTGTGGGCTGGCGAGCGAGAAGACGTCGCCGCCGGCCAGGGCGAGAAGCTGGCCGTCGGGGTGAAGGGACACGGCTTGCGGCATGTGCCCCGCAGTGCCGGTGAACAGCAGCCGCGGCGATGACCCGTTGGTGAGGTCGTAGGCGCGGATAGTGTTGCCAGGGGCCAGGTCCGACAACGTCTGTGCCTCGGGCCCGCGCTGACCGAGGGTCTCGATGACGTAGGCCCGGGTGCCGTCGGCGTCGACCGCGAGCACGGCCGGGGGTCCGGTCACTGAGTTCGGCGCGGGGGCGGTGCCGATCGTCGGGGACGTGCCGTCGAACGCCAACGGCAGCTCGATGACCGTGAGCGTGTCCTCCTGCCCCGCCTCCCGGGGCCCCAGCTGCCCGTTGATGTAGGCCGACGGGACCATGTCGGCATCACTGGCGACCACCATGCGGCGCCCTTGAAAGATCCCGGCCGCGGGAACCCCCTGCAGCGCCGGGACATCCGTGCGCGGGCTCATTCGCGGCTCCTTGACCCGAGGTTCGCAACTCGCAATGGAGCAAACGCCTGACGCGTATCGCCACGTTTGCTGCAGAGGCATGCGGCGGATCGGTCCAGGATCCCGCCCAGGATCCGCCATCGCGGTTTCCCGTGCACGGGGCGGCCCGACCCACCGCACGGTGAGTTCCCCGATCGTTCGGGGCAAAACGGGCCCCTTGCCCCGACACCTGTAACAGGATCGGGTGATGGGTGGGGCATCAATGGCCTAATCGGAGCCGGCCAGATATGGGCCCCTCGCGCCAGCCGTCGTCATTCGGCCCCTTGCGCTTGCCGGCCTGTCGGGCGCGACGGCGTGGTACGACTTCTTGGATGCGGGTGCAAAGCCGACAGAACGGGCGAGTCGATGACGACGAGTAGGGCGGACGAGCTGCTGCGGCGACCCGGGGAGCCGCAGCGGACGACGTTCCTGGAACTGTTCTTCGACCTGGCGTTCGTTGTCGCATTCACCCAGATCTCGCGAGGGCTGGCCCATGATCTCAGCTGGCGCGGCGCCTTCCAGACGTTGGTGCTGCTGTTGGCGATGTGGTGGGTGTGGTTCATCACGGCGTCGCTGACCGACCGGTACGACCCGCAGCGGCCGGTGATACAACTGCTGGTCATCGCGACCCTGGTCGGCAGTCTCGTGCTGGCCGCCGCGGCGCCCGAGTCGTTCGCCGAGCGAGGTCTGATCTTCGCCGGCGTCTACGTCGCCATCCAGCTCGGCCGCGGGCTCTTCCTTGTGCTCGCCGTGCGTAACCCCCAGTTGAAGCGCAGGCCCGGACGGGCGCTGGTCTGGTTCGGTGTGTCCGCGGTGCCGTGGATCGCGGGAGCCATGGTGCACGGCACGGCGCGCGGGGCGCTGTGGGCGCTGGCGGTGGCCGTGGACTACGCGGGCGGCACACTTGGCTGGCCCACGCCGGGGTTGGGTCGCGCGCCCAGGTGGGAGTGGTCGGTGGCGGCCGAGCACCTCGCCGAGCGCTACCGCCAGTTCTTTATCATCGCGCTCGGAGAGTTGATCCTGGTCACCGCGTTGACTCTCAGCCGCAGCGGCTTCGCGGCGTACCAGACCGCAGCCTTCCTCGTGTCGATCGCCACGACAGTGCTGTTCTGGCGGATCTACAGTCACCGTGCTGGGGAGGTACTGGCCACCGCGATAAAAGCATCCCCGGGCCCACTCCGCCTCGCCTTCTGGGCGAAATACGCCCACATGGTCATGGTGGCCGGCATCGTCGTCACCGCCGTTGGCTGTGAACTCGTCATCGACCATCCACTCGGACACACCAGGCCGGGCTGGGTCGCCGTCATCCTCGGCGGGCCCGCGCTGTTCCTCGCCGGGCGTTCCCTCTTCGAATACGCCGTGTTCAGCCGGGTGTCCCCAGATCGGCTGATCGGGCTGCTCGTGCTGGCCGCTGCGGCACCGGTGACCCTGCTCGTACCGCCCCTCTTGGTCGCCCTCGCCGCAACCGCGGTCCTCACCGGGATCGCGATCGCCGATACGACCCGCGCCCGGCGCCACCCCTCCGAAGCGTCCTCGCCGGCAGGCGGACCATCGTGACAGGTGCCGACTCCGCTGCATCCTGGACGACGGCGTCGTCCGGCGCCACCGGCTTGGGGTGGCGGTCCCTGATCCCGCTGGGGACGGGATGGCAGCGTCTGCCCAAGTGTCGGTTCAGGGAAGGGGCTTACCTGTGTCAGCTGGCGCTGCTCTTGCCGATTGCGGGCTCGGAGAGCTGGGCCGTGTCGGTGTTCCAGTGCGCAAGCAGGCGCAGGGCGGTATGGGCAGCGGTGCCGGCCGCGGCACTGTAGATGAACAGGGTCTGATCCGGGTCTTCCGGCAATTTGAGGGCCTGGTAGGTGAGCGTCAGGTCGCCGACGAGTGGGTGGCGGTAGCGCTTCGTGCCGGAGGTGCGTGCCAGCACCTGGTGGTCGGCCCACCAGCGCCGGAAGTCTTCGCTCTTGACCGACAGTTCGCCGACCAGCGCCGACAAATCAGGGTCGTCGGGGTAGCGGCCCGCGTCGAGGCGGAGGGTGGCTACGGTCTCGGCGGCGTTGGCCTGCCAGTCCGGGTGCAGGTCGCGGGCGTTGTCATCCAGCAGGATGAACCGGGCATAGTTGCGCTGCCGGGCCGGCAACGCGTTGAAGTCGCTGATGAGCGCCCGGCCGATCTGGTTGATCGCCAGCACATCCATCCGCCGGCCCAGGATGAGGGCCGGGCTGGCGGCCTCGTCGAGGGTCTCGAGCAGCTGATACGTCGCGGCGGAAACGCGTTGCGGGCGGCGACGGCGCCGGCGTCCCGCGGATGGCTTGGCGAGGTCGAACAGGTGAGCGCGCTCGGTGTCGTCCAAGCGCAGCGCGCGGGCGATCGCGTCGAGTACGGCCTCGGAGGGGTTGAGGTTGCGGCCCTGTTCGAGTCGTACGTAGTAGTCAACGCTGACGCCCGCGAGCGCCGCCAACTCCTCCCGCCGCAGGCCTGGCACCCGTCGGCTCCCGGCAGTGCCGGTGAGGCCGGTCTCCTCAGGGCGTAGACGGGCCCGGCGGGACCGGAGGAACTCCTTGAGGTCGGCGTTGTAAACCACGGATCCAGTATCCGATCGGGAAGACGGGCGGCGAACCGCGAAAGTGGTATTGGCGTTCCTAGGCAGGGCTGGCCTTGTTTGACCGGCTCAGAGTGCGGTTTCGAGGGATGTGATGGATGGGCGGCGATCACGAGGTCGCCGCCCATCCACCACACAGCGAGGTACCGATGCCCACGATCCGATCTGCCCAAGTCGCCGAACCCGGAGGCCCGTTCAGCATCGTCGAGCGCGAACTGCCCGAACCCGGCCGTGGCCAGGTTCGGGTCACCGTCGAGGCCTGTGGCGTGTGCCGCAGTGACTGGGCCTTCGTCAACGCCGCGTTCCCCAACGTGCCGTTCCCGCTGGTCACCGGTCACGAGATCGCCGGTCGCGTCGACGCGGTCGGCGACGATGTCGAGAACTGGGAGCCCGGGCAGCGCGTCGCGGTCGGCTGGTTCGGCGGCAACTGCGGCGTCTGCCTGGCCTGCCGCGAAGGTGACTTCATCCACTGCGAGCGCATCCAGGTGCCGGGTTGGGCCTACCCGGGCGGCTACTCCGAGGCGGTGGTCGTGCCCGCCACCGCGCTGGCACGCATCCCGTCCCAGATGAGCGCGGTCGAGGCGGCCCCGATGGGCTGCGCGGGCGTCGCGACCTTCAACTCACTGCGCCGCAGCCCGGCCCGCCCCGGCGACCTCGTCGCGGTACTCGGCCTGGGCGGCCTCGGGCACCTGGGCGTGCAGTTCGCCAACAAGCTCGGGTTCGAGACCGTCGCCATCGCCCGCGGCGCCGGCCAGGCCAACTCGGCCATCGAGCTCGGCGCCCACCACTACATCGACAGCACCACCGGCGAGGTCGCCAAGAAGTTGCAGGCCCTCGGCGGAGCCAAGGTCGTACTAGCCACGGCTGCCAGCTCCGAAGCCATGAGCGCCACCATCGACGGGCTGCGACACAACGGCGAACTCATCGTCCTCGGAGCCGACCCGGAGCCGATCCAGGTCAGCCCGTTCCAGATCATCTCCACCAGTCGGACCGTCCACGGCCACCCCTCCGGCACCGCCCGCGACGTCGAGGAAACTCTCCACTTCGCCGCACTCACCGGCGTCCGGCCAATGACGCAAACCCGCCCCTTGACCGAGGTGGACGACGCCTACAACCGGATGCTCACCGGCGACGCCCACTACCGAATGGTCCTCACCACCGGTAAGTAGCAAATGCGGAACCACCGCGACCACGGCAGCAGGGAAGCGGATGTCCGATCGCTGCCGGTAGAGCCAGGGGATCGAAGGGCGAGCCGCCCTTCGATCCCCTGGCTCGCCAGTGGTGGGCGACGGTGATCCGTAGCTGTCGACGCCGGCGACGAGGTCGGCGAAGAAGGACACGACATCGTCATCGTCGCCGAACCTGGTCGTCGAGCTGACGGAGAACGACCAACGCTGAGCGACACCCGCCGCAGGCTGAACCTCGGCGGCGAGAACGCCCGCCCAACGGTCACCCGCCCGCAGGGCCTGCTCGCCAATTACCGGATTACCGTTAACGCCAATCCAACATTTAGCCCACACAAAAGGGACAAAGCGTGAGCACATCATAATGACGGTTCCTGTGCGTAAGGATTTACGCTGGTGTGACGGTGGCCAGAACACTGGCGACAGGACGCCGGTGGCGCAACATCTGTTGACTGACCTCTCGACGTCCCGGCATCTGCCACGGACGGCCTGGATAGCACCGGCGCGCTGCTCCACCCAGATGGGCCGTACCTGGAACGCCCGCGCCGCCGTCACCGCCACCTACCACGACGGTTCCGGCCCGGGACGACCAGGAGGCCTCCGGCTCGTGATGCCAGCGCCCGGCTGGAGCCCACCGAACTGCTCGCCCCGGCCCCCGCCGTCCTAACTGAGATCGGCATCGGCTACGCGCGGGGCTCCACCGGTAGGTCTCTTGGTGAGCGGCTCGCGCACCACAGGTTGAAGATCGGCTAGATCACTCTGTTAGGAGTTTTAGCCGGCTGTCCACGGCCTCCGGGCTGTAGAGCGACTGGACCACCAGCCGGGCCATTCCTATCGTGCCGGCGTCCTCCCCGAGACGACTGGGTTGGATGCTGGTCCGCTCGATCACCCGGGGCAGGGTGCTGTTCTTCACCTCGGCGCGGACGGACCGCACGACCAGTGGATGGTGTCCGAGCAGGCCACCGAGGACCACGACGGACGGATTGATGCAGGCGAGTAGCCCGCCGAGGACGTGACCGATCGCCTCACCCGCGCGCCGAACGGTGGCCGTCACCTCGGGATCCTTGCGGTCCAGCAGCGTCACCACGTCAGAAAGGCTGGTCACGTGGCGATGCCGCAGCTGCCGCAGAATCGCTCGCCCGGAGGCGTACGCGGCGAGGCAACCGCGTCGACCGCACCGGCAGCGTGGGCCGTCCCTCGTGACACGGGTGTGACCGATGTCGCCGGCCGCGCCGGTCGAACCCCGCAAGGGCTGGCCGTCCATCACTACTCCTGCGCCGATACCCCAGCCGAACTTGACAGCCAGCAGGATGTCCACACCGGACTCGGTGGAGGACATCAGGCTGTCCTCGCCGATGGCCAACGCGCGCGCGTCGTTCTCGAGAACGAGGGGGACCGGCCACCGCCCCTGCAAGGTGTCGGAGATGAGGCGTTCGGACCAGCCGCGCATCGGTGAGCTGTCCCAGTGGGTCTGCCCCTCCTGCACGACCGGCGCGGGCACGCCGAACCCGATGCCGACAACCTCCCAGCCCTGAGACCGTTGCAGTACCTCCTCGGCTGCCTTGATCAATGCAGTCAGCACGAGTTCCGACGGCGACCTGCCCTTCACGGCGATCTCGGTCGCCGCCAGGGGTACCCCGGCGATGGACACGGCCGCCACCCGGGCGTGAGTGTGCCCGAGATCGATGGTCAGCACGACCTTGTCGACAGCGTCGAACTCGATGATCTTCGCGGGTCGGCCGCCGGTCGGATCGGTGCTGCGGCTCTCGCGGATCAAGCGGGCGGCGGTGAGTTGCTCGAGGCGTTCGGTCAGGGTGGTCCGCGACATGCCGGTGCGGGCCAACAACTGTGCACGGGTCACCCCGGACTCGCTGCGGATGAGTTGCAGCAACCGACCGGCGGACAATGCCACTCCCGCGGGGGCGGCGGCAGCCTGCAGCCGTGGCGGATCGTGCATGGATACAGACGTTACAACCCCCTGCAACCCTTGACGACCATGAGGACGGCACTTATGTTCAGCAGCCTGACAGAAGGGTGTCGACGGCGACACCCACCACAGTGGAGGTCTTCATGTCTTCGATCAACGACAGGCCCCTCTCCCGGCGCACAGCCCTCAAGTTCGGTCTCGGGGCGACCGCGATGCCCTTCCTGGCCGGGTCCTTGTCGGGCTGTCAGGGCGCGAGCACGTCCGGCGGTGGAGACTTCACCTTCATCTCCACCCAGTTCACGCCGATCGAAGAGAAGCAGCGCTACGAGAAGATCCTTTCGACGCATGTCAAGGACTTCAAGATCGCCTACAACTCCATGACGGCCGGGGAGGTCGTCACGCAGGTCTCCGCTCAGGTCAAGGCGAACAAGGTCAGCATCGGCCTGGTGGGGGGCCTGCACGGTGACCTCGCCACCCTCGCGGACAACCTGGAAGACCTGGACACCGTCAAGTCCCAACTGTCCTCCGCCGGCATCTCGGACGACCTCTGGTCGCTGGCGACGCTCGGTGGCAGCACGGTGAAGTACATCCCGTGGATGCAGGCCACCTACGTGGTCGCGGCGCACAAGTCGACGCTGGCGTACCTGCCGTCGGGTGCCGACCAGAACAAACTGACCTACGACCAGTACCTGCAGTGGGCGATCAACGCCAGGAAGGCCACCGGCAAGGCGGTCTTCGGCTTTCCCGCCGGGCCCAAGGGCCTCTACCACCGCTTCTTCCAGGGCTTCCTGCTGCCGAGTTTCACCGGCGGACAGGTCACCGGCTTCGCCTCCGCCGACGCGATCACCGCTTGGAAGTACATGAAGGAACTCTGGGCGAACATGAACCCCGCGTCGACGAACTACGACAACCTGCAGGAACCGATGGCACGCGGGGAGGTTCTCGTCGGCTGGGACCACGTGGCCCGTCTGGTCAATGCTCCCAAGGACAAGCCCGACGACTGGGTGATGCTGCCTTCCCCGACGGGCCCCAAGGGGCAGGGCTACATGCTCGTCGTCGCCGGGTTCGGCGTACCCAGGGGTGCCGACCTGGACAAGGCCACCAAGGTCATGACCTCGCTGTCGCAACTTCCGGCCCAAGCAGAGACGTTGCGGCAGAACGCGTTCTTCCCGGTCGTCAAGGGCGACCTGCCGACGGACCTACCGCCGGCGGTCAGCCTCGAGGCAAAGGCCGTGGGTGCGCAGCAGAACGCATCCAACGCGATCATCGCGGTGACGCCGGTCGGGTTGGGCAAGCGGGACGGCGAGGTGTCACAGGTCTACAAAGACTGCTTCGCGCAGATCTGCAAGGACGGCAAGGAACCGGCAGCAGTGCTCGGCGCCCAGGCCAAGGTCCTGCAGGGCATCCTCGACCAGGCGAAGGTCCCTTGCTGGGCGCCGGACAAGGCGGTTGCGGGTCAGACCTGCAGCGTGGCCTGAGCCATGACCAGGACGGAACTGGTACGAGAAGGCGCGCGGGGAGGTCGTGCCAGCCGATCGCGCCGGCTCTCGCCGGCGCTGCTGCTGATCTCCCCGTCGATCATCCTCATGCTGCTGCTCTTCGCGTGGCCGATGGTCGCCGGCATCCTGCAGGCGTTCCAGTCGCCGGACGGGCTCGGCCTCGACCACATCGAGCGGATGGTCGGCGACGGCCAGTTCGGGCCCGCCGTGCGGAACACGCTGCTCCTCATCGTCGTTCTGCTGCCTGTGCAGTTCGTGCTCGCCATCGTCATGGCGCTGCTGCTGCACCAGCGGCCGAAGGGCCAGGGCCTCTACTTCTATCTCTGGGCGGTGCCGATCGCCGTCTCCGACCTGGCCGCGGGCCTGGTCTGGCTTGCGATCTTCACCGACAACGGGTACCTGAACTCGGCCCTGTCAACGATCGGTGTCGGCCCGGTGTCGTGGCTCTCCTACACCAACCCGACATCGCAGTTCACGGCGATCCTCGTCGCCGAGCTGTGGCGGGCGACGTCGCTCGTCATGGTCATCGTCGTCTCCGGCCTGCAGGGAATCCCCAAGGACTACGACGAGGCGGCGAACGTCTTCGGGGCAACCTACTGGACGAGGCTGCGGCACGTCTGGTTGCCGCTCCTCAAGCCGAGCCTGCAGGTGGCTCTGATCCTGCGTACGATCCTCGCCTTCCAGACCTTTGCCGTCGCGCAGGCCCTGACCGGCCAGGACTTCCCGTTGCTCGTCGGGGAGACCTACCGGTTCTACACCGCGCTGCAGAACCCGAATGTCGCCTCGGCGCTCGCGCTCGTCGTCATGTTCGTGTCGATGGCGGCGGCGTTCCTCTACCTGAGAGTGCTACGCGACGGGACGAAGGGGGCAGCCCGATGAGCACGCTGGCACCCTCGCGCACCGAACAGTCCGACGACGTACCCGTCGATCTGAGGCCGCTACGTCGGCTCAAGCGCAACCGCCTACTGCTCCAACTGGCGTGCGTCGCGGTCAGCCTGTTCATGGTCGTGCCGTTCTACCTGATCGCGGTCGCGGCATTCTCCTCTCCAGCCGCCATGAACGAGTTTCCGCTGCGGTTCCTGCCGACCGCCTTCTCGGTCGAGACGATGTCAACCTTCCTCAGCTCGACCGGTGTCGGTGCTGGCCTGATCAACTCCCTGATCGTCGCCGTCGGCACGCTGGCTCTCTCCCTCGTGGTCGGCGCGCCGGCCGGATACGCCATCGCCCGGTACGTCTTCAAGGGCCGTGACCAGTACCAACTCTTCCTGCTCTTCACCCGGGCGCTGCCCATCGTCGTGCTCTCGGTGCCGCTGGCCGAACTGTTCCTCAACGTCGGCATGTACGACACGCCGCTCGCCGTGGTTTTGCTGCACACGGCGCTGACGCTGCCGACGACGATCCTGGTCACCGCGAGCGTCTTCCTCGCGGTCCCGGTCGATGTCGAGGAAGCGGCCCGCATCTTCGGCTGCGGGCCGCTCGGTGCCTTCGGCCGCGTCGTCCTACCGCTCGCGCTGCCGGGGATCTCGGCTGCCTCGATCTTCACCTTCGTGCTGAGCTGGAACGAGGTGCTGGGCGCCACCATCCTCACCCTCAACCAGCGGACGCTGCCGGCCACCGTGCTCTCGTCCCTGTCCGACTCCCCGCTGACCTTCCGCTTCGCCGGCGGCTTCTTCCTCATCGTCCCGGCGTTGATCTTCATCGCGGTGATGCGCAAGTACCTGATCAACATGTGGGGGACCACCATCCGATGACCCGGCTCCGCCTCCCGCGCCGCACACCGAAAGTGGACGACCACCATGGCTGACATCTCAATTCGTAACCTGGTCAAGACCTACCCTGGCAACACAGAGCCGGCCACCAAGAACATCTCCCTGCACGTCGAAGACGGCGAGTTCATGGTCCTGCTCGGCCCTTCCGGCTGCGGCAAGACGACGCTGCTGCGGATGATCGCCGGGCTGGAGTTGCCCGACGCCGGGGCGATTTCGATCGGTGGCAGGGACATGACCTACCTGCCACCGAACCGGCGCAACCTGTCGATGGTGTTCCAGTCGTATGCGGTGTTCCCGCACCGGCGCGTACGCCAGAACATCGGGTTCGGCCTGATGACCCGAAAGATGCCCAAGGATGAGATCGCCAGGAAGGTGGCCTGGGCGGCGGAGCTGCTCCAGCTGACTCCGTACCTGGATCGCTACCCGGCACAGCTCTCCGGCGGCCAGCGCCAGCGGGTGGCCGTGGCGCGAGCGATCGTCGTCGACGCCGACGTCCTGCTCATGGACGAGCCATTGTCGAACCTCGACGCCCTGCTGCGGCTCAACTTCCGCGCCGAGCTGAAGAAGATCGTCGAGCACATCGGCACGACCACCGTCTACGTCACCCACGACCAGGTCGAGGCGCTTTCACTCGGCGACCGGGTGGCGGTGATGGAGGCCGGCAAGATCGCCCAACTCGGACACCCGATGGAGGTGTACGACCGCCCAGCGGACACCTTCGTCGGGGGGTTCATCGGGTCGCCACCGATGAATTTCCTCGATGGCCAGGTAGCCGACGGCCGCATCATCTTCGGTGAGGGCGCCTCCATCCCCGCACCGGCGGCCGTACCGCCTGGTCCGATCAGGATCGGCATCCGTGCCGAGGCCATCTCCATCGCCGCGCACAGGCCGGACCTGGTTCCCGCTGTCGTCGACGTCGTCGAGCCGTTGGGCGCCGCCACGCTACTGACGGTCAAGGTGGCCGACCAGAGCCTCAAGGTCCAGATCCCACCGAGCCAGCGGGTCTCCTCGGGCGAGACGGTCTTCCTCCACTTCGCCCCGGACTCCGTGCGGCTGTATGACCCGCAGACCGGGCTTGGTCTGCTGGCAAGCGTATGAACGACAGGAGCTTCGTGGTGGACGCGTCGACGTTGGATGAGGCGGCGCGGAGGGTTCTGCGCGACAACGACCTCGGCGGGATGGTGAAGGCCGCGCCGGCGCTCTACCCACATCAATGGTCGTGGGATGCCGCCTTCATCTCCATCGGCCTGGCGCACATGTCCGTCGAGCGGGCGCTGCTGGAGCTGCGTAACCTCTTCGACGCGCAGTGGTCGACCGGCATGATTCCGCACATCGTCTTCTCCGACGTGCCCGGCTATTTTCCCGGGCCGGACGTGTGGGGAACCACCTCGGCCAGGGCCAAGCCCGGCGGGGTGCTCACCAGCGGAATCTGCCAGCCGCCCGCGCACGCCATCGCCCTGGCACGCATCCTCGACATCGCCCGGTCGCGGGGCGGCGCGGACGCCGTGCGTGCGGAGGCCTTCGTCACCGACCACTTGCCGAAAATCGTCGCGTGGCACCAGTGGCTGACCGACATCCGCGACCCGTCGGGGCGTGGGCTGATCGAGATTCATCATGGCTGGGAGTCCGGCATGGACAACTCGCCGCGGTGGGACTCCGCGTACGCGGGTGTGACCGTCGACGAGCTCGTCGAACTGCGCCGCCACGACACGAAGGTTGTCACCGATCTGGCCGACCGGCCGAGCGACGAGGAGTACCAGCGCTACCTCACGCTGGTCGGGGAGATGAAGTCGGTCGGCTACGACGACAAGATGATCGAAAAAGTCGTGTCCTTCCGCGTCCGTGACGTCTTCATGACCGCGGTCCTGGCCCTCGCAGCCGATGAGACCGCGCGGATGGCCGACAGCCTCGGGCGCGGGGACATCGCCGACCAGCAACGGCTGCTGGCCGAGCATGCCCGGCAGGGGGTCCTGTCGACCCTCGACCCGGTCACCCGCCGCTGCCGCGACTTCGACGAGATCCGCGGGTCCTGGATCCCCGCCGAGTCGGTGGCGTCCTGGTCGGTGGCGCTCTGCGGCGGGGACGAGACCGTGCGGCGTGAGCAGACCGCGATGCTCGCCGGACCACGGTGGGCCGAGCATCCCTCACTGCGTTTCAAGGTACCGCCATCCGTCTCGCCGGACGACCCCGGGTTCAAACCGCGTACCTACTGGCGAGGCCCGAGTTGGCCATTCCTCAACTGGCTGTTCGTGTGGGCGCTGCGGCGGCACGGCGAGGATGCGCTCGCGGATCGATGGCGGGAACAGACCCTCGCCATGGTGGCGGACCGCAACTTCGGGGAGTACTACGACCCGCAGACCGGCGAGCCCGCCGGCAGCCACGCGCAGTCCTGGACAGCTGCTGCCGTCGTCGACTGGCTGGCTGATCCGCCCACCGAGCAGCATGCTGTGCTGCGGCGACGGCCACTTCGATCGGATCGGGAACCGTCCACCTCTCGGGACAGACCATGACGTCGATACCCCAGACGCTGGCCCTGCACGCGCCCCGCCTGATCCGTGCGCCACGACGTCGTCAGCTGCCGTCAGCCACCGATCGGCCATAGCGGGCTCGCGCCTCGGCGACCTGTGCGGCCTGTCGCTCGCGCCACCGCTTCTGAGCGTCCCTGTTGCAGGCGCGGCACACCTTGCGGTAGCGACCGCTGCGAGGATCGATCTCCCGGTCGTGCCCGTTGCGGCACTGCGGGTGCTGTGTCCGAACGCGACAGTTCTCCGCGTGAGTGATCTGCCGTAGGTGGGCCGGCTCGATACAGTCCGGCACTCCGCACACATGGTGGACATCGAGCTCAGGGTCGTAGTCGCCGACGAAGACGACGAAAGCGGCGATGTGCGCCCACGCCCGACCGGCGAGCTTCTGGTACACGCCCCGCTGGTCACCGTAGCCGCGGACGACCAGGCAGCCGTTGTCGAGGCGCACCGAGCGGTCGAGCAGGTACGCCCGCAGGGTCTCCTCCGTGAAATGTCGGGACAACCCCTTCACCTGCGACAGCACTGCGTCAGGGTATGCGCCTGGTCAGACCTTCCTGCCGTCGGCCGCCATCGGAGGCCGACCGGTGCAGGGCGCGATACGGCGGGCAGTGGTGATCAGGCGCTGCCCGAACGCGGTCAAGCGCGCGCGCCGCCGAGGCCCAGCAGGACGGCGAGCCCCAGGGCGCTGCGCGGCGCGTACGGCAGGCGCCACAGTCCGCCGTGCGCCGCGCCGTACGCCTCGTCCTGCCACGGTTGGGCCAGCGAGGGGCCCCCGGTGCGCAGGTCGTGCACGAGCATCGCGGCCATGAGGGTGTTGCTGGTCGCCGGGTCGAACACCTCGATGCCGAAGCGGTGCGCCCCGGCGTACGCGGCGGCGAGCGCGCGGTTGCGGACCACGGAGCGGGTGCGGGTGGGCGGCGCCACGGTGAACGACACGGTGGCGCCCTCGTCCCGGGCGACGGTGGCCCGCCACCGTTGCAGCCGCTTGGCCAGCGCGTAGTTCGGGCCCTGCTGGGGCACGAGGCTGTCGTTGATGCCCGGGTCGGCGCCCGGCGGATAGTTGCGGTGCAGGAGCCGACCGGCGGAGGCGACCCGCAGCGCCTTGCGGGCGACTCCCCGGCGGGCGTAGCCCTGCTCGGCGTGGCGTACCGCGTCGGCGGGCACGGCGAAGACGTCGGTGGGCGTGGCGAGGAACGCCAGCGCCACGTCGTCGCGGCGCTGTTGCAGGTGCCGGGTGAGGGCGTCGACCGCCATGGCGACGCGTACGTTGGTCGCCCCGTCGGCGTAGACGTAGTTGCCCAGCACGAGCCGCCCGTCGACGCCGAGCAACCACTGGGCCACCTGTGGGAGCCGGTGCACCAGGTCCGCGCCGCCGTGGGCGGCCAACGCCTGGTCGTCGCCGGCTGCCGTGCCGGGCCGGACCGGCAGGTGCAGTCGGCCGGCGTGGCGGCGGGTGGTCTGCAGCAGTCGTCGCCAGATCCCC
>NZ_JAMOKF010000577.1 GCF_023656545.1 Micromonospora phytophila | reverse complement strand
GGGCCTGGCCGGCCGCCCGTCCGGCGCCGATCCGCCCCCTGGCCCAGGCCGCCGCCCTCGCCGCCCTCGACGCCGACACCCGGCCCGCCCCCCGCCCGGGCCTGCGCTGGCAGCTCACCGGGCAGGGTGCCGACCGGGTGGCGCTGCGCCTGTTCGACCGCACCCTGACGCTGCCGGCGCAGTGCGAACCGGCCGTCCGCGCCCTGCTCACCGCCGAGGCGGTCCGGGTCGGCGACCTCCCCGGCCTCGACGACGACGCCGACCGCGTCACCCTGGCCCGCCGACTACTGCGCGAAGCGGTGGCCGTCCCCGCCCCCTAAAGCCTGGGTCGAAGTCGGTCGCAGCCACTCGTTGATGGCGGCGAGGTGAATGGTGGCCTCGTAGCGCACGGCTAGCTTGTCGAAGCGGGGCTGTCGCCGCGGTGTCCGGCGGTCAGCACGATGGCGAGGGGTTTCTGGCCTTGCTCGCAGCCACATGACGACGGTCGACCTCGGCGTTTGGCGCCGGCAGCAACGGCTGCAGCACCGCCCACTGCACGTCGGTCAGGTCGAACCGCTCGTCACCGCTAGGGTGTCCACGAGGTCTCCGGTTTGAGGTTTGCTTGGTCGCTGAACCATCTACCGGCAGACCTCGCCATATGCCGACCTTCGACACGCCGAACGATCACTCCGGTTCGGGCACCACCGCCGACTCGACGGGGCTTAGCGGAATGGCAACGCGGCTCGTTCAAATCAACATGAAGGCTCGGGACGACTCCGCGCTGGGCGGTTTCTGGGCGGAGGCGCTCGGCTGGGAAGTCTCCAGCGAGGGACCCGGCGTGACCAACCTCGAACCCGAGGGCTTCGTCTACCCCGACCCCGTCGCTGTCTGCGTCGACCTCATCGTCTCCCCGGAACCCAAGACGGTGAAGAACCGCGTGCACGTCGACCTCGCCACCACCTCGGCGCCCATCAGGCGCAGGTGGTCACGCGCCTGAAGGATCTCGGCGCAACACCCGCCGACGTAGGCCAGGGCGACGTCCCATGGACGGTCATGGTCGACCCGGAGGGCAACGAGTTCTGCGTGCTGGACCCCCGACCGCTCTACCGAGACACCGGACCGATCGCCGCGGTAGTGGTCGACTGCGCGGATCCGCGAGCCATGGCCCGCTTCTGGGGCAAGGCCATGGACTGGGCCCTGCACGAGGTGACCGACCACAAGGCGGTACTGCGCTCCGCCAAGGGCGTCGGCCCATATCTGCAGTTCCTCCGCACACCCGACGCCAAGACCGTGTGGAACCGCGTCCATCTCGACGTCCGCCCATACCCAGGTGACGACCTGGAGGCCGAGGCGGCCAGACTGCGGACCCTCGGCGCCACCGCCATCGACCTGGGCCAAAACGATGTCCCGTGGACCGTCCTCGCAGACCCGGAAGGCAACGAGTTCTGCCTCCTCACCCCAGGCTGACCCGAACCCTCGTCAGCCGCTCACCACGGCCACCAGCCCGGACTTTGCGACGCGCCCTAGGCGTCCGTCCCGGACCTGTCGTGGGCCGCAGGAGACCGACGAGCGACGACGACCCTCAAGCGGCGAGGTGAGAGGCAGGCGCGTCAGCGGGCGAGTGCCAGCAGCAGGGCGGTGCTGAGCACGCCCGCGGCGAGGACGACGGCGACCGGGCGCGGGCCGAGGACGGCGTGCCGCCGGTCGGCCAGGACCTTCGCCGGCACCAGGCCGACCAGCGGGCCCAGCAGGGTCACCACCAGGGCCAGCACCGGCATGCCGACCGCCAGGTCGCCGCCGTACCGGTCACCCGCCGCCCGCGACGCGGTGCCGAGGGCGTACGCGAGCACCGCGCCGGCCGCCCCGCAGAACGCCAGCAGCGGGTTGACCGAGCCCGGCAGGTCGCCCGGCT
>NZ_JAMOKF010000576.1 GCF_023656545.1 Micromonospora phytophila | reverse complement strand
CGGTCCTCCCGGCCAGCACCGCCTCGTCCGGCAGGCCGGCGCGGCGGGCCACCTCCTGCGCGATCGCCCGCTCGCCCGGCGTGCCGGTCACCACCACCCGGTGGCCCCGCCCGGTCAGCTCCCGGGCCACCGCCGCGAACCGGGCCGGCGGCCAGCGCCGCTGCGCCGCCTTCGCCCCCGGATGCACGATGCTCATCCCGGTCGGCAGCCCACCCGGCTCCGGCCGGCGCAGGGCGAGGTCGGTGCGGTCGGCGGGGATGCCGTACCAGCCGAGCAGCCGGCACCAGCGGTCGACCTCGTGCTCCTCGGCCCGCCAGTCCGGGCCGTCGTGGTGGCCGGCTTCGGGGTTGGCGAAGGCGAGCTGCCGGCCGGGTCGGGTGGCGGTGAGCATCCGGTGTGACTGCGGGCCGCGTCCGTGCAGGTTGACGGCGATGTCGGGGTGGGGGCCGGTCCAGTTCAGCCGGTCGAGGCCGGGGGTGTCGACGAGTCGGTCGACGCCGCCGATCAGGTCGACCAGTGGGGTGAGCCACGCCGGTGCGACCAGGGTGAGTTCGTGGTCGGGGTGGGCGGTGCGTAGGGCGCGTAGGGCGGGTGTGGCGGTGGCGAGGTCGCCGACGCCGAGGGCGCGTAGGGCGAGGATCACGGGTAGGAGGATTCCTGTTCGGCGCAGACGACGAGTTCGCGGACGGCGCAGCCGGCGGGTTGGGTGAGGGCGAACATGATGGCGGCGGCGGTGTCGGCGGGGTCGTTGAGGATGGCGTCGGGGCCGGGTCTGTAGGCGGGGTCGCGGTCGTCGAAGAAGGCGGTGCGCATGCCGCCGGGGATGAGCAGGGTGACGCCGATCTTTCCGGCGAGTTCGGCGGCGAGGGCGCGGGTGAAGCCGACGACGCCGAACTTGGCCGCGCAGTACGCGGTGGCGTCACTGACCGCCTTGACGCCCAACGTGGACGCCACGGTCACCACCGTGCCGTGCGAGCGCTCCAGCGCCGGCAGAGCCGCCCTGATCACGGCGGCGGTGCCCAGCAGGTTGATCGCCACGATCCGGTCCCAGGTGTCGCCGGGGACGTCGGCCAGCTTGCCCGGCACGTCCATGCCGGCGGCGGTGACCAGGCCGTCGAGACCACCGGCCTGCTCGGCGAGCTGCCGCGTGGCCTCCTCGGCGGCCCGGGTGTCGGCCAGGTCGCACTCCACCCACGGCACCCCGTCCGCGGGCGCCTGCCGGTCCAGCACGTACGGCCGGCCACCGGCCTTCGTCACCGCGGTCACCACCGCCGCGCCGAGCCCGCTCGACCCGCCGGTGACCAGTACCGCCGATCCGTTCAGATCCCTGCTCATGCCGCTCCTCTGATCAGTTGGTTCCCGCGCTGCCGCGCGGCGGTGATGGTGGCCGTGGTGGACCTGCCGGCCAGGTAGGGGACGGTGACGACCCGGCCGCCCCAGGCGCGGACCAGCTCGGCCTCGGGCAGCTCGGGCGCGCCGTCGCCGGAGTAGTCGCCGCCCTTGACCCAGACGTCCGGACGCAACCGGGACAGCACCGTGTGCGGGGTGGGCTCGTCGAAGACGACGACCGCGTCGACGCAGTCCAGCGCGGCCAGCAGCTTCGCCCGGTCCGTCTCGGTGTGCACCGGACGCTCCGGACCCTTCAGCCCGCGTACGCTCCGGTCGGAGTTCAGGCAGACGACGAGCGCGTCACCGAGCCGGCGGGCGGCCTGGAGGGTGGCCACGTGTCCCGCGTGCAGCAGGTCGAAGCAGCCGCCGGTGGCGACCACGGTGCCGCCGTCGGCGCGCACCCTCGCCACCAGTTCCTCAGCCGGGCCCGGCGCTGCCGGGGGCCGGGCCGGTGCGGCCTCGCGGTGCAGCCCCGCCGCCCCGCCGGCCGCCACGTACGCCGACGCGGCG
>NZ_JAMOKF010000575.1 GCF_023656545.1 Micromonospora phytophila | reverse complement strand
GGTCGGGACCGCCGAGATGAGGAGCGTGTCATGAGAGCCGCCATCGTCGACGCGTGC
Source organism: Micromonospora phytophila (assembly GCF_023656545.1). Lineage (GTDB taxonomy): Bacteria > Actinomycetota > Actinomycetes > Mycobacteriales > Micromonosporaceae > Micromonospora > Micromonospora phytophila. Next base: position 1,857 of record NZ_JAMOKF010000575.1, on the reverse strand, counting down.
GGCATTGCCCGGTGCCTGCCGGCGGCGCTGGCGCGGCACGGGGTGCAGAGCATGCACGTCCGCTCGGACGCCCCCGACGTGCACTGTCATGCCGGCCGGACGACTTCCCGGACGACGTGCCCTACCAGGGTGACCTCGCCGCGGTGGTGGCCCGCCTGCGCGACCTCGGGGTGGGCTTCGTCGTCGCCGGGTCGGAGTCGGGGGTGCTGCTCGCCGACGCGCTCTCGGCCGCGCTCGGCACCCCGGGCAACGGCATGCGCCGGCCACGGGCGCGCCGGGACAGGTTCGAGATGGCCGAGGCGGTGCGCGCCGCCGGGCTGCCCGCGGCCCGGGGCATCGCCACCGCCTCCGTCGACGAGTTGCTCGACTGGGCCGCCGACCTCGGCGAGTGGCCGGTGGTGTTGAAACCGTTGGTCAGTGCCGGGACCGACAACGTGGTCTTCTGCGAGTCGTCGGGGCAGTTGCGGGAGGCGCACGCCCGGATCATGGGCAGCGTCGACCGTTACGGCCGGCGCAACGACGCCGTGCTGGGCCAGCAGTTCCTGCACGGCGACGAGTACTTCGTCAACACGGTGAGCCGCGACGGCGTGCACCACGTCGTGGAGGTGTGGCGCTACCACAAGCGCCAGCTCGGTGACGGCCGCACGATGTACGACCACGAGGAGCCGGTGCCGCCGGCGGATCCGGTCGTCGCGCCCCTGGTGGCGTACACCCTGGCGGTGCTGGACGCGCTGGAGGTGCGCAACTCCGCCGCGCACACCGAGGTGATGGTGACCAAGGAGGGCCCCGGTGCTCGTCGAGTGAGGCGGTAGCAGCGCAGTGACCAGACGATCTCCCACCTTGAGGACCTGGCCGAGTACCCGTCCGACTGGAAGCACCAGGACAAGCAGATCCACCCGGGTGAGAACCTCGCCCTGCCCGGCGCCTACCTGAAGTGGTACGACATCCGTCGAGCTGACCAGGAGGCGACGCCGCAGGTGAGCGACGAGGCGCGCGACTTCCTGCGGGCCGAGGTCGAGGCCGGGCGGCTGGAGTTCCGCAAGGAACTCGGCTTCGTCCTGCTGCACCGCGACGGTGGCAAGTACTTCATGCTGGTCTGCGTCTGGCGGGACAAGACCGAGATGTGGCAGGGCCTCTGGTTCAAGGACCAGGAGGGGTTCCAGCCGTACCCGCCGAAGCCGGGCTTCCTGCGGCCGACGCAGGAGGTGGTGGAACTGGACGCCACCTCCCACGAGCGTCGGGGCTGGTCCCGCTACCTGCAGTCCAATCGGGACGCGGCGGCGAAGCAGGCGTACATCGACGACGTCTGCACCGGTCAGCTGATCTGACGACCCCGGCAGGTGCCCGCCGTCCGGCACGGGCGGCGGGCACCCGTCGTCGCGGGGACCGCGACCTGACGTCGCGGGCCGGGGCACGGCTACGCTGGCCAGGGCGCGCATCGGCGGAGACACGGCGAGGCTCTCCTTGTGTACGGTGTCCACATGGAGGAGAGATGACAGACTCGCGTGCCGCCCCGCCCCGGCGTAGCACCTACCGGCACGGGAATCTGCGCCGTGCGCTGCTCGACGCGGGCCTGGCGATGGCCCGGGCCGGCGGCCCGGAGGCGGTGGTGCTGCGCGAGGCGACCCGGCGCGCGGGGGTGGCACCGAACGCCGCGTACCGGCACTTCGCCGACCGGGAGGCGTTGCTGCACGCCGTCTGCTCCTCCGCCCAGTCGTCCCTGGCCGTCGCCATCGAGACGGAACTCGCCCGCGTCCCGGCGGACGGCGACGCCGTGACGCGCGCCTGGGCCGGGCTGCGGGCGGTAGGCACCGGCTACGTGCGCTTCGCCCGCGGCGAGCCCGGGCTGTTCCGTAC
>NZ_JAMOKF010000574.1 GCF_023656545.1 Micromonospora phytophila | reverse complement strand
CCTTCGGGCCGGCGACGACCCGCTGATGTTCCTCAGCACCGACGAGGGACGTCGGCTGGCCCCGGTCGAGCCCGCCCCCGGAGCCGACGCCCTGCCCGTGCCCGGCGGGTACGCGCAGACCGGCTGGCCGGACACCCCCGGCATCTGGCTATCCCCGGACGGGCTCACCTGGTCCTACGTGGAGCCGCCTGAGCTGCGCTGAGTCGTCGGGGCGCCTAATCCCCGGCGGTCGGCCGGAGCACCTTGCCGGTCGGTCCTCCAGCACCTCGTCGGGAAGACCGCACGTCGTAGCCGGTCACCTCGACATGCCGCGTGAGACGGCCGCGGGCCGGACCGGTGGACGACCGGTCCGGCCCGTTGCGGCTGATCTTCCCTCAGGGAGCGGCCCGCACTTCCGGAAGGCTCAGAACTCGAAGCGGGGTGCGGTGGCGCTGAGGATCGCCGTGCGGGACGACACCGACCAGCCGCGGGCGAGGTGGTCGGCGAGGGTGGCGAGCAGCAGCGGCACGTCCCGGTCGGCGGTGTCGTGCACCGCCTCGACCACCACCAGGATGCTCGCGGTGTCGTCGCGCACCGCCGACCAGCCGCTCTGCCGGTTCGTCCAGCGCCGCGCGTGCGCCCGCCCCGCCGGGTCGGCGAAGATGACCTCGTCGGGGTCGGGGTGCTCGTGCGTGCCGCCGAAGGTCAGGTACCGCTCGTCGCCCCGGGCGTGCCGCACCTCGAGGCCCTCGCCGATCAGCGCTGCGTCGAAGATCCCGACCGGGATCGCGTACGCGACGGAGATCGCGTTGCCGAGGTCCACCAGCGGGTGAACCTCGGGCAGGCTGCCGGCGGTACGCAGCCGGCGCAGCAGCGACTCGGCGGCGCAGCGGTAGCGGGTCGGGGCCAGGCCCATCCGGGAGAAGGCCCGCCGCCACGCCTGGATCTCGGGGAAGCCGCCCTCGCTGCTGCCGGCGAGCCGCTCCCGGGCGGTGTCGTGCAGTCGCGCGAGGGGCAGTTCGGCGCGGGGCTTGCCGTCGACGCCCTCGGCGTGCAGGACGCCGGCGACGAGGGTCGGGTGCTCGGCCCACAGCCGGGGCGAGTGCTGGAAGCGCATGGTCGGTTCCTCGGTCGGTGTCGGGACGGTCAGGTGTCGGCGCGGGCCAGGAGCAGGCCGAGCGCGAGAAAGGAGCCGGCGAAGCCCCGGCGCAGCCAGTCGGTGACCCGCGGTCGGTCGAGCACGTGCCGGCGTACGGCGGCGGCGCAGAGGCCGTAGCCGCTGAAGACGACCAGGGTGGCCAGCATGAACACCGCGCTGAGCCCCAGCATCCGGGGCAGGGCGTCCGGCGCGTCCGGGGGCACGAACTGGGGCAGGAAGGCGACGAAGAAGATCGTCACCTTCGGGTTGAGCAGGTTCATCAGCACCGCCGAGCCGATCACCCGGGCTGCCGACCGGGGTGCGACCTGCGGGCGTACCGCGATCGCGTCCCGGTCCCGCAGGGTCGCCCAGGCCAGGTAGAGCAGGTAGGCCACGCCGAGGTACTTCAGCAGGTGGAAGGCGGGTGCACTGGAGCGCAGCAGCGCGGCCAGCCCGGTCACCGCCGCCGCCAGGTGCGGCACGATGCCCACCGTGCAGCCGAACGCGGCGACCAGGCTGGCCCGCCGCCCGCCGGTCAGCCCGGCGGAGAGGGTGAAGATCACCCCGGCACCGGGGGTGACGACCACGACGAGGGTGGTCACCAGGAAGGCGATGGTCACGAGGGTCCTCTCGGGTGGGGCGGGTGGTCGCCTCCCACTCTGCTGCCATCATGGTCCGATGAGCAGGGCCAAACCGAAGCCTCCCGAGAGGACCGTAACGCCGAGCGCGGCGGCGACGGGTGCGACGCCTGCCGTGGTGCCGGGGCCGCCTCCGAACGCCGGTTCGGACTTCCTGCACCTCGACGTCGCCGACGCCC
>NZ_JAMOKF010000573.1 GCF_023656545.1 Micromonospora phytophila | reverse complement strand
CCGGCCGGCGTCGTACACGGCCAGTGCGTCGGCCTGCCGGTCGGAGCGGAACAGCGCGGTCATCAGCTGGGCGCGCAGCCGCTCGGCCAGCGGGTACGTCGCCACCAGGCCGGTCAGCTCGGCGATCAGCTGGGCGTGCCGGCCGAGCGCCAGGTCGGCCTCGATCCGGCTTTCCAGCGCCGCCGTCCGGGCCTCCTCAAGCCGAGGCAGCTCGACGTCGGCGAGGAACTCGGTGACGTCGGTCAGCGCCGGCCCCCGCCACAGCGACAGCCCGTCGCGGAAGTGCCGGGCGGCGTCGGCGTGGCGTTCCTCCCGCAGCGCCTCCCGGCCCGCGCCGCTGAGCCGCTCGAACTCGGCGAAGTCGAATCGGGCGGTGGTGGTGCGTAGCAGGTAGCCGGGGCGCTGCCGGACGATCGTCGCGCCGTCGCGCAGCAGTTTGCGCAGCCGGGAGACGTAGGTGTAGATCTGCGCGTTCATCGTGGTGGGCGGTTCGGTGCCCCAGAGCAGCTCGCTGAGCTGCCGGTCGGAGACCATCCGTCCGCCGGCCAGCAGCAGGGCCGCGAGCACCGTGCGCTGCTTCGCCCCGTCCAGCGAATTTCTATTGGTGTCTGTCCATATTTCGACTGGTCCGAGAACCCTGAGCTCCATCTGCCCCCCAAATCAGATCGCACCCGGTGTCGTCCGCCGCGGAGTGCGGCCGACGATCGTGACCGGGCCCGGCCGGGTCGTCCCTGGCCTGGTGGTGAGCCGCCGTTCCGGCATCGCCGAACCGCTCGCCGGGGGGCATCAACCCGGCCCGCCACCTGCCCCGGGTGAAAACCGTGGGCGGGAGAACAAGCGCAGAGTCACCGAAACTCCCCAGCTGTCCGTGACCGCGTTCGCCGCAACGAACCTAAGGTGTGTTCGCGTTGACTGTCAACGATTGTCGAATGGTTGCCTATCCACCTGTGGAAATAGCTGTCGGACTACCCCTCGGTAGGTGAATTCCCGGCGGCCGCAATGCCGATGGCCGGTGTCGCCTGTCCGGACTTGACCTTATATAGCGGCTTTGCGCGGGGCAGATCTCGGTCGGGGAACCGACATGTGAGAAAACGTGAACGCGCATCGTATTTGACTGCGGGAAAACCCGGTCCGGCCGGGGTCGCTGTCCTGTTCCGGACTTGTCCGTAGCACGCCGGAAGCCGTTACGCCGGACGGCGTAACGGCTGTTTCGAACCGGTGAAATCGGCCCTGGGAGCGCTCCGGGTGGCCCGTCGCGGGCCGGTTGCGACAGGGTGGTGCGGCGTGCTTTATTGCTGTTGCGCGAGACCGGAAAGAATGCGCTGGCGTGCGGTGCTGCTTGTCAATCCCTCTTGCGTACCGCCTTCCGTCGTCGTTTGTTCCGATCCGCCATCGACGTCTTCCACCGAGAGACAGGTGCCCCATGATGAATGTCGGCAATTCGTCAGTCGAATCGCCTTACCGGGTCTTTTCCCCGCTTCCCCGGCCGGCCGCCCGGCTGGTCTGTTTCCCGCACGCCGGCGGCACGGCGACGTTCTTCCGCTCCTGGCCGCAACGGCTGCCCGGGGTCGAGGTGCGGGCCGCCCGGTACGCCGGCCGGCAGGACCGCCTGGCCGATCCCTTCCCGGCCTCGCTGGCCGGGCTCGCCGACGAGTTGGCCGGCGCGCTGGCCGGGCTGGGCGAGGCCCCGCTGGCGCTGTTCGGGCACAGCATGGGCGCGCTGCTCGCCTTCGAGGTGGCGGTGCGCCTGGAGGAACGGCACGGGCCCGCGCCGGTGCGGCTCTTCGTCTCCGGCCGGCCCGCCCCGCACCGCGCGCCCGCCACCGCGCTGCACCGCGCCGACGAGGTCGGGCTGCTCGACGAGGTGACCCGGCTGGGCAACCCGGACCCGCTGGTCTTCGCCGACCCCGACCTGCGGGCGCTGGTGCTGCCCGCGCTGCGCGACGACTACCGCCTGGTG
>NZ_JAMOKF010000572.1 GCF_023656545.1 Micromonospora phytophila | reverse complement strand
CGCCCATGCTCGCCCAGAGCGCGCCCTCGGTCGACGTGGCGCTGGCCACCACCGGCACGCACGCGGTGGTCGACGTCAAGCTCGACGGCATCCGGATCCAGGTGCACCGTTCCGGCGGCGACATCGCCGTCTTCACCCGCAGCCTCGACGACATCACCGCCCGGGTGCCCGAGGTGGTCGCCGCCGTGCGGGCGCTGCCCGCCCGTGAGCTCGTGCTCGACGGCGAGGCGATCGGGCTGGACGCCACCGGCCGGCCGTTGCCCTTCCAGCAGACGTCGAGCCGGGCGGCCCGGCGCACCACGCCGAGCACGACCGGTCGCACCCCGGTCGCCCCGGCGGTGCTCGCCGCCGCCGAGGTCACCGGCGAGACGGTGCTGACGCCGTACTTCTTCGACCTGCTGCACCTCGACGGCGACGACCTGATCGACCTGCCGGGCCGGGAGCGCTGGGCCGCGCTCGCCGGCGCGGTCGACGCCTCCCTGCTGGTCGGGCGGATGGAGGTCGAGAGCGCCGAGCAGGCCGGCGAGGCGTTCGCCGCCGCGCTCGCCGCCGGCCAGGAAGGGGTCGTGGTCAAGGCCCCCGACGCCCCCTACGACGCCGGCCGGCGGGGCGCGGCCTGGGTCAAGGTGAAGCCCCGGCACACCCTCGACCTCGTGGTGCTGGCGGTGGAGTGGGGCAGCGGCCGACGCCAGGGCTGGCTCTCCAACCTCCACCTGGGCGCGCGGGACCCGCGCACCGGCGACTTCGTGATGCTGGGCAAGACGTTCAAGGGGCTCACCGACGAGCTGCTGCGGTGGCAGACCGAGCGGTTCCTCTCCCTCGCCGTGGAACGCGGCCACCAGGTGGTGCGGGTCCGCCCCGAGCAGGTGGTCGAGATCGCCTTCGACGGGGTGCAGACCAGCTCCCGCTACCCGGGCGGGATGGCCCTGCGCTTCGCCCGGGTGGTGCGCTACCGCGACGACAAGACTGCGGCGGACGCCGACACCATCGACGCGGTCCGCGCCATCCACGCCGGCCGGACCACCGGCTGACCGCTCAGCGCGCGGCGCGCACCGGGTCGCCGTCGCGGGGCGCGGGTTCGGCGGCGCGGTCGACGGGCCGCTCCTCGACCGGCCCCGCCAACCGGCGGGCCTCCCGGCGGGCCACCCAGCCGTAACCGAACAGGGTCATCGCGGCGAAGATCCACCACTGCACCACGTACCCGAAGTTCTGCCAGTTGTTGGTGTACCCCACCGGCACGCCTTTGAAGGTCGGGTCGGCCGCCGGGTCCTGCTCGTCGAGGAGCAAGTACGCCCCGTGCACCGGGTACGGCAGCTCCCCGGCCAGCTGGGTGACGCCGATCCGGCGGGTTTCCAGCCGGCCGTCGCGCCGGGAGACCGCCACCGAGCCGCTCTCGCTCAGGTGCACCCGGCCAGTCACGGTCACCTCGCCGGACGGGGCGGCCGGCACCGGCGGCTGGGCGGTCGCGTCGCCACCCGGGGCCGGCGGGATCCACCCCCGGTCCACCAGCACGGCGGTGCCGTCGGCCAGCACCAGCGGAGTGACCACCTCGAAGCCGACCTTGCGGTCCACCGTGCGACCGCGGACCAGGATCACGTTCGAGGTGTCGTACCGGCCGGTCGCGGTGACCTTGGTCCAGGCCCGCTCCGCGGCGGGCGCGGGGCCGGCCGTGCCGTTGCCGCCGGGCGGGGCGGGCAGCGCGTCGCGCAGCGGCACCGGGTCCATCCGCAGGCCGGCGTCGATCCGCTCGTTGATCGCGGTGCGGGCGTGGTAGCGGTCCAGCTGCCAGTTGCCGAGCAGCACCATCACTGCCGCGGCGACCAGGGTCAGCGCGAGAATGCCCAGCCAGCGCGGCGTCAACAGGAACCGGTACACGACCACGAGGTTACCCCTGTGGCCCGGGCCACCGACCTGCGACAGCCCCTGCGGGCCGGGCAGCGCGCCGACCGGGCCGTTCGGC
>NZ_JAMOKF010000571.1 GCF_023656545.1 Micromonospora phytophila | reverse complement strand
CGACGTCAGCTGGGTGGACGCGGTGGTGCTCTCCGCCTGCGTGCAGATGCCGTCGCTGGCGGCGGTGCCGCTGGTGGAGGCGCGGATCGGCCGTCCGGTGCTGACCGCGGCGACCGCCACGGTGCACCAGGTGCTCACCGCCGTCGGCGTCGAGCCGTACGTGCCGGACGCGGGGCGGCTGCTGGCGCGGGCGGGCTGACCCGGCTCGTCAGTGCGGTGGGGCGGGGGCCTCCGGTGGGCGGCCGTGGCTGCGCCGCGCGTCGGCCACCGCCACCCCGGCGAGGACCAGCATGGCGGCGGTGGCGGCGACCAGCGGCGGCAGGAAGAGCACCGCGGGGGCCACGGTGAGCAGGGCCAGCAGGCCGCCGGGGCGGGACAGGGAGACGCGGCTGAACACCTCGTACTCGAAGGCGGAGCGACCCGCCAGGAACAGCGCCGGTCCGCCCAGGATGATCGCCGCCCAGCCCGGCGGTGTGCGACCGTGCGGGTCGTGCAGCACCAGGTCGAAGCCGGCCGCGGTGGTCACCACGCCGGCGACCATGAGCAGGTGGGTGTAGGGGGCGGTGCGCAGGAACCGGCTCGGCACCTTGGCCTGCTGGATCGCGGTGGGCAGCAGCTGACCGGACTTGTGCACGTAGATCCGCCAGAGCAGCAGGGTGCTGACGAAGGCCACCGCGAACGCCAGGATGTTCTGCGTCTCGGACTTGTCCAGGTTGAACATCGTGCCGATGGTCAGGATGGCGTCGCCGAGGGCGATGATGAAGAACTGCTGGTAGCGCTCGGAGAGGTGCTCGGCGGTGACGTTGCGCTGTTCGGTGGGCACCGCACCCAGGCCGGGGACCGGGTAGGCGAGCCGGAAACCCAGGTAGTCGATGCCCAGAGCGAGGGCCCAGAGCGCCATCCGGGCGTCGCCGTCGACCAGTCCGCCGATGATCCAGGGCACCGCCGAGACGGCGAACCAGAGGAAGATGCGGGCCGCCCGCTTCTGGGTCTGCCGATGGTGGCGGACCGCCGGCATGAGGAACAGGCCGCGGCCGAGGTGGATGGCGACGTAGGTGATGGCGAAGACGATCCCCCGGTTGTCGAACGCCTCGGGGATGGCGGTGGTCATCAGCAGCACGCCGAACATCACCGCGGTGATGAGCATTTTGATCTCGGGGCGTTCCGGGTCGTACATGTCGGTGACCAGGGTGGTGATGGCCCAGGTCCACCAGAGCGCGGCCAGCATGATCAGCGCCTGCCCGGCCCGGTGCCAGTTCACCTCGGTGACCATTCCCCGGGAGATGAGGGCGAGGGCGACCACGTAGACCAGGTCGAAGAAGAGTTCCAGCAGCGTCACCCGGCGGGGTGACTCGGGATCACGGACCGGAGGACGGGCCCGGCGTGGGGCAGGCTCCGGCGTGGCGTGCTGCACGGCTGCTCCTGCGGTACCGGTGTCGGCTCGGCGGGCCGTCCGGCCCTGCACCGACGGTAGCGACGCCCGATGGGTCGCGCGCCCGGTATGCCGCATTTCTTCGGAGCGTGGCGCACACGATCAACCCCGGGGTCCCGGTCATCGCGATGCCCGGCTGACCGGGGAGCGCGTTGACCGGGACGTCGAGCGGATCATGTGCGGGCGCGGGCGCGCAGGCGCACCCGGATCGCTGCCCGACGGCGCGTACCGCCGCCGGGCAGCGGTGCCCTCAGGCGTTCTCGCCGCCCACGACGGCCGGCAGCACGGTCGCCGCCTCGTCGGGAGCGCCGGCGAGCACCTTCGCCTGCTGCGGCCAGGTCGCCAGGCTGGGCGTGGCGCGCAGCCCGGCACCCCGGATCGTCTCCCGCAGCGCGGCCTCGTCCAGCTCGGCCAGCTGCCGGTACGTCCGGATGCCGGCGGCCAGCAGCGCCGAGGCCATCTTCGGGCCGACGCCCTGGATGCGGCGGAAGTCGTCCGCGGCCTGCGTCGCCTCGGCCGTCGGCCGGACCGGGGGAGTCGCC
>NZ_JAMOKF010000570.1 GCF_023656545.1 Micromonospora phytophila | reverse complement strand
GCCGCCGCCGCGCCGTGACCTCGCTGCCGCCGCGCGGTGACCGGTCAGAGCGCGTGACCCGTCGTCGCGTCCACGTGGTCGGGGACCGGATCGTGCCGGTCCCCGACGCTGGACGTCCCCGACGGCTCGAACATCAGGATCGACGCGCCACCCGGCGACGACGGACGGTGCTCCACCCCGCGCGGCACGACGTGCACCGCGCCCCGGGGCAGCACCACCTCCCGCTCGGCGCCACCCTCCCCGTCCCGCAGGGCGATGCGCAACTCCCCCTCTAGGACCAGGAAGAACTCGTCGGTGTGGTCGTGGGCGTGCCAGACGTGCTCGCCGGCCACCTTCGCGATTCGGACGTCGTAGTCGTTGACCCGGGTGACGATGCGCGGGCTCCACAGCTGGCTGAACTCGGCCAGCGCGGTCGCCAGGTCGATCGGCTCGTTCCTCATCGGATCATTCTGCCCAGCGGTCGCCACCCGCCGCCGGTCCGGCCGTGCCGGCACGGGGGACCGCTACTCCCCGACGGGGCCACCGGCGAGCTCCGCGACGACGTCGAGGTGCCCCAGGTGGCGGGCGTACTCCTGGAGCAGGTGGAGCAGCACCCGCTCCAGGGGCGGCGGGTCCGCGCCCTCCCAGCGCGGGCCCGGCCGCCCCACCGCGTCCAGGTCGCTGGCCGTCACCACCGCGCTCGTGTGCCCGCCCTGCGCGCGCAACGCGGCCACCAGGTCGTCCCGGGTCTCCTCGGGGGCCACGTACCACCGGTCCCCGCGCCGGTCACCCCACGGCTCGGCGACGGTACGACCCTGGAAGCCCCACTCGATCCAGCGCAGCTCCACGTACCGCAGATGCTTCAGCAGCTCCAGCGGCGTCCAACCCGAGGGCAGCCGGCTGCGGCGCAGCTCCTCCTCGGGCAGCGCCGACACCTTGGCCAGCAGGTTCTCCCGGAAGTAGTCGAGGTAGCGCAGGAGCACCTCCGCGCGGTCGGCGGCCGGGACGGTGGGTGCGGGAAAAGGCAGAGTCACCCGGCCATTGTGCGTCCGGTCCACAGCGCACGGGACCCGCCTGCCCCCTGAGGGTCGTCGTCGCACGGTCACGCGGCGTGCGTGCGGAGGACGGCTCGGGCGGGCGGTGCTCGGCGGACCGGCCCCCGGCCGCGGCTCGTCGGGGGGTGTCGGCTTGACTGTGCCACTGGCCGTGCACCACGGGGCCCAGCTGCGACGCGTGACGAGCCGTGCGGGTCGGCGCGGGATGCGGCAGAGTGGCTCCCTGACCGAGGACGGCCGATGAGCGGAGGGCGGCGACCGTGGAAGGTCCCAGCGGCGTGGTGTTCCCCCGGAGCGACGCAGGGCGCAGCACCTCCGCGCTCGGCCGCGCGGTCGTCGCCGACGCCCTGCGTGCCGTCGACCCGGTCGGCGCCCGCGCGGCGGAGCACGAGACGAACTGGCGGCACGGCTACCTCGGGCACTTCCGGCGGCTCGTCGAGGCGGGGCTGCTCTCCCGCGACGCCGCGCTCACCATCGCCCGCGACGGGCTCGCGTCTCTGCACTCCCGGATGACCGTGGTCGGTGACGACGGCCGGGAGACCGGCCTGGACGAGGCCTTCTCGACCCCCGACGGCCACGAGCCGCTGGCCACCGCGACGGTCACCGGTGGCGGGCAGGCCGAACGGGAACTCTCGTTGCCCTACCGGGGTCGGCGGCTGCGCGGCGACGAACTGCGCCGCCGACTCGACGCCTGGGTCACCGCCGGTGTCATCGAGCCCTCCTGCGCCGAGGCGGTCGGCGCGGTGATCGCGAACCCGGACTGGCTGGACCTGCGCGACCAACGGATCGTCGTGCTCGGCGCGGGCGCCGAGATGGGCCCGCTGCCGTCGGTGCTGCGCTGGGGCGGCGAGGTGGTGGCCGTCGACCTGCCGCGGCCGGAGATCTGGCGACGACTGCTGCAGACCCCCCGCCGCCACGCCGGCCGACCGCACCCGCCGGTCCGGCCCGGC
>NZ_JAMOKF010000065.1 GCF_023656545.1 Micromonospora phytophila | reverse complement strand
TAGGCGGCGACGGCGGTGCATCGGAGGCGGGCGACGGGGCCGCGGCGACCGACGCGGGCCCGGCGGGCGGTACGCCCAACTGCGCCGGCCGGCCGGCGCGAGCGCTCCGCGAGCTGCGCGGCATGTGGATCACGACGGTGAACAACATCGACTGGCCGAGCCGGCGCGGGCTGCCGGCCGAGACGGTGCGGGCGGAGTTCCGGGGCTGGCTGGACCTGGCCGTGCGGCACAACCACAACGCGGTCTTCGTGCACGTGCGGCCGAGCGGGGACGCGCTCTGGCCGTCGGAGTACGCGCCGTGGTCGGAGTGGCTGACCGGGCGCCGCGACGGCCGCGACCCGGGCTGGGACCCGATGGAGTTCATGGTCGCCGAGGCCCACGCCCGCAACCTGGAGTTCCACGCCTGGTTCAACCCGTACCGCGGGGGGCAGCCGGCCACGGTGGGCGGGCCCGGCCCCAGGCTGGACCAGCTCGCGCCGACACATCCGCTGCGGCGCCACCCCGACTGGGTGGTGACCTATCCCAGCGCCGACCGGCCCGGCAGCCGTCTCTACTTCAACCCCGGCATCCCGGAGGCGCGCAAGTTCGTCGAGGACTCGATGCTGGAGGCGGTGCAGCGCTACGACGTCGACGGGGTGCACTTCGACGACTTCTTCTACCCGTACCCGGAGGCCGGGCAGGACTTTCCGGACGGCGCGGCGTTCGCCCGGTACGGCCAGCGGTTCGCCGACCGGCACGCCTGGCGCCGGGACAACGTGAACACGCTGGTCCGCGAGATGAGCGAGCGGATCAAGGCGACCAAGCCGTGGGTGAAGTTCGGCATCAGTCCCTTTGGCATCTGGCGCAACAATCGCACCGATCCGGCCGGCTCCGCGACAGCGGGCCTGCAGAGCTACGACGACATCTACGCCGACACCCGGCTCTGGGTACGCAAGCAGTGGCTCGACTACGTCGTGCCGCAGCTCTACTGGCACATCGGGTTCGAAAAGGCCGACTACGCCAAGCTGCTGCCCTGGTGGGTGGCCACGGTGAAGGGCACCCGGGTGCAGCTCTACATCGGCCAGGCCGACTACCGGGTGGGCGAGCGCGGCGCCTGGCGCGACCCGGCCGAGCTGGACCGCCAGCTCGCCCTCAACCGGCGGCACGGGGTGAGCGGGAGCGTGCACTTCAGCGCCCGGCAGGTCCGCGCCGACAAGCTCGGGGCGGTCAGCCGGTACAGCGGGGCGCACTACGCCGGCCCGGCGCTGGTGCCCGCGATGGCGCAGCTACCGGCGACGCCGCCGGGCGCACCGGCGGTCACCGGGGCCCGGCGCGAGGGCGCCGGTGGGGTGGTGCTGACCTGGCGCGGGGACGGCGCCGCGAGCTTCGCCGTGTACCGCGTGGACGGCGACACCGCCCGGCTCGTCGGCACCGCCCGGGGCACCGGGTGGGTCGACCGCGGCGCCCCGGCCGGCCGTCCGCCCCCCTGCGTTTCCGGGCTGGACCGCAGCGGCAACGAGGGTCGACTCAGCGCGCCGATGTCCGTCGACGCACAGTGACGGCAATGTGGCGACGAGGGACGACGGGCGGGCTGCCGGTGACACTTTGGCCGGCCCCCGCCGCTTGGTGGGTCCGTCAGGGTGTGAGGACAACCTTCTCGCAGTTGTCCTGCTTGCACCCGCGCCGCGCGCGGTCGCGGCAACCAACCCGGTCGGCTGACCGCCCGCCCCGGTGGCCGTGCACCGCACGACCGGACACCCCCGGTCCGTCCCACGCACCCCTTGACAGGCTTGACGTACGCCCTGCCCACCCTGTCCCCGGCGCCGGGTGCTCGCCCTCGGGGGCCTGCTCGCCGCCTGCGCCGGGCCGGGTGGCGACGACGCCGGCGTACCGGTGCGGGGGAGGGGCCGGCCAGGGACGCGACGGTGAGCGGGGGATCCGACCGATGGAGGTGCGGCGGTGGGTGACGCGGTGACCCCGATCGGCGGGGTGCGTCCGCCGGCAGCGGACCGTCAGTCACCCCATCTCGTGCGAGACTGACAGCTTACGCCTTGTTCGGTGGTACCGCTGTCCAAGCACTTTCCGTACAGCTCGGCCACCGCTGCCGTGCAGATCCACCCCGTGAGGGCGTACGGTAGGCATGACGCCGGGTCCCCGGTGGCCGCCAGGTGCCGTCGCCACCACCCCCGCAGGGGGCGTTGAAGATCGTCGTCCATCGCCGCAGCGTGCTCGTCGTGTCGGCCGACCGCCGACCATGACCCGGCCGCCGGAGCCGCCGGTCACGGCACGTTCGGGTTCGCCCCGACGGCCGGTGGTGGAATCCGACCCGCGCGTTCCACACCGCCGTTCCTGAGCACGACCGCTCCGGACGGCTCTACCAGGGAGCACCCGATGAGGATCGCCAGGCACAGGATCGTCAATGTTCTCCGCGAACGCGGCCAGCAGGCCAGGGCCGACTGGGTCGAGCGCGAACTACCGGAGCGCGTGGACCCGGCCAAGCATTCCGGGCTGCTCGCCACCCTGCGGCTCGATCCGGCTGACCTCGCCGACGCGCCATCCCCGTGAGGGTCGCTCTGCTCGGACCGGTCGCCTGGCGCACACCCCCGCACCACTACGGCCCCTGCGAGCAGGTGACCGGCCTGCTCGCCGAAGGGCTGGCCAGCCGCGGCGTGGACGTGACACTCTTCGCGACGCTGGACTCCGTCACCTCCGCCACCCTCGACGGCGTGTGCCCCCGGGGGTACGCCGACGATCCGGACATGGACGGCCGGGTGTGGGAGGCCATGCACGTCTCCCACGCGATGGCCCGCTCAGAGCAGTTCGACCTGGTGCACAACCACCTCGACTGGCTGCCGCTGGCCTTCGCCGAACACTGCCGCGCTCCACTGCTCACCACCGTGCACGGCTTCTCCGGCGCCGGGATCCGCCCCGCATACGCCCGGGCACGCTCGTCCTACGTGTCGATCTCCGACGCCGACCGCAGCGCCGAGCTCGATTACGTCGCCACGGTGCACCACGGCGTCGACCTCACCGGGCTGCCGTTCACCAGCGACGCCGGACCGGGGCTGGCCGCCTTCGGCCGGATCCATCCCGACAAGGGCATCCACACCGCCATCGAGATCGCCCGCCTCGCCGGCCGGCCCCTGACCATCTGCGGCATCGTGCAGGACGAGCGGTACTTCGCCGAACAGGTGGCCCCGCACATCGACGGCGATCAGGTCGTCTTCCTCGGATCGGTCGGCCCCCGGCGACGCGCGGAGGTCCTGGGCGCCAGCACCGCCCTGCTGCACCCGATCGCCTTCGACGAGCCGTTCGGACTGTCGGTGGTGGAGTCGATGGCCTGCGGCACGCCGGTCGTCGCGTACGCGCGGGGCTCCATGCCGGAGGTCGTCGACGAAGGGGTGACGGGATACCTCGTACACACCGTCGAGCAGGCCGTCGACGCCGTCACCCGGGCCGCCGGGCTCGATCGGGCTGGCTGCCGGGAGCGGGCCCGGCAGCGCTTCGGCGCGGACCGGATGGTCACCGACTATCTGTCCGTCTACGACGACCTCACCCGCCGACCGCGACGCTGAACCAGCCGAGCGACGGTCGATTCCCGACCACGCATGCCCGGGCGGATCCTCGCCCCGCGGCGACCGCCCTCGAATCCGTTCCGCCGGCCACACACGCTGGCCGTCGTGCGCCGTCACCGCGTGAGGCTCGCCGCCCTACTCCTGCGGCCGCCGACAACCGGAAGGCCCCACACCCATGCCCAGCTACGGATTCCTCAGCACCCACCCGCCGACCCGGTGCGGACTGGCCACCTTCAACTCCGCCCTTGCCGCCCAGTTGACCGCCGACGGCACGCGTGGCGGCATCGTGCGGGTCACCGACCACGGCGACGACCAGCAGGCCGGCCCGGGCGTGGTGCACACCTGGTCGCCGCGCACCCCGGCCGGCTGGCGGGACGCCGCGGCCGTCCTGAACACCTTCGACGTGGCCATCGTCCAGCACGAGTACGGCATCTACCCCGGCGCCGACGGCGAGGACGTCCTGCCGTTGCTGCGCCGGCTCACCGCGCCGAGCATCGTGGTCCTGCACACTGTGCTCCGCCAGCCCTCCGCCCGGCAGAAGTCCCTGCTGGAGCAGATCGTCGCCGCCGCCGGGGCGGTCGTCACGATGACCGACACGGCCCGCGACCGGCTGCTCGTCGGCTACAGCGTGCCCCCGGAGAAGGTCACGGTCATTCCGCACGGCGCCGCCGAGCACGTCGGCGTACCCGCCGACCGCCGTACCCGCCCGCACCTGCTGACCTGGGGGCTGCTCGGCCCCGGCAAGGGCGTGGAGTGGTCGTTGCGGGCCCTCGCGCGGTTGCAGGATCTCGAACCGACACCCACCTACACCGTCGCGGGCCGGACCCATCCGAAGGTGATCGAGCACCAGGGCGAGGCGTACCGGTCCGGACTGCACCGGCTCGGCGCGCAGCTGGGCGTCGCCCACGGCGTGGACTACCAGGACGTCTACCACGACCAGGCCACGCTCGGCCGGTTGATCCGCTCCGCCGACGTGGTCGTCCTGCCCTACGACTCCCGTGAACAGGTCACCTCCGGCGTGCTCATCGAGGCGGTGGCCGCCGGGGTACCCGTCGTGGCCACGGCGTTCCCGCACGCCGTCGAGCTGCTCACCGGCGGTCCCGGTCTGGTCGTACCCCATCAGAATCCGGCGGCCCTGGCCGCGGCGATCCGGCGGATCCTGACCGAACCGGGCCTGGCCCACCGGTTGGCCGGCCGCATCCGGCCGCTCGCCGCGGACCTGCGGTGGCCGGCGGTGGCGGCGCGCTACGGCACCCTCGCCGAGCGGCTCGTCGGCGCCCGACCGCTCACGGTCAGCGCGGCGTCGGCGTGACCGCGACCGCCGGCCGCCCCACCACGGCGGACAACGGTTGCCGGCCGGCCGCGCCCGAACTGAGCTTCGCGCACCTGGCCCGGTTGAGCGACGACACCGGCCTATTCGAGCACGCCCGGCATGCCATCGTCCGCCGCGAGCACGGCTACTGCACCGACGACGTCGCGCGCGGCCTGGTCGTCATCAGCCGCCAGCCGGAGCCGACCGATGAGGTGCTGCGGCTTGCCGAGCGCTACCTCGCCTTCCTGACCCACGCCCAGGACGCCCGCGGCGCCTTCCACAACCGGCTCAGCCATGACCGGCGGTGGACCGACGAGCCCGGGCTCGGCGACTGGTGGGGCCGGGCGCTGTGGGGGCTAGGAACCGCCGCTGCCCGCAGTCCCGCCAGCTGGATCCGCGAGGAGGCGCTGGTGGCCTTCAGCAGGGCCGCCACGCGGCGCTCCCCGGCCCCGCACGCGATGGCCTTCGCCGGGCTCGGCGCCGTCGAGGTGCTGCGCCGCCACCCCGCCCACGTCGCCGCGGCCGCGCTGCTGGCGGACGCGGCCACCACGATCGGCGCCCCCGGACCAGATCCCCGGTGGCCCTGGCCGCAGCAGCAGCTGACCTACGCCAGCGCGGCTCTCGCCGAGGTGGTCATCGCCGCCAGCCAGCTACGCCACGGCGGCCCAGCCCTCGACGACGGTCTGCGGATGCTGGCCTGGCTGCGCGACGTCCAAATCCTCGACGGGCGGCTGTCGGTCGTACCGGCCGGCGGGTGGCGGCGCGGCGCGGCACGGCTCCGCCACGACCAGCAGCCGATCGAGGTCGCCGCCTACGCCGACGCCTGCGCCACCGCGGCCACGGTGACCGGCGACCCGGGCTGGGAGACCGGGGTACGGCAGGCGGTCGGGTGGTTCCTCGGCGACAACGACCTCGGCACGCGGATGTGGGATCCGGCGACCGGCGGCGGCTACGACGGGTTGACCCCGCACGGTCCCAACCTCAACCAGGGCGCCGAATCCACCCTCGCCCTCATCTCCACCCTGCAGCACGCCCGGTCGTGGTGGTGACCGTGACCCTGGCCGTCCGGCAGAACCTCACCCTCACCCCGGACCCTCGCCGGGTCATCGTCAAACTCTTCGTCCCCGGTGAGGACGCCGCCGTGGTCCGCACCCGCGCGCAGGCGCTCATCGACCGCGTCGCGCACCTCGACGAGGAGGAGACCGGCAGGCTGCTGAGGGACACCTTCGGCCGCTTCGGAGGCCGGCACCGTGACCTGGACGGCACGTTCCACCACCACTACGACCTCGTCCGGCACCGCATCGCCCGGGCCCGCGACCTGTCCTTCACCGCCCAGCTCCTGCTCGGCGCCTACTTCAGCCACGAGTATGCGGTCGAGGCCGCGGCGCTGTGCAACCCGTCGATGGTGGCACACCCCGACCAGACCGGTCTGGGCACCGGGCAGCTGCGCGTCGCGGTCAGTTTGCGCCAGATCGGCGAGGGTCACCTGTCGTCCATCGGGTTCGCCACCGCGGTCCTCGGTCCCGGGCACCAGCTCACCGTCGCCGACCGGTCCGGCCCCCTGGTCGTCGGGCAGCGGGTCGGCGTACGGCACCGCCGGGACCTGCTCGCCGCCGGCCTGGCCGAGGAGAACTGCGACAACGAGGTCACCGCGACCGTGCTGGACGCCCTGCCCGACCGGTACGACGAGGCCACCTTCGAACGGGTGCTCGCCAACCTGCCACCGGACCTGCTCTCCCGCAGCACCGGGCTGGGCACCCTCGAACACCTGCGCCGCACCAACACCGGCAGCTACGCCACGACCTTCCCCGCCGACACGGCTCTGCACCAACGGGTGCTCTGGCCCGCCACACCGGCGGAGAGCAACGGCATGGAGGACGCCCGGTTCGTCAGGTTCACCGACGACTCCGGACCGGTGTACCGGGCCACCTACACCGCCTACGACGGACGGCGCATCGCCAGCCGCGCGCTGGCCAGCAGCGACCTGCGCCGCTTCGAGATCACCCCGATGCGCGGACCGGGCGTCCGCAACAAGGGCGTCGCGCTGTTTCCCCGTACCGTCGGCGGTCGTCACCTCGCACTGTGCCGCGCCGACGGCGAGACCATCGGCCTGACCTGCCTGGACGGCGAGAACCGGTGGCAGGAGCCGGTGCCGCTGCACGCCCCCCGCGACAGCTGGGAACTGATCCAGGTCGGCAACTGCGGATCCCCCATCGAGACCGACGACGGCTGGCTCGTGCTCACCCACGGGGTCGGCCCGATGCGCCGGTACGCCATCGGCGCTCTGCTGCTCGACCTGCATCGACCGGAGCGGGTCGTCGCGCACCTCCCCGGCGTGCTCCTGGCACCCGACGACGCAGGCCGGGACGGATACGTACCCAACGTCGTCTACTCCTGCGGCGGGCTCATCCACACCGGCGAGCTGTGGCTGCCGTACGGAGCCAGCGACGCCCGGGTCGGGTTCGCCACCGTGCCGGTGGCCGCCCTCATCGCCGCGATGGTGCAATCCCCTCCGCCCGGCGGCCGGGACGGATGAGCGCCGGCGGGCCTACGTGTTCGTCAGGAAAGCTCAGCGCCCAGCCGCCGTGGCGGTCCCGGGCGGCCGGTCACCGACCGCCGGGGCCTGCCGGTCAGGACTCGGACATCCGGCGTCGGTGGAAGACCGCGGGGCTGCACCGGCACCGCCGACGGCAGCGGTGCCGGTGCCCGGTTCCACCAGCCTCTGGTGCGTCAGAGGGACTTGGCGACCTCGACCAGTTGTTTGAGCGCCGCGCCCCAGCCCTCGACGAAGCCCATCTCCTCGTGCGTCTTCCTGGTCGAGGCGTCGGCGTGCAGGGCGGTGGCGGTGTACCTGGTGCCGCTGCCGTCGGGCTCGATGCTGATGATGGCGGTGAACGGGAAGCCGCCCTCGCTGGTCTGCGGTCGGAAGCCGGGGCCCAGGCCCGAGGTGAAGACGAGCGTCGAGCCCTCCTCGACCAGCAGGATGCAGCCGGTGCTCGGGTACTCCTCGCCCTCGGGGGAGCGCATGGTGGTGTTGAACCTGCCGCCGGGGCGCAGGTCGATTTCGCAGGACGTGGTGGACCACGGCCTCGGGGCGAACCACTGCACCAGCAGTTCGGGCGTGGTCCAGGCCCTCCAGACCAGCTCGGGCGTGACGTCGACGGTGCGCTCCAGGACGAGGTCGAGTTCGGGATTCGGCGGGTAGGCGGTCATGTCTGCTGCTCCTTGAGGTCGTGGAGGAACGTGTCGAGCTGATCGAGTCGCCGGGTCCACAGCGCGCGCTGCGCGGTGAGCCAGGTGCCGGCGTCCTCCAGTGGCTGGGGTGTGAGCCGGTAGGTCCGCACCCGTCCCTTCTTCTCCGAGGTCACCAGGCCGGAGCGCTCCAGGATGCTCAGGTGCTGGGTGAACGACGGCAGTGCCATGTCAAACGGCCGAGCCAGGTCGCTGGTTGTCGCGGGTCCCCGGCTCAGGCGCTCGACGACCCGGCGGCGGGTGGGGTCTGACAGGGCGTGGAAGACGTCGTTCAGATCCGCGCCGGGCCCGCCGTCCGCTCCGCCCGTTCGCTTAGGCATGTGCCTAAGTATTGGTGCGTCACACACTCAGGTCAAGCCCTCGGCGAAGACCCGCCTCGGCTGTCAGCGGGAGGCGAGGACCCCCTCGGCGTACGCCCAGAGCCGGTCGGCGGCGGCCGGGTCCATCGCGTGCTCGGCCACCCCGGCCGTGGCCTCCGGGCCGCCCGGCACCACCTCCGCCTCCTGGTTGTCCTCGAAGTACCGGCCGGTGACGCCCTCGAGCAGCGGCGAGGCGGCCAGCAGCACGGAGGTCGCCGCGCCCTGCGCGGGGCTCTTGTAGTGCGGCGGCTCGACGCGGTTGCCCGCCTCGTCCATCGCCCCGAAGGCGCGCATCGTGTCGTCGTCGAGGTGGCGTTGCAGGTTGGTGTGGATGACCCCCGGGCTGAGCGCGTTGGCGGTGATCCCGTCGGCGGCCCAGCGCCGGGCGATGCCGACGGCGAGCAGGGCGTCGGCCGCCTTGGACTGGCTGTAGGCGGTCCACGGGTCGTACGGGCGCCGGTCGAACTGCGGGTCGTCGAAGTCGACGCCGGCGCGCAGTTGGGCGCCGGAGCTGACCACCACCACCCGGGCCGAGCCGGCGGCCCGGAGGCTGTCGCGCAGGCCCCGGGCGAGCGCGAAGTGGCCCAGGTAGTTGGTGGCGAGCTGGAGCTCCCAGCCCTCGCCGGTGAGCTGCCGGTCGGAAACCGCCATGATCCCGGCGTTGGCCACCAGGGCGTGCAACGGGCCCGCCCAGCCGGCGACGAAGGCGTCGACCGAGGTGAGGTCGGCCAGGTCGAGCGCCGCGGCCCGGACGCTGCCCGGGCCCGGTCCGGCGAACTCCTCGACCAGGCCGGCGGCCCGGGCCGGGTCCCGGGTGGCCACGGTGACCTCCGCGCCGGCGCCGGCGAGCGCGCGCACGGTTTCCACGCCGATGCCCGAGGCGCCGCCGGTGACGATCATCCGGCGTCCGGTGAGGTCGACGCCGTCGACGATCTCGGCGGCGGTGGCCCGGGCGGTGAACGGGGTGCTCAGGCGAGCGGTGCTTGTCATGGTGGCAACGCTACGAGCGCCCATGCTGGACTGCCTATACTCTAGGATCCGTCACTCTTTAGCGTACGTCCAAGAGGAGGGTTCGGATGGACCCGTTGGAGGACGTGCTGTCGCTGCTCGAAGCGACCGGTCACCTGTCGTCGGGTTTGTCCGCGGGTGGGCGGTGGGCGGTCCGGTTCCCGCCGCCGGACGGGGTCAAGTTCAACGCCGTCAGCCAGGGCCACTGCTGGCTGCGGGTGGACGGCGTGCCCGATCCCATCCACCTCCGCGACGGCGACTGCTACCTGCTGACCCGGCCGCTGGCGTTCACCCTCGCCAGTGACCTGGACCTGCCCACCGAGCCGGCGCAGCCACTCTTCACGGCGGCCGCTCAGGGGGTCGCTCGCGCCGGTGACGGCGACGAGGTGTTCCTCATCGGTGGCGCGTTCTCCTTCACCGCGCGAGCCCGCGCGCTGCTGCTCGACAACCTGCCCCCGGTCCTGCACGTCCCGGCCGCGACGCCCGAGGCGGCCACCGTGCGCTGGGCGGTCGCCGAGATCGACGCCGAGCTGCGGCGTCAGCCGATGGCGGCCACCCTGGTCGCCGAGCTCCTCGCCGTGGTCATGCTGATCCGGGTCCTGCGCCTGCACCTCGCCCGCGACCCGGGCCGGACGTCGGGCTGGCTGGCCGGGCTGGCCGACCCGACGGTCGCCGCCGCACTGCGCGGAATGCACGCCCGTCCGGCGCACCCGTGGACGGTGGCCGAGCTGGCCCGGGCGGCGGCCGTCTCCCGGTCCACGCTGGCGGCCCGGTTCAAGGAAGTGGTCGGTAAGGGCCCGCTGGAGTACCTCACCGAATGGCGCATCGAGCTCGCTGCCGACCGGATCCGTCGTGGCGACACCGTCGCCACCGTCGCCCGAGCGGTCGGGTACGGCTCGGAGAGCGCCTTCAGCGTCGCCTTCAAGCGCACCACCGGGCTCTCTCCGCGCGCCTACCGCAGCCAGGTCACCCAGCGGGCTGAGCGGCGGTAGCGCCCGCCGGCGACGAGCGGCTGCCTGCGCCCCGGGTCGGTCAGGCGGCGCCGACGATGCGGAGCGCCATCTCGGCGTACCGGGTGGCGATGTGCTCGGGGCTCCAGCCGCCGTCGTCGCGGTACCACCGGCCGAGGTCGACGCCGAGGGACAGCAGGGCCGCGGCCGCCATCCGTGGGTCGGGGGTGTCGAAGACCCCGGCGGCGACGCCTGCCTCGACGAGCTGGCGGATCGCCTGCTCGATGCGGTGACGGAGGTCGTGGATCTCGGCGAGATGCTCGGGGCTGAGTGCGGGCAGCTCGTAGTTCACGACGCGGGTGCTGGTGTGCTGCCGGGCGTGGAAGGCGACGAAGTCGTGCACCGCCCGCCGTAGCGCCGTGGCCGGTTCGTCGGACGACGCGATCGCGTCCTGCACCAGCCGCAGCACCTGGTCGTGTCCTGACCGGGAGATCAGGTAGAGGAGTTCCTCCTTGGATTTGTGGTGCACGTACAGCGCGGCCGGGCTCAGCCCGGCCGCCGCGGCGATGTCGCGGGTCGTCGTGCCGTGAAAGCCTCGCTCGGCGAACGCGCTGACGGCCGCCTTGAGCAGCCGGGCGCGGGTGACGTCGGCGCGGGAGTGCTCGGCTGTGTCGGTCAACGCGTCCGTCCTTCCTTCCGGGCCTCGCCGCCGGGTGGTGGCACCACGGTGGGCGGCGCACGAGGCGGACACAGCCGGCGAGGTACGACCTGTTGACGACGGCCGCGGTGTGTCGCACACTTCATCGAACTGTACTACTAAGCAAGCGCTTAGTAAGTTGGAGGGGGAACCGTGGAGCGTGTGTCGTGACCTCAGCGAGTGACGCGCCGGCATCGACGTCGACGAGGTTCACCGGACGGACGGCGATCGTCACCGGTGCCAGCCGGGGCATCGGTCTCGCCGTCGCCGAGCGGCTGGTCGCCGAGGGTGCCAAGGTCGTCATCACCGCCCGCAAGCGCGAGGCGCTGGACCAGGCGGTCGCCCGGCTGGGCCCGGAACACGCGCTCGGCGTCGCCGGCCACGCCGACGATGCCGACCACCAGGCCGAGGTCGTCGCGCGCGCGGTCGACGCCTTCGGCAGCGCCGACTTCCTGGTCAACAACACCGGCATCAACCCCGCGTACGGCCCGATGGTCGAGATGGACCTGGCCGCCGCGCGCAAGGTCTTCGAGGTCAACTGCCTGGCCGCCCTGTCGTGGGTGCAGCAGGTGCATCGGCACTGGATGGGCGAGCACGGCGGTGCCATCGTCAACATCTCCTCGGTGGCCGGCGTCCGGCCCGCCCCCGGCATCGGCTTCTACGGAGCCAGCAAGGCGATGCTCACCCACATCACCCAGCAGCTCGCCGTGGAGCTCGGTCCGAACATCCGGGTGAACGGCGTCGCCCCGGCCGTCGTGAAGACCAGGTTCGCCACCGCCCTCTACGAGGGTCGGGAGGAACAGGTGGCCGCGGCGTACCCGCTCAAGCGGCTCGGCGTTCCCGAGGACATCGGCAGCGTCGTGGCGTTCCTGCTCTCCGCGGACGCCGCCTGGGTCACCGGTCAGCTGCTGGTCGTCGACGGCGGCGTCACCCTGACCGGAGGTGTCTGATGCCGGTACGGGACAAGGGCGTCGTCGTCACCGGCGCCGGCCACGGCATCGGCCGTGCGCTGGCCACCCGACTGGCCGCTGGGGGAGCGCGGGTCGTGGTCAACGACCTCGACACCGAGGCGGCCATCCGGGTGGCCGAGGAGATCGGTGGTTTCGCCGCTCCCGGTGACGCCGCCGGCGAGCAGGGTGTCGCCGCGCTGGTCGAGGCGGCGCGAGGTCACCTGGGCGGCATCGACATCTGGTTCGGCAACGCCGGCATCGACCGGGGCCACGGGCTCTGGGCCGCCGAGGAGGACTGGGTCGCCACCCACGAGGTGAACGTCATGGCGCACGTGCGGGCCGCGCGACTGCTGATACCCGGATGGGTCGAGCGTGGCTCCGGCCGGTTCGTCGTGACCGCGTCCGCGGCCGGGCTGCTCACGCTGATCGGGAGTGCGGCGTACTCGGTCAGCAAGCACGCCTGCGTCGCGTTCGCCGAGTGGCTGTCGGTGACCTACCGGCACCGGGGAGTCGTCGTGCAGGCGATCTGCCCGCAGGGCGTGCAGACCCGGATGCTCGACAACGCCGGGCCGCTGCAGGAGTTGCTCAGCCACGACGCGGCGATCACACCGGAGCACGTCGCCGAGGCGACGTGGCAGGCCCTCCACGACGACCGGTTCCTGATCCTGCCGCATCCCCGGGTGGCCGACTACTACACCCACCGCGCGGGCGAGACCGACCGGTGGCTGAACGCCATGAACAAGCTCCAGCGACGACTCGAGGACCAGGGGGCACGTGGATGAAGGCGTGGCGGGTGGCCGAGCTGGGTGAGCCCCACGACGTACTGCGGCTCGTCGAGGTGACCGACCCCCAGCCGGGTCCCGGGCAGCTCGTGGTGACGGTGCTGGCCTGCCCGGCCAACTTCCCCGACGTCCTGATGTGCCGCGGTGAGTACCAGGTCAAGCCGGAGCTCCCGTTCACCCCGGGCGTCGAGCTGTGTGGCGAGGTCGTGGCGCTCGGCGAGGGCGTCGACGGCTTCGCCGTCGGCGACCGGGTGCTCGGCGGCGCGGTGCTGCCGTTCGGCGGGTTCGGTGAGCTGGCGCTGCTCGACGCGGCGACCACCTTCCCCGCGCCCGTGGAGCTCGACGACGCCGAGGCGGCCTCGCTCTACATCGGGTACCAGACCGGCTGGTTCGGCCTGCACCGCCGCGCCGGGCTGCGCGCGGGCGAGACGCTGCTGGTGCACGCCGCGGCCGGCGGCGTCGGCAGCGCCGCCGTCCAGCTGGGCAAGGCGGCCGGCGCCCGGGTCATCGGCGTCGTGGGCGGTCCGGAGAAGGCAGCGGCGGCCCGCGCACTGGGCGCCGACGTGGTCGTCGACCGCCGCGACGAGGACTTCGTCGCGGTGGTCAAGGCCGAAACCGGCGGCCGGGGCGCCGACGTCGTCTACGACCCGGTCGGCGGCGAGACCTACCAGCGTTCGACCAGGTGCGTCGCCTTCGAGGGGCGGATCCTCGTGGTGGGCTTCGCCGGCGGTCAGATCCAGTCCGCCGCGCTCAACCACGCCCTGGTGAAGAACTACTCGATCATCGGCCTGCACTGGGGCCTGTACCACCGCTACGACCCGGGAGCAGTCGCCGAATGCCATCGTGCCCTCACCGCGTTGGCGGCCCAGGGCGCCGTACGACCCCTGGTCAGCCAACGCCTCGCGCTCGACGAGGTGGCCGACGGGGTGCAGGAGCTTGCCGACGGCGTCACCGTCGGCCGGGTGGTGTACGTCTCGTGAGCACCGCGGATCAGGTGGAAGCCGTGGTCTTCGACTACGGCGGCGTGCTCACGGGACCGGTCCGGGACTCGATCGCCGCGTGGCTGCACGCCGACGGCATCGACCCGGCGTCGTTCTCGCGCACGCTCAAGGCCTGGCTGTCCCGCGACGCCCCGGACGGCACCCCCGTCCACCGCCTCGAGACCGGGGCGCTGAGCGTCCAGGAGTTCGACGCGCTGCTCGCCGCCGAGATCACCACGCTCGACGGGCGTGCGGTCGATCCGGTCGGCGTCCTGGTCCGGCTGTTCGCCGGGATGCGCCCCGACCCGGCGATGTTCGCCCTCGCCCGGCAGTTGCGCGACGCCGGCGTGCGCGTCGGGCTGCTGTCCAACAGTTGGGGCAACACCTACCCGCGTGAGCGGATCGACGGGCTCTTCGATCCCGTCGTCATCTCCGGTGAGGTCGGTCTGCGCAAGCCGCTCGCCGCGATCTACACGCTCACCCTGGACCGGCTCGGCCTGCCGGCCGAGCGGGTGCTGTTCGTCGACGACGCCGAGCCGAACGTGCTCGGCGCCCGGGCGGTCGGCATGCGCGCGCTGCTGCACACCGACGCCGACACCACCCGGGCCGCGCTCGCCGAGTTGATTCCCCGCCTGTCCCCACCGTCCACCACGGCCACAGCCCAGTGCTGACCTGCCACCTCCCGCACCCATCGAGGAGCTGACCGCCATGACCATCATCCGCACCGCCGTCGTCACCGGAGCGGCGCGCGGCATCGGCGCCGCAGTCGCGAAGCGGCTTGCCCGCGACGGCTTCGCCGTCGCTGTCGTCGACCTGGACGAAGCGGCCGGCAAGCCGGTCGTCGCAGAGATCGAGGCCGGCGGTGGCCGTGCCCTGGCCGTCGGCGCCGACGTCGCCGACGAGCAGGCGGTGCAGGCCGCCGTGGACCGGATCGCCACGGAGTTGGGCGAGCCCACCGTGCTGGTCAACAACGCCGGCATCACCCGGGACAACCTGCTGTTCAAGATGACCGCCGAGGACTGGGACGCGGTGATGAACGTGCACCTGCGTGGCTCGTTCCTCGTCACCCGCGCCGTGCAGGGCTACATGACCAAGGCCGGTTGGGGGCGGATCGTCAACCTGTCCAGCACCTCGGCGCTGGGCAACCGCGGTCAGGCCAACTACGCGGCCGCCAAGGCCGGTCTGCAGGGCTTCACCAAGACCCTCGCCCTGGAACTCGGGAAGTTCGGCGTCACGGCGAACGCGATCGCCCCCGGATTCATCGAGACCGAGATGACCGCCGCCACCGCGGCGCGGGTCGGTGTGCCGTTCGAGGATTTCACGAAGGCCGCCGCGGCGCAGATCCCGGTCGCTCGCACCGGCAAGCCGGAGGACATCGCGCATGCCGTGTCGTTCTTCGTCGGCGAGGACGCCGGTTTCGTGTCCGGCCAGGTGCTGTACGTCGCCGGTGGGCCGAAGGCCTGAGCGGGGGAGGAGAGATGATGAGGGTCTTCCACAGCATCGAGGAGCTGGAGCAGGCGGTCGGCACCCACCTCGGCTACTCCGACTGGCACACCGTCACCCAGCAGCAGATCAACGCCTTCGCCGAGGCGACGGGTGACCGACAGTGGATCCACGTCGACCCGGCGAAGGCAGCGCACTCTCCGTTCGGGGGCACCATCGCGCACGGCTACCTGACGCTGTCGCTGGTGCCGATGCTGGTCTGGCAGGTGTACAAGGTCGAGGGGCTGAGCATGGGCGTGAACTACGGTGCCAACAAGCTCCGCTTCCCCTCCCCGGTCCCCGTCGACTCGCAGGTGCGTGCCGGGGTGGAGCTGCTGTCGTTGGTGCCCGGCGGCGGTGGCTACCAGCTGACGGCGAAGGTGACCGTCGAGCGGGCCGGCGCCGAGAAGCCGGCGTGTGTGGTCGAGACCGTCAGCATCCTGGTGCCGTGACCGCCTTCGCACAGCCGGACCCACCGGGGCTCGACCTGGCCCGGCTCTCCGACTGGTTCGCCGCCTCGGTCCCGGGAGCGGCCGGGGACCTGACCGCCCGGCTCGTCGCGGGCGGCAAGTCCAACCTCACCTACGAGGTCGGTGACGGGCGGATGACCTGGATCGTCCGGCGGCCGCCACTGGGGCATGTGCTGGCGACCGCGCACGACATGGCCCGCGAGTACCGGGTCATGTCGGCCCTCCAGGCCACCGACGTCCCGGTGCCGAGGACCTACGCGCTCTGCTCCGACGTCCAGGTGCTGGGCGCACCGTTCTACGTAATGGAGCGGGTCGGCGGCACGGCGTACCGGCACGCGGCCGAACTTGAGCGGCTCGGCCCGGAACGCACCCGGGTGATCTCGACCGGGCTGGTGGACACCCTGGTCGCCCTGCACGAGGTCGACCCGACCGCCGTGGGGCTGGCCGACTTCGGCCGGCCCGACGGCTTCCTGGCTCGGCAGGTGAGCCGCTGGAAGAAGCAGCTCGACGCGTCGTACTGCCGGGACCTGCCGGCCGCCGACGCGCTGCACGCCCGCCTGGCGTCCGGCGTGCCGACGGAGTCGGCGCCGGGCATCGTGCACGGCGACTACCGTCTCGACAACGTCCTGACCGACGACCGCGACCACCTCGCGGCCGTCATCGACTGGGAGATGGCCACCCTCGGCGACCCGCTGACCGACCTGGCGCTGCTGGTGCTCTACCAGCGTCTCGGCCGGCTCGTCGGAGTGGCGGTGGCCGACGCCTCGTCCGCGCCCGGCTTCCTGACCGAGGAGGAGATCCTCGAGCGGTACGCCGCGAGCAGCACCCGCCCCCTCCCGCCACTCGGCTTCCACCTCGGGCTGGCGGCCTTCAAGCTGGCCGCGATCCTCGAGGGCATCCACTACCGCCACCTGCGTGGCCAGACCGTCGGCTCCGGCTTCGAGCGCCTCGGCGAGGTCACCGAGCTGCTGCTCGACGCCGGCCTGACCTACCTGAAGGAGCACTGATGGACTTCGCCCTGGACCCGAGGACCGAGGGACTGCGGGACAACCTCCTGGACTTCATGGACAGTCACATCCACCCCGCCGAGCAGGTCTTCCACGAGCAGCTCGGGCAGCTCGGCGACCGCTGGGCCTGGGACTCGGTGCCCGTGCTCGCGGAGCTGCGCGCCGCGGCGAGGAAGCGAGGGCTGTGGAACCTCTTCCTGCCCGGTGAGCACGGCGCCGGCCTGACCAACCTGCAGTACGCCCCGCTGGCGGAGATCAGCGGACGGAGCCACCTGGCGCCCGCCGCCCTGAACTGCTCTGCCCCGGACACCGGCAACATGGAGGTGCTGGCGATGTTCGGCACCGAGCAGCAGCGAAAGCAGTGGTTGGAGCCGCTGCTGGAAGGTCACATCCGGTCGTCGTTTGCCATGACCGAGCCGGACGTGGCCTCCTCCGATGCCACGAACATCTGCACCCGGATCGAGCGCGACGGCGACCAGTACGTGATCAACGGTCGCAAGTGGTGGATCACCGGCGCGATGAACCCGAACGCGCGGATCCTCATCGTCATGGGCAAGACCGACCCGGATGCCGAGCGGCATCGCCAGCAGTCCATGGTGCTGGTCCCGCGGGACAGCCCGGGCCTGGAGATCCAGCGGGGCATGGAGGTGCTGGGGTACGACGACCACGACCACGGTGGGCACGCCGAGCTGGAGTTCCACGACGTACGCGTGCCGGTCGAGAACCTGATCGGCGGCGAAGGCGACGGCTTCGCGATCGCGCAGGCCCGTCTCGGTCCCGGCCGCATCCACCACTGCATGCGCTCCATCGGCGTCGCCGAGCAGGCCGTCGAGCTGATGTGCGCCCGCGCCGAGCAGCGGATCGCGTTCGGCAGGCCGCTGGCCGAGCAGGGGGTGATCCGCGACTGGATCGCCGAGTCCCGGGTGCGGATCGAGCAGCTGCGCCTGCTGGTGCTCAAGGCGGCCTGGTTGATGGACACCGTCGGCAACAAGGGCGCGCACACCGAGATCCAGGCGATCAAGATCGCCACCCCCGCGACCGTCCAGTGGATCCTGGACAAGGCGATCCAGGTGCACGGTGCCGCCGGCCTCTCCCAGGACTTCCCGCTGGCGGCCGCCTACGCCCGCATCCGCACCCTGCGCTTCGCCGATGGACCCGACGAGGTGCACAAGAACGCCCTTGCGCGCCACGAACTGCGTCGCCAAGCTGCCGGGAGGCAGCACGGCCACCGTTGACCGAATACTGTCCATCAGGAACGGCGCCGACGGTTCGCCGACTTGTCGGACGCGAGGGGAGCGTGAGGGGTGGGCCCAGATCCTGGACGCGGCCTTGACGGCATCTGGCGGATCGGGCCGATCCGCCTGTTGGTGGTGGTGGCGATCGGCTACCTGGCCGTCGTGCTGGTGCTGGCGGCGGTCACGTCGGACCTCGACCTCGCGCCGTCGACCGCCACGGGTGGTTCCGCCGCGACCCTCGCCGCGACGGACGTCTCCGCATCGTCGGTGCCGCAGGATCGCGACGCCTCCAGCGCCCCTCCGGCCACGCCGGTCGGCGCGGCCGAGGACGTACGCATCGGATCGCTGGGAACCCGCCCTGCGGCGCCGCCCTCGGCACCACCTCCGGCACCGCCGCCCGCCACCCGGCGGCCCACCACCCCGGCCGCACCGCCGGTCGTGACGTCCTACGAGGCCGAGTCGTCGGGGAACGGGCTGAACAACATCAAGATCTACGCCTGCCCCGGCTGCTCGGGTGGGAAAAAGGTGGGCAACATCGGCCGCGACATGGGCACGCTCCAGTTCAACGGCGTGACCGCCCGGACGGGCGGCTCGGCCACCGTGACGATCACCTACGTCAACGGCGAGGGGCCACGAGTCGGGCAGGTCAGCGTGAACGGCGCGGCTGCGATCAGGCTGACCTTCCCGGGTACGGGCGGGTGGAGCAGCGTCGGCACGATGGTCGTGACAGTGTCTCTCCGGCCCGGGCCCAACACGCTGAAGATGTTCAACCCGGACTCCGCGGCACCCGACTTCGACAAGATCACAGTCAGCGTCCGGTAGTCCCGGCGCCAGCCCGGAGGCACCGTTCGCCTGACCGGCCCCGGCCGGCTGCCCTGCGCCCTGCGGCGGCCATAAGGGACCATGATGAACCGATGGTTAAGTGGCTGCATGCCATACTTCACACCCCTTGGGCATCCTTCGCCCGTTTAGCGGGGCTACCCGGCGGTAGCTAATGGCGCATGAAGAACCTGATGAATGCGCCGCGGATAGCCGCCGGCGCGCTGACCCTGTTGTTGACCGTCGTCGCCGTGATCGGCGCCCCCGCCCCGGGCAGTGCGGCGGCCCAGTCGGCGGGGCGGTACGAGGTGGACAGCACCTCCGACGCCCCCGATCGGGTGCCCGGGGACGGCCGGTGCCGCACCGCCGACGGCACCTGCACGCTCCGCGCCGCGGTGATGGAGGCCAACGCGCAGTCGGGCTCGACGATCGTGGTTCCCGCCGGCCGGTACACCCTGCGCCTCCCGCCGGTGGGCGGCCGGGCCTTCACCGACTACACCCTCGCCGACACCGCGCACGGCAACCTGAAGATCTTCAAGCCCACCACCATCGTCGGTGCCGGCCGGGACCGAACGGTGATCGACGGCGGCCGGCTCGACCGCGTCTTCACCGTCATGCGACCGGCCACCATCTCGGACCTGACCATCACCGGCGGCGTGTCGGCCCCCGTCGCCTCGGTCTACAACTACTACGGCGGCGGCGCCGCGCTGAACGCCTCCGAACTCACGATGGAGCGGGTCCGGCTCACCGGCAACAGCGCCCGCTTCGGCGGCGCGGTCCAGAGCATCCCGTTCACCTCGTTCACCCTCCGCGACAGCCTGGTGGACGACAACGAGGCGGGGGAGGCCGGCGGGCTGCGGTTCGACTCGGTCGGCCTGGTCGAGCGGTCGACGATCACCCGCAACAGGGTCACCAACCCGCACGACCCGACCCGCCCCGGGGAACTGGCCGGGCTCGGCGGCGGTATTGACGTCCGTGGCCTGCGCACGGTCACCGTCGTCGACTCCACGGTGACCGAGAACTACGCCGAGGACGGCGGGGGCGGCATCAACATCACCCTGGCCTACCTGCCGGGGAGCACCGAGGACCGGTCCGGACCCGGCGCGGTGGAGCTGAAGGGTTCCGTGATCAGCGGAAACACCAGCCGGAGCGGCCCCGGCAACTGTCGGGCCGTCCGGGCGCGCATCGTCGACCTCGGCGGCAACACCGACTCCGACGGCACCTGCACGACCACCCGGTAGCCCACCGGCGCCGGAGCGGAGCCGGCGAAGGGCCCGCCCGCCGTCGTTGGAGAACGACCCGGAGCGGGCCCTTCTGCCGGACCCGGTCGAACCCGGCAGCGTCCGACGCCCTGGGGGCACCGATGGACTCCCAGCAGGCGCCCTGTCAGCCTCGTCGTTGGTCCTGCCCGGGAACTCCAGCCGACAGGTATGGCGGTGAGGTTTGTGGGTAAGCCGCTGCCCGCAGCGGACGAGGGGGAACCATGGGTGACGCGGCGGGACGGTCCGGAGGATCCGGAGGGGCGGTCGGTCCGACCTTGGCTGCCGAGGTGGCCGAGGTGGTGCGTGAGGAGGTCCGCGAGGTCCGCACCCAGCTGATCAGGTCGGCTCGTCCCACGGGAGTCGGCCTGGCGCTGCTCGCCACCGCCGGAGGGTGTCTCGTCCTGGGGGCCGGGGCCGCTTCGGCGACCGTGCTGCGCATGTTGGAGACCTTTCTGCCCCGCCGGCTGGCTACCGCGGGACTCACCGGGGGCTACCTCGTCGCCGCCGTGGTGCTGGGACGGGCAGGGTTGAGCCAACTGCGGGCGGCCGGAGGCGGCCCGGCCTGGCTGGCGGACGAGATGCAGGGCGCCGTATCCAGCACCGCGAGTCAGGTGGTGCCGGCCGGCGCCGCCGCGGTGCGGGACGAACTCGACCGGTGGGGTTCCGGCCGACAGGGCCAGTGATGTCACCACGTTGGGGGCAGGCGGCGCCGACCGTGGCGTCGCCATCGGCCGTTGCGGCCGAGCCCGCGCCATAGGGCGAACCGGGCTTACGGCGGTGCCGAGGCCGCCGCGAACCGCCAGTCCCCGGTACGCGGCGCCATCCGTCCACCAGGACGAGGGTGGTGCCGAGCAGCTCGTTGGGTAGCTGCGCGTCGATCGGCGGGGCCGGCACGTACACCCACACCATGCCCGGTCGCTCGACGG
>NZ_JAMOKF010000569.1 GCF_023656545.1 Micromonospora phytophila | reverse complement strand
CCATCGGGTCCTCGGGGTGCACGAACTCCACCACGATCCGGCCGCCCGGGGCGGCGAGGCCGACGAGCCAGTCCACCACCTCGGGCAGCGGCACGTTGCGTCCGATCGCGAGGTGGTGCACGACGGCGAGGGCGAGCACCACGTCGGCGTCGGCCCGGTCGGCGAACGAGGCCCGCTCGACGCCCCGCCAGCCGCCGCCCGGGGACGGGTCGGCGAGGTCCATCACCAGCGGCAGGATGCGCCGCTCCCCCTCCGCGCGCAGCGCGCGGTAGAGCTCGTCGACCACGGTCGGGTCCTGCTCCACCGCGACCACGTAGTCGGCGTGCCGGGCAGCGAGGCGGGCGTACCGGCCGTCGTTGGCGCCCAGGTCGAGCACGAGGCGGGGACGCGGCCCGCCGACCATCGCCTCGGCGACGAAGCGTTCCTTCGCGGCCCGGTCGTCCGCCGTGTAGGCGCAGGTGCGCTGGTAGTCCGCCCAGTGGCTGGCCGCCGGCGGCCGGTCGAGGCGGCGGACCAGCTTCTCGATGCCGCGCACGGTGGCCAGCGCCATTTCGCGGGAGTAGCCGGCGGCGCGCAGTTGGGCCCGGACGTCGGTGGTGCTCGCCCCGGCGTTGCGGCTCTGCATCGCACCGTGCAGGTGCACGTGGGTGAGCACGCCGGGCAGCAGGCGGCGGGCGCCCCGGAAGAGCGGGCGCATCTCGTCCGGTTCGATCCCGTCGACCCGGGCGCGCAGCCAGGGCTGGAAGTCCAGCCCGAGGTGGGCGCCGAGCAGCAGCGGGTAGAGCAGCGTCTGGCAGAACTGCCGGTAACCGGCCCACGGCTCGCCGTCGCGCACCGGAGTGAAGGAGCCGACGTCGATGAAGACCGGCTGCGCGCCCCGCCACTGCAGGTTGTAAGCCGAGCCGTCCTTGGTGGTGAAGCCGGCCGGCAGCGCCGCCCGGACGATCTCCAGGTGCAGCAGCGCGGCGTCGCGCAGCATGCCAAAGGACCACTCGTACGGGTGCGAGACGAACGGGATGCGCTCGTGGCGGAGCACGGCGGCCCATCCGTCGCCCGACGGCAGCAGCGCCGGCTCGGCCACCTCGGTGCCGCAGACCTTGCCGGCGGCGAGCAGGGGCGGGAAGAAGTCGCTGGCGGCCAGGGCGCGCCACTGGAGTGCGGCCTGCTCGTCCAGCCCGCGCAGCACGTCGTCGCCGAGGTGGAAGATCCGGTTGGCCGGGTCGCGGAACGATCCCGGCTCGCCGCGCAGGCCGCTGTGGGAGAGGGCCATCGACGGGTCAGCGCTGATCGGTGGGCTGGCGGCGGAAGCGGTCGACCAGCCGTCGCCAGTAGAGCTTGGCCGCGACCGCGGCGCCGGCCACCCCGCCGACCACCGCCTGCACGATCAGACTCCCCGATCCCGCGTCCAGGTAGGCCAGATGGTTCACCGACCGCTCCTTCCCTCACCGTCTCGACGCCGGCGTCCTGGGGCAGGCAGCCATGAGGCTTTTGACCCAGAAAGCCGGACTTGTCTGACACCGTACGCTGCTCGCCGCCGCCGCGGAGGCCACACCGGCACTCCTCCGCCCGTCCGTTTCGTTCAAGACGGCCGTCCGCCGCCGCGCCTAGCGTGGCGGCCATGACACCTCGCTTCGACCTGATCGGGATGGCCACCACCGACATGGCCCGCACGCTCGACTTCTACCGTCGGCTGGGGGTGCAGATCCCGCCCGGTGCCGAGGCCGAGCCGCACGTGGAGGTGACCCTGCCCGGCGGTGTGCGGCTGGCCTGGGACACCGTCGAGACGGTCCGCTCCTTCGACCCGGACTGGACGCCGCCCACCGGCAGCCCCCGGGCCAACCTCGCCTTCCGGTGCGCCGACCCCGCCGAGGTCGACCGCTGGTACGCGGCGCTCACCGACGCCGGCCACCACGGTCACCTCAAGCCGTGGGACGCCTTCTGGGGGCAGCGGTACGCCGTGCTGCACGACCCGGACGGCAACGGGGTGGACCTGTTCGCCCCGCTGCCGCAGGAGT
>NZ_JAMOKF010000568.1 GCF_023656545.1 Micromonospora phytophila | reverse complement strand
GACCCGGCGGGCCGCGGGTCGGCCGCTCCCGGACGGTCGGGAGCGGCGCCGTCCGCCGTCGCGTCGGTGGGTGACGCCGACCGTACGGCCGACCCGGCCGCCCCGGGGTCGGGCAGCCGGGCGAGCGCCCCGGTGAGGATGCGGGCCGCCTCGGCGGCCGAGGGCCGGTCGACCGGATCCTTGGCCAGGCACCAGAGGTAGAGCCGACCGATGCTCGGCGGCACCCCGTCGACCTCCGGCAGCGGGCCCGGTTCAGCGTACGCGTGCGCCCGCAACATCCCGGTCTGGGTCTCGGTCCGCCACGGCAGCCGGCCGGCGAGGACCCGGTAGAGGAGCAGGCCGAGCGCGTAGACGTCGGAGGCGGGCAGCACCTCGCCGAGGTCGAGCCGCTCGGGGGCCAGGTAGGCGGGGGTGCCCAGCAGCCGCCCCTCGAAGTCGATTTCGGGAGTGCCGGCGACGGCGGCGATGCCGAAGTCGACGAGCTTCGCCCCGGACGGGGTCAGCATCACGTTCTCCGGCTTGACGTCCCGGTGCACGAGCCCCTGGGCGTGCGCGGCCGCGAGACCGGCGGCGACCTCCGCGCACACCCGCAGGGCGGCCCTGGCCGGCAGCGTCCCGGCGGCGAGCCGCCGCGCGAGCGTACGGCCGGAGAGCAGTTCCATGACGACGAAGGGCACCCGTTCGCCGGAGAGCAGGGCCTCGCCGTAGTCGTAGACGTTGGTGACGTTCGGATGCGACATCCGGGCTGCCGCCTTCGCCTCGGCCTGGATCCGCCGCCGGGCCGACGGGTCGGTCGCGACGAGCACCTTGACCGCCACGTCGCGTTCCAGCACCTCGTCGTGCGCCCGCCAGACCACGGACATGCCGCCCCTGCCGAGGAGCTCGCCCAGCCGGTAGCGGCCGGCAAGCAACTGATCACGCTGCACAGCCGACAGCCTGCCCCACCGGGCGGCAGGACACCACCCGCGTATCGGACGTGTCCGACAGGCCGGTGTCCACTTCGGCCCGACCCCGGCGGCCGGCGAAGCCTCCACCGCACCTCGTGGTCATCGCACGGGCGGCTCCATCGTGGTCACCTCTCCCCGTCGACGGCCCCTGTCGTAGCCATCGACGGGGATCGGGCAACCGGCGTCAGTGCCGGGCGGGCGGCGTCCAGCCGAAGCGGGGCGGGCGGCGCTCGTGGAAGGCCGCCACGCCCTCGCGGGCCTCGCCGCTGGCCCGGACCTGCCCGTGCCACCAGGCGATCCGTTCCTCGTCCGCCCGGCCGTCGATGATCTCCTTGGCCGCGGCGACGCTGAGCTGCGAACGGGCCGCGACGGCGGCGACGATCTCGTCCACCCGGGCGGCGAGGCCGTCCACCGGGAGCACCTCGTCCACCAGGCCGATCCGCAGCGCCCGCTCGGCGTCGACCAGCTCGGCGGTGAAGAGCAGGTGCTTGGCCGCGGCCGGGCCGACCAGCCGGGCCAGCCGGCGGGTGGTCGGCGCCGGATAGACCAGGCCCAACCGGGCCGGCGGTACGCCGAACCGGGCGTCGTCGGCGGCGATCCGCAGGTCGCAGGCGACGGCGAGCTGACATCCGCCCCCGACGCAGGCGCCCCGGACGGCGGCGACCGTCGGCTTGGCGAAGGCGGCCAGCCGCTCCTCGGCGGCGACCGCGATGCTGGCGTCGCCGGCGTCCAGCAGCTCGTCCAGGTCGCCGAGGTCGGCGCCGGCGCAGAAGGTGCCGTCCGCGCCGGTGAGCACCAGCGCCCGGACGGCGGGGTCGGCCTCCAGCCCGTCGAGCAGTCCCGGCAGCCGACGCCACATCGCGGTGGTCATCGCGTTGCGCCGCCCCGGGTTGTGGATCACCACCGTCGCCACCGCACCGGTCACCTCGACGAGGAGTTCCGCGTCCGCCACCGTCACCACCCCTTCGCACCGGCCGTGCCGCCGGGGTCGGCGGCGCCGGTGCGGCGACCATAACGGCGCGGACCCGACGACCAGCCGGGCGGGGTGGCCGGCCGGGGCCGGGTGGTCGGGGCGGGGCCGGTGGTCGG
>NZ_JAMOKF010000567.1 GCF_023656545.1 Micromonospora phytophila | reverse complement strand
GCCGGTCCGCGTCGCGGACCCGGGCGGCGGCGGCCACCGCGGCGCCTACGCTGGCGGCCGTCGCCTCACCGGCCGAGAGCACGTCGAGGGAGACGGCCATGGCCCGGCAGCCGTTGGCGGCGGCGGTGAACGCGGCGCCGACGGTGCCGGAGTGCAGCACCGCGCGGCCGGCGTTCGCGCCCCGGTTGATGCCGGAGAGCACCACCGACGGCGGCGGCCCGAACGCCCCGTGCACTGCGATCAGCGCGATGAACCCCGGGGAGCCGCCCACCCCGTAGGCCGGCACCCCGGGCAGGTCCGGCAGCGGGTGCTCGCGGACCACCACGTGCCCGTCGCGCTCGACCGCGTTCATCGCGGCGCTGGTGCCGCTCGCCTCCTCCAGGGGCGCGGCGACCACCACGTCGAGGCCCCGGTCCACCGCGGCCCGGGCCAGCGCCTGGATGCCGGGCGCGGCGATCCCGTCGTCGTTGGTGACCAGCACCCGCAACGTCATCGCTCGGCCGCCCGGTCGGCCAGCTCGTCCGGGGTGGTCCGCTCCTGCGGCCGGCTGCCGGCCGGCACCAGGCGGACCCGCTCGACCAGCCCGGTGATCGAGTCGAGCCGGCCGGTGCCGAGGCCGTGCCGGGTCACGTTCAACGCCCCGGCCGCCGCCCCGGTACGGATCGCGGTGCGCACGTCGCCGCCCCGGGCCATGACGGCGGCCACCCCGGCGGTCATCGAGTCGCCCGCGCCGCGCGGGTCGGCGGCCTCCAGCCGGGGCATCTCCACCTCGAAGACCTCGCCGTCGACGAGGGCGAGGGCCGGCTGGTCGGCCCGGCTCACCACCACGTTCTCGGCGCCGCCGGCGTGCAGGTCGTACATCGCCCGGGTGAGCTGCTCCTCGTCCTCGCTGGCGGCCCGGCCGTCGGCGATCAGCTCCTCGTGGCTGACCTTGAGGAAGAAGACCCCGCTCTCCAGCACCGCCGAGAGGTGGTCGCCGGCCAGGTCGACCACCACCCGGCTGCCGTTGGCGCCGAGGTCGGCGGCGAACCGGCGGTACATCTCTGCCGGGACGAGCGAGGGCTCGTTCGGCCCGCTCAGCACGCTGACCGGCGCGCGCAGCCCCTCGCCGAGCGCGAGGTTGTAGAGCTCGTCCAGCTCGTGCCGGCTGAGTGGCTGCCCGGGCACGTCGACGACCTCCTTCCGGGTCCCCTCCCGGCGGTCGTGCACGTACCCGCCGCTGCCGGAGTCCCGCACCACCACCTTGAGGTCGACCCCCTCGCTGACCAGCAGCGGCTCCAGCACCTGGCCGATCTCACCGCCCAGCGCGGTGCAGAGCACCACGTCGACCCCGAGCGACATGACCATCCGCGCCTGCCAGACGCCCTGTCCGCCGGGGTGCAGGTGCAGCTCGGGCGCGTCGCTGGGCTGGTCGACGGTCACCGTCAGCCGGGGGGTGGGTGCGAAGACCATCACGTGCGCGCTCATCCGTCGGATCCGTTCATGACCCCGCCCTCCGTCGGTCGATATGGCCGTGATTCCCCATCAACCGACCGTAGTCGGACAGGTGGGTGAACGTCCGGCGTCCGGGCGGTGACCGGCGGGGCGTTGCCAGCCCGCCCGGCGTACGCGACGATCGTGCGACCAGCGACGGCGGGAGACGGCGTGCTCAGGCGGGATTCCTTCAGCTACACCGTCCAGGCGCGTTGCTCGGTGGCGGAGGCCGCCGACCTGCTCGCCGACCCGACCCGCCAGGAGGAACTGCACCCGCTGATCGTCCGGGTCCGGCGGCTGCGGCCCCGCCCGGGCGCCCTGGCCAGCTACGCGATCACCGACCGGCTGGCCGCCGGGCCGCTGCGGTTCCCCGTCACCTACCGGGCCGACGTCCTGGTCGCCACCGGGGACGAGATCGTCACGGTGGCGCGGCAGTGGCCGGCCACGACGGTGCGCAACCGCACCCGGCTGCGGGCGGAGCCGGACGGCGTGGTCCGGGTCGACGTCGAGATCACCCTGGCCGCGCCCGTGCCGCTCTTCGGCTACGCGTTCCGCCAGGCCCGCGCCGCC
>NZ_JAMOKF010000064.1 GCF_023656545.1 Micromonospora phytophila | reverse complement strand
GCCCGGCGGCTCGGCCACCCCGGCCGCCGCCAGCCAGAGCCGCAGCCGCCGGCCGTTGAGGTGGAAACCGGCCGGTGGCCGCTTCACCGTGCCGCGCAGCCAGGCCACCGCGAGCGGCTTCAACGTGCGGGCGTACGAGGTGCGCACGGCGTGCCGCTCGTCGGCGGTCGCCTCCCAGGTGGCCGCCACCCCGCGCGACGCCAGCTCGGCAACCAGCACGTGCACCCGCCAGGCGGCGTCCACCACCACCGACAGCCGGGCGGTGCCGCCCATCCGGACCACCTCACCCGGCCCGGCGAGCAGGCCGGCGAGGTCGGCGAGGGAGGGATCCGCCGCCTCCGCGCCGAAGAAGACCAGTTGCCGCTCGGCCTCGCCGCCGTCGCCGTAGCCGGACGACGCGGGACCGGCCTCGGGCCCGCCGGGCGGACCGGGGCGTCGGGAGCCGCGGGATCGGGGCACGCCCCGGCGGGTGGTGGGCGCGTCGGCCTCGGGCACCGGGAAGAGCGCCGGCAGCGGCTGGCCGTCCGGCGGGTCACCGAGCCCGCTCAGCGACACTCCGGCACCTCGTCGAAGGCCTGTTTGAGTTCCTCGGAGTTGAGCCGGCTGGTGTCCAGGGCGCTGGCGTCGTACTCCTTGTTCAGGGTCTCCACCGCCGCCCGGACGCCGTCGTAGAAGGCGGCGGGCTGGCCGGTGCTCAGCCCGTCGATGGTGTCCCGGGCCTTGCCGTACGCGTCGCGCATCTTCTCCAGCGAAGCGCGGAAGCCGGCGGACACCTCCGCGCCGTGCTCGGCCTCCGGGATGCCGGCCTGTTCAACCTTGCGCCGGGCGGTCTCGCTGGCCTGCTCCGCGCCGCCGAAGAGCCGCACCAGGTTCTCCTTCGCCTGCGCCGGGGTGGTCTGGGCGGTCATCTGCTGGTCGGTGCTGCTGGTCAGCTTGCTGATCTCGGCCCGCCAGGGGGTCAGCGCCGAGCAGACCGACGCCGCCCAGGCCTGCGGACTGGGGCCGCCACCGCAGCCGGCGAGCACGAGAACGAACGTGGCCAGGACCACCGTGAGCTTTCCGGCGGCTGCCGCCCGGCACGTACGCATGCGTTGCAGCGTACGACCTCTGTCGAGCGGAGGCAGCGGTCAGGTTTGCCACGTTGTACGACCGGTCCCCGGCCGGTGACGTGCGCCGACCGGGGACCGGATGCCCTACGGGTCAGACGTTGACCGTCTCCGGTCGCTGGTCCGGGCTGCCCGCGCCGGTGCCGGAGCCGGAGTCGGACATCGCGATGCCCTTGCGCTTGCTGAACACCACCGACGCGACGATGATCAGCGTGGCCACCACCGCGATGGTGACCCGCAGGCCGGTGTTCCGGTCGTCGCCGACGCTCCAGGCCACCACGGCCGGCGCGATCAGCAGCGAGACCAGGTTCATCACCTTGATCAGCGGGTTGATCGCCGGGCCGGCGGTGTCCTTGAACGGGTCGCCGACGGTGTCGCCGATGACGGTCGCGGCGTGCGACTCGGAGCCCTTGCCGCCGTACGCGCCGTCCTCGACGAGCTTCTTGGCGTTGTCCCAGGCGCCGCCCGAGTTGGCCAGGAAGACCGCCATCAGCGTGCCGGCCCCGATCGCCCCGGCCAGGTACGACGCCAGCGCGCCGGGCCCGAGGCCGAAGCCGACCGCGATCGGCGCGAGGATGGCGAGCAGGCCCGGGGTCATCAGCTCACGCTGCGCGTCGCGGGTGCAGATGTCGACGACCTTGCCGTACTCCGGGCGCTGGGTGCGGTCCATGATGCCGGGCATCTCGCGGAACTGCCGGCGCACCTCCATCACCACGGCACCGGCCGAGCGGGACACCGCGTTGATGGCCAGACCGGAGAAGAGGAAGACCACCGCCGCGCCGATGATCAGACCGACCAGGTTGCGCGGGTTGGCCACGTTCAGCGCGTTGAGGATCTCGGTGCCGACGTCGCCGACCCCGGCCGTAGCGTACGAGCTGCGCAGGCTGTCGGTGTACGAGCCGAAGAGCGCGGTCGCGGCGAGCACCGCGGTGGCGATCGCGATGCCCTTGGTGATGGCCTTGGTGGTGTTGCCGACCGCGTCGAGCTCGGTGAGCGTCCGGGCGCCGTGCTCGTCGATGTCGCCGGACATCTCCGCGATGCCCTGCGCGTTGTCGGAGATCGGGCCGAAGGTGTCCATGGCGACGATCACGCCGACGGTGGTGAGCAGGCCGGTGCCGGCCAGCGCCACCGCGAAGAGCGAGAGCGTGATGGAGCTGCCGCCCAGCAGGAACGCGCCGAAGACGCCGGCGCCGATCAGCAGCGCCGAGTAGACCGCCGACTCCAGGCCGACGCTGATGCCGGCGAGGATGACGGTGGCCGCACCGGTCTGCGAGCTCTTGCCGATGTCCTGCACCGGACGCCGGTTGGTCTCGGTGAAGTAGCCGGTGAGCGCCTGGATCGCGGCGGCCAGCACGATGCCGATGACGACCGCGCCGATGGCGACCAGTCGCGGGTTCTGGTCGACGTCGGTGAGCCCGCCCTCCAGCTCGGCGAAGGTGGCCGGCAGGTAGGCGTAGGCGGCGATCGCCACCAGCACCGCGGAGAGGACCGCGGAGAGGTAGAAGGCCCGGTTGATCGCGGTCAGCGCGTTGCGGTCCGCGGAACGCAGCCGGGTGATGAAGACGCCGACGATCGCGACGAGCACACCGATGGTGGAGATGATCAGCGGGAAGACCAGGCCGTCCTCGCCGAACGCGGCCCGGCCGAGGATCAGGGCGGCGACCAGGGTCACCGCGTACGACTCGAAGAGGTCGGCGGCCATGCCGGCGCAGTCACCGACGTTGTCGCCCACGTTGTCCGCGATGGTGGCCGCGTTGCGCGGGTCGTCCTCGGGGATGCCCTGCTCGACCTTGCCGACCAGGTCGGCGCCGACGTCGGCGGCCTTGGTGAAGATGCCGCCGCCGACCCGCATGAACATGGCGAGCAGCGCGGCGCCGAAGCCGAAGCCCTCCAGCACGGTCGGCGCGTCACCCCGGAAGAGGATGACGACCAGCGCGGCGCCGAAGAGGCCGAGCCCGACGGTGAGGAAGCCGACCACGCCACCGGTCCGGAAGGCGATCTTCATGGCGGCCTCGCGGCCGCCCTCGCGCTCCCGGGCGGCGGCGGCGACCCGCAGGTTGGCCCGGGTGGCCAGCCACATGCCGGCGCCACCGATGAAGGCGCTGAACAGCGCGCCCACCACGAAGAAGGCCGACCGGCCGAGCTTCACCGCGAGCTCGCTGCCGTCGGTGTCGTGCACCGGCAGCAGGAAGAGCAGCACCACGGCTACGACGACGAAGATCGCCAAGGTCCGGAACTGCCGGAGCAGGTAGGCCGAGGCGCCCTCCTGGACCGCGCCGGAGATCTCCTGCATGTTGGTCGTGCCCTTGCCGGCTGCCAGCACGGCCTTCGTCAGTGCGGCGGCGAAGACGAGCGCCACCAGCGCGATGACCGCGGCGATGACGACGTACGTGACATTGTTCCCGGTGAGGGAGATCCCGCCGCCCTCGGCGGCCAAGGTGTCGGACATCTGTGTCCTCCTGTACCGAACGCGCGCAGGCCGGTGGAGACGCACCGACCGGCGCCTGGATGCGGACTCGCCAGCGCGCGCCAACCCACCGTGCGGACCAGCGATGAACACCCATTCCCGCTGGCTGCGGGATGGATCACTTGCTGACAACCCGCGTACTGTAGCCCTCCGCAGTGTCGGAGGTCACACCGAGGGTGCACCATGTCGCGATGATCTTCGTCGCTGTGTTATGAACCGGAATCTGATATAGGAGTGCGTCCATGACAAGGAGGCCGCGCCCCCGGTGGGGACGCGGCCTGCGGTGGTGCGGATCGGTCAGCGGCCGACGGGCCAGACCATCCGGACCTCGGTGCCGACACCGTCCTCGACCGGGCGCACCTGGAGGTCCTCGACGAACCCGGCGAGCAGCGCGAAGCCGACGCCCGTGGTGAGCGCCTCGTCGGTGAGCGACTCGTTGGCCAGTTGGTCGGCGTCGAGCGCGGCCAGCCCGATACCGGCCTCGATCGGCGCGCGGTCGATGACCCGGACCGCGTACGCCCCGGAGTCGGACATCTCGACGAGCACCGGGTCGGGCACGCCGTACTGCCGGTGCAGGGCGACCGCGCGGGTGCAGGCCTCACCGATGGCCAGGCGCACCTCGTCGAGCAGGTCCTCACGGACCCCGGCCCGCCGGGCGACCGCGACGCCGACCAGGCGGGCGGTGCGCACGTGCACCGGAGCCGGCGAGAAGGAGAGCCGGACCGTGGCCATCAGGCGTCAGCACCGGCCGGATCGGCGCCGATCGCCGCGTCGACCGTGGGGTGCAGCGGGAAGACCTGGTCGAGCGCGGTGATCCGGAAGATCTTGAGCAGCGGCTCCTTGTCGCAGACCAGCGCGAACGAGCCACCGGCCGAGCGCAGCCGCTTGAGCGCGCCCACCAGCACGCCCAGCCCGGTCGAGTCGAGGAAGTCCACCCGCCCCAGGTCGACCACCACGTGGCGGGCCCCGCCGTCGATCAGTTCGAGGAGCCGTTCCCGCAGTCGGGGGGCGGTGTAGACATCCACCTCACCGCCGACCTCGAGCACCGTGTGCTCTCCCACGGTGCGGGTCGCCAGCGACAGCTCCATCGGTCCTCCCTCGCAAGCGCCGTAAACTCTCCTGGGCATCTAACCACTACCGCCGGGACAGCTCATGGTCAGCGGCGGAGGCCACCCCTTACCCACCGGCCCGGCTTTTCATCTCCGAACACCAGTGCGAGAGAGTGCAGGACGTGACCTCCGACGACTTCAGCGCGGCGCGTCCGGCGCCGCGCGACGCCCCGAAGTCGTCGTCGTCCGACAGCTTCAGCGCGGCGCGTCCAGCGCCGCGCCACGACCTGAAGCCGTCGTCCGAGGCCACCGTATCCGCAGGCCCCGGCCCCGAGCGACCGCCGGTGGCGGCGCCGGCCGAGCTGCTGCGCCGGCTGCGCGCGCGGACCACCGCCGACCCGGTCACCCACGTCGAGCGGGTCCCGGCCCGGGCCGGTGAGCCCGCCGCATGGCCGGACTGGGCGCCCGGGGAACTGCGCGCGGCGTTCGCCCGCCGCGGCGTGGTCGCGCCCTGGCGGCACCAGGCCGAGGCGGCCGACCTGGCGTACGACGGCCGGCACGTCGTGGTGGCCACCGGCACGGCGTCCGGCAAGTCCCTGGCCTACCAGCTCCCGGCGCTGGCCACCCTGCTCGCCGACTCCCGGGCCACCGTGCTCTACCTGTCGCCGACCAAGGCCCTCGCCGCCGACCAGTTGCGCGCCGTCGCCGCGCTGGAGCTGGAGGGGGTACGCCCCGCCTGCTACGACGGGGACACCCCGCGCGCCGAACGGGACTGGATCCGGCGGCACTCCCGCTTCGTGCTGACCAACCCGGACATGCTGCACCACGGCATCCTGCCCGGGCACGCCCAGTGGTCCGGCTTCCTGCGCCGGCTCGCGTACGTGGTGATCGACGAGTGCCACACCTACCGGGGCGTCTTCGGCTCGCACGTCGCGCACGTGCTGCGCCGGCTGCGGCGGCAGTGCGCGAAGTTCGGGCGTACCCCCGTCTTCGTGCTGGCCTCGGCGACGTCGGGTGACCCGGCCGCGGCCGCCGGGCGGCTCACCGGCCTGCCGGTCGCCGCCGTCACCGAGGACACCTCCCCGCGCGGCGGGGTGACCTTCGCGCTCTGGGAGCCGCCGCTGCTGCCGGCCGATCCCGCCGCCGAGGGGGCGACGGATCTCACGCAGGTCCGCCGGTCGGCGCTGCGGGAGACCGCGGACCTGCTCGCCGACACGATCGCCGAGGGGGTACGCACGCTCGCCTTCGTCCGCTCCCGCAAGGGCGCCGAGGTGGTGGCGGCGAACGCCCGCCGGGCGCTGGACGAGGCGGTCCCCGGGCTCGGCGACCGGGTCGCCGCCTACCGGGCCGGCTACCTGCGCGAGGAGCGACGCGAGCTGGAACGCGCCCTGCTCCACGGCGACCTGCTCGGGCTGGCCTCGACCAACGCGCTGGAGCTCGGCGTCGACCT
Organism: Micromonospora phytophila; assembly: GCF_023656545.1. Lineage (GTDB taxonomy): Bacteria > Actinomycetota > Actinomycetes > Mycobacteriales > Micromonosporaceae > Micromonospora > Micromonospora phytophila. Next base: position 15,062 of record NZ_JAMOKF010000064.1, on the reverse strand, counting down.
GATCGGGCTCGACGCGGTGCTGATCTGCGGCTACCCGGGCACCCGGGCCTCGCTCTGGCAGCAGGCCGGCCGGGCCGGGCGCTCCGGGCAGGAGGCCCTGGCCGTGCTGGTGGCCCGGGACGACCCGCTCGACACCTACCTGGTGCACCACCCGGAGGCGTTGTTCGGCCGGCCGGTGGAGGCGACCGTGCTCGACCCGGCCAACCCGTACGTGCTGGCCCCGCAGCTGGCCTGCGCGGCGGCCGAGGCGCCGCTCACCCCCGCCGACCTGGAACTCTTCGGTGACGGGGCCAAGGAGGCGGTGGACCAACTGGTCGCGGCGGGGGCGCTGCGGCAGCGGCCGACCGGCTGGTACTGGCGGCACCGGGAACGGCCGGAGGTCGACCTGCGCGGCGAGGGTGGCGCGCCCGTCTGCGTGGTGGAGTCGGCCACCGGGCGACTGCTCGGCACCGTCGACGGCGGCTCGTCGCACTTCCTGCTCCACCGCGGCGCGGTCTACCTGCACCAGGGCGTCTCGTACGTGGTGGACGACCTCGACCTGGCCGACGGGTGCGCGCTGGTGCACCCGGAGGAGCCGGACTGGTCCACCCACGCCCGCGACGTCACCTCCCTGTCGGTGGTGTCGGTCCGCTCGTACGTGGACGCCGGGCCGGTCGGGCTCTTCCTCGGCGAGGTCGACGTGACCAGCCAGGTGGTCTCCTACCAGCGGCGACGGATCTCCTCCGGCGAGGTGATCGACACCCGCCCGCTGGACCTGCCGGCCCGGGAGCTGCGCACGGTGGCGGTCTGGTTCACCCTGTCGCCGCAGGCGCTGGCCGCCGCCGGGGTGGAGGCCGCCGACGTGCCGGGCGCGCTGCACGCCGCCGAACACGCCGCGATCGGGCTGCTGCCGCTGACCGCCACCTGCGACCGCTGGGACATCGGCGGGCTCTCCACGGCGGTGCACCCGGACACCGAGGCCCCGACCGTCTTCGTCTACGACGGACACCCGGGCGGGGCCGGTTTCGCCGAGCGGGCGTACGGGACGGCGGGAACGTGGCTGCGCGCCACCCGGGACGCGATCGCCGAGTGTGGCTGCGAGTCCGGATGCCCGTCCTGCGTGCAGTCACCGAAGTGCGGCAACGGCAACAATCCGCTCTCCAAGCCGGACGCGATCCGGGTGCTGGACGTGGTGCTGGCGAACCTGCCCGGCGCCGTACCGGCACCCCGTCCGGCCGAGCCCGACGACCGGCAGGTCGACGCGGCGGTCCCGGGCAGCGGGATGCAGGCATAGAACGGGCTCCGCCGGGGCAAGGATCCTTGGGAGCGCTTCCATAGAGTTCTGCGCATCCGTCGCCGTTCGTACCGAGGAGGAGGAGTCGTGGCCGACACCATCGCCGAGACCGTCGACCTGCTCTACACGATCGACCAGGAGAACCTGACCCCCGACCAGCAGATCGCCCTCGGCTCCGCCCTGGCCACGCTGGCCCAAGCGGAGCGGCTGGAGCAGATCAACGAACGGCTGCGCGGCATCCACCAGGTTCTCACCGCCTGGGCGCTGAAGGCGACCGTCGACGGCGGGCGGTGAACCCCCCAAGGGGCGTCCGCCTCCTTTGCTCTGCTGCCACCCATGCGCCAGACGGGCGGGCGACGCGGTCGGAGCTGTGCGAGACTCCGGCGCACATTCCGAAGGAGATCCCATGCAGCTCGACATCTTGCAGGCCCAGCAGCAGTTCCACATCCGCCAGCGGCTGCGGCTGATGGTCAACCAGTACCAGATCCACGCCGTCGCGCAGGACGGCTCCGAAGGTGAGCTGCTCGGGTTCGCCCAGCAGAAGCGGCTGGCCTTCAAGGAGCAGGTGACCATCTACACCGACGACTCGAAGCAGCAGGCGCTGCTCGGCTTCAAGGCCCGTCAACGCCTCGACCTCGGCGCCACGTACGACGTGACCGACCACACCGGCACCCCGATCGGCTCGTTCCGCAAGGACTTCGCACAGTCGCTGCTCCGCTCGACCTGGCACGTCGAGCAGGCCGGCCTGCCGCAGATCACCGGCCAGGAGCGCAGCATGCCGGTGGCGCTGCTGCGCCGCTTCGTCGACTCGCTGTCCTGGCTGCCGTACCACTTCGACTTCGTCGCCGACGGCCAGCCGGTCTTCTCGGTGATCAAGCAGTGGGGCCTGCGCGACCGGTACGTCGTCCAGGTGCAGCACCCGCAGGTCGACCGCCGCCTGGTGATCGCGATGGCGGTCGCCCTCGACGCCCTCCAGGGACGCTGACCCGCGCGGGCCCGGGGACGCGGTCCCACCGCGCCCCGGGTCCCGCCACGCCCAGCGAGGCGTCGCAGTGCGACTCGGCAACTGAGCGCTGTCGACCCGCAGCAGCATGCGCCGCGCAGGTCGACATCGTCCTTGACGAGCTGTCCTGCGACGGGGTGTGGACGGCTGAACAGCTCGGCCACCTCGTGACGGTCAGCCGCCAGCCGAACGTATCCCTACGCGAGGTCCGTCACGGGCTTCGCCGGCTGCTGGCTGAATAGGCGGCCATGCATGTTGACCGCGCCCGTCGCGATACGTTCAGATGGACGGCAGCAGGGGTGTCAGGCAGCCTTTAGCGACCAGAGGGTGGCCCGTGGAACCGGGATGGAATCCGCGCGACTACGACGACGAGGAAGTCGAAGACCTGTTGTTCGAGGCTGCCCGCCTGTACGACCACGTGGTTTCGGGCGGGGAGCTACAGCCGGTCTTCACTTCCGTCAGGCTGGATGCCAACGAATCGGCGTACGCCGACGACCTGATGGAATACTCCCGCTACTACGCTCTCGACGGCTACCTGCACCAGGAGCCGGTGTCCTACCTGTCGCCGATGGACCTCATCGGCTCGGCGATCAGGAACCGGGCCCGCCGCGAGGCGGCCGAAGGGCAGTGGAGGGACACCCACGTCACCAGGGTGGTTCTGACCAACCTACGTCTGCTGGTCTTCCTCGAAGGTCGCTGGCTGTCGTACTGGCACAACGCCATCGTGCAGTTGCTGCCGGCGCCCGTCGAATTCTGCCTGCACCTGACCTTCCACGAACTCCCCCCTCTGCGGCTGCGTGGACCCACCGCCGCGTCGATGGCCGTCGCGCTGGCCAGCCTCCTCTACCCTCCCGAACAGATGGCGCAGATCCCACAATTCGCCAGGTTCGACGCGACTGCGGGCGAGTAGGTCAGGCGCTGCTTCCAGCGGATGACCGGTAGACCGTGTGGATCACGGGGTGCCCGGTCACGATCGTGGTTCCGGGGCGCCGGCGGTGAGTCGCTGGGCCAGCCGGCCTACGTCGTCGACCGTGCCGACCGGCACCGCCACCTGGTGCAGGCCCTGCCCCCGGTCCACCCAGACCCGCACACCGTTTAGCAGCACGTCGGTGACCTCCGGGTCGGCCAGCAGCCGAGCGAGCGGACCGGCGCCCACAAGGTCGTCGTGCACCTGGTCGGCCATCCGCAGCACGGTGGTGTCGCCCAGGACGGCGACGGCGGGCTCGGCCCGTACGGCGCAGACGATCGCGGCCGGGGTGACCGGCGTGGCGCTGGCCGCGATCCGCTGCCGCACCCGGGCGGCGAGGGTGTCGCCCTCGGCCGGCCCGGTCATGCCGCACCGTTCACGGGCATGCCGGTCAGCTCGGTGACGATCCGCCCGCGGCCCTGATCGCGGTTGTGGTTTCGGGCACGGGCGGGGCGACGGGCGAGGTAACTCACCGGTGCGACTCCTCCCTCAGGAGCTCCGCGCAGCGCATCAGTCCCCGCCTGCGTTTCGGTAGCACGGGATCGGGAATCGCGACGCAGGCACGCCCGGGGCCGGTCGCGCCGCGCGCAACCTCGCCCAGCAGGCGACAGGAGGCACGATGAACGACCGCCCGACCGCCCAGCCCATCCCGGCCGACGATCCCCGGCGTCAACTCGTGGTCGCCCGACCCGAACAGGACGACTCCCTCCCGCACATCGCCCTGGCGGGCAACACCTACACGATCATCCTCAGCGGTACGGACACCGCCGGCGCGTACTGCCTGATCGACATGCGAGTTCCACCCGGCGGCGGTCCCCGCCCCATCGCCACGACTTCGAGGAGATGTTCACCGTCCTGGACGGGCAGATCGAGGTGACCTTCCGAGGGGAAACGAAAGTCGTCGGCGCAGGTCAGACGGTCGACGTCCCGGCCAACGCCCCCCACTTCTTTCGCAACAACTCCGAGCGGCCGGCTCATCTGCTGTGCATGTGCCCGCCAGCGGGGCAGGAGGAGTACTTCATGGCGGTCGGCGATGCGGTGCCGAGTGCGAGCACGCCACCTCCGCAGCTCAGCGAGGCCGAGCAGGCACAACGGCAGACGAAGGCGCAGAGCCTCGCGACGCGGTACCGCACCGAGCTCGTCCGGTGAGCAGCCGACGCCGGTCGCGGATGGGGACTGCGACGGGCCCGTGCCGACCACCGTCGTGACGTCTCGCCGCCCGGGTCGTGGATGCCACCACGCTCCTTGTTGACGATCTGCCCGGCTTGGGCGGGCGAGACGCGCCCGGCGGGTGTCTGCCGGACGACCCGAAAGAGCCCTTCACCTCAGCCTGGGGCATCCGTTGCGGCCCACGCCCTGCCTAGCGCAGTGGCGAGGGCGCCTCGTCCGGGCGGCGCCACTCGCGTAGGCCGTCCCACACCGCAACTCCGGCCAGGACGACGGCTACGGCGCTGGTGGCGATCGTCGGCGCCCGGTGCAGCATCACCGGCGTCAGGGCAGCGAGCGCGAGCAGCCCGACCACCCGGGACGCGGACACCCGGCTGAACACTTCGTACTCGAGGCGGGACCGCCCGACCAGGAACAGCGCGGGCCCACCGAAGATGACCGCGAGCCAGAGCGGGTTCTCGTGTCCGCGCGGTTCGTGGATGACGAGTGCGTAGCCGACGCCGGTGGCGAGAATGCCGGTCACCATGACCAGGTGGGTGTAGAACCCGGACTTGCTGAGGCGGCCTGGACGCGAGGCGGCCTCGACGGCGGCGGGGAACACCGTCCCAGCGTGGTGGAAATAGATTCGCCACATCAGCACCGCGGTGGCGAAGGACACCACGGTCGGCAGCACCCGGTCCGGCGTGAACTCGTTGGCGAACGTCATGCCCGTGAGCAGGATCGTTTCGCCGATCGTGATGATGATGAACTGCTGGTAGCGCTGGGCGAGGTGCTCGCCCACGGCTTTCCAGTCCTCGGCTCCGGTGCGACCAAGCCCCGGTACCGGCCAGCCGAGTACGAATCCCGTGCAGTCCAGTGCGATCGCCAGCGTCCACAGCACGCCGCGCGCGGGACTCTGCGGGAACAACGCCGCTCCGGCGATCCACGGCACGGCGGACACCGCACCCCAGCAGAGGTATCGCGCGGCGCGGCGGCGCCCGGGGCCATGCCGGGTGAGCAGGAAGATGACGGGCCTGCCGACCTGGATGGCGACGTACGTGACCGCGAAGACCACACCCCGCGCGCCGAACGCGTGGGGCAACGCGACCGCCATGATCAGGCTGCCGAACATGGTCCAGACGATCAACAGCTGGATCACCGGTTGTCGTGTGTCGTATCTGCTGGTCACGAATGCCGCTTGGACCCAGACCAACCACAGGGCCAGCAGCAGCAGCGCCGTCTGACCGACCTCAGGCAGGACGACCCGCCGGTCCGTGGTGAAGTCTTCGACCAAGCGCTCCGAGAACCGGGTGAGCGCGAAGACGAAAACCAGATCGAGAAGTAGCTCCCCCTCACGGCCCCGCAGTAGCCCGCCCCAGCCACCGACCGTCATCTGCCGCTCGTCTTCCGTCAGCTTCGCCCCGGTATTGACCCAGTCGTACCACGCCGCGCGGGGCCTCCGACGCATGTCTGCCAGGCGTCCATCCCTCGCCCACGCACCGAGCGGAAATCGGTCGCCTGCGTGGCGGCCAGGGCCGTCGGCGGGATGGGCTTCCACGACCTGCGACACGGCCTACGAGCCCTGAGCGTGACCGTCGCAGCGCGTACCCCGGAAAGGGACGATCCCCGTCTAGGGGGAGCCGGACGCACCTTGTCGACTCGTGCCGAACGTCGTCGACCAATGCGTTCGAGCAGCTGAGGTTCTCTGCTGTGTCGTACCTACTTGGATCAAAGGGCTTGCTGCCTCATGGCTGCCCTGACCCAAGGCCTGGTCATCGCCGCAGCCCTGAACCTCAGGAATGCCGTCGAGGAGGTTGCTGACGGCCCGGTACGGAGATCACGAGCCCCGGCCGGTCGGTCTGAGGCTCCAGCGGTTGGCTGGTCTCTCTTCTGCCCGCCTCTGAGACCAAAAGGGGATCGTCCGGTAGGGACGCGGGAGGCGACTGCCTCCGGCGGAATCTCGTAACGCCCTCCCTGCCAGCGACGCTTGATCAACGGGACGTGACACAGGTCCCGTCGGTTCTTTGGACCGGCTCCTCTTCACACCGAGGTATAGATGCGCTCCATGTCTCCTGCCCGGCGGTACCGCCTGGCCGCACGCCTCGCGCTCGGCGCGCTCGGTGCCCTCGCGGTCGCGACCGTGTCCGCCACACCCGCCCTCGCCGCGCCCAGCCGCGCCGATCTGACCGTCACCGTGTCGGCCAACCCGACGACGGTGGTGGACGTGGGCGGCGGGGTGGCCGTACAGGTTGACGTCCGCAACGTCGGCACCAGGGCCGCCGCCAACGTCATCCTGCAGCACGCCCTGCCGCCCGGCGCCTACTTCAGCGACGGCAACTCCATCCCGGCCGGCTGGCAGTGCGACCTCCGGACCACCCTGGCCTGCACGCACGGCTCCCTGGCTGCCGGCGCGACCGCCCCCCGGCTGATCTTCTACGTCTCCTTCCCTGGCGGACCGATCGGCGACACCGCGACGTTCACCACCACCGCGTCAACGACCAGCAACGAGCTCTCCCTCGCCAACAACACCGGCCAGGCGACGGTCAGCTACATCCGCGGCGTGACCGACGTGGCGGTCAACCAGGTCTGGGCCCCCACCCAGGCCCAGGTCGGTGACACCGTGGAAATCGGCATCGACGTGGCGAACAACGGCAACATGACGGCCCAGGAGGTTTACGTCACGGTGCCGCTGCCGGCCGGCTTCACCCGCCAGTCCGAGAGCGCCAGCAGCCCCTGGTACTGCGACTTCGTGGACGACCCGGCCCTCGGCGGTCCCGAGTGGCGGTGCACGCTCTACCAGCTGGTCGACGGTTGGCAGGCCGACACCCTCTACCTCACCGCGACCGTCACCTCCGGCACCCCGGGCGACTCTGTGCCGGTGACCGTCACGGCCTCCACCAACTCCCCCGAGGACAACCTGGGCGACAACAGCGCGCAGACGAGCATCGCCATCGTCTGATCACGCCGACGCGGGTCTCCGCGTTCGTGCGGGCCCCGGCGCCCAGGGAAACCCGGCGCCGGGGCCGGCCGCTCGCCACGCTCGAAGGTCAGACGTCGAAGCGGAACTAAGAGCCGCTGCCGTGCTACCAGCGGCGACTCGCTGCTGAGACCATCGGCGCGTGGAGGAGCCGGTGACGGGCATGGCCGTGGACGGAGAGCACCAGGGCGCCGCTCAGCAGGAAGCCGTGTCGTTCCGCACTGCTCTGCGGCGATCGGCCATGGGCCTGGCCTTCGGGGCTTTTTTCGTTCTGGCCACCTCGTGGTTCGACTCGGACGGGATAGGCGCGTTGTTGGGTGCGCTGATCTTCCTGCATCAGGAGGAAGATCGGCGGTCGTGGTGGGCGCTTGCGGTAGCGCTACTGATCGCGGTGCCTGCGGCCCTCGTTGCTGAGGTGATGTTGAAGGGGTGGCTACCGCAGCCTTGGGACGGCTTCCTGTTCTCCGTACTCGGTGCCCTGCCCGGAAGCGTTGCCTACGCCGCCGTCACTCGGATTCAGCGCAAGGCGCAGCGACCGAGCGTCTGACACGAAGAGGAGCGTCCGCATCCCCGGCAGCCGACGACCAGCCCGCCTCACCTAGGCGGCCGCGTGGCAGCGTCGCCGGTCTGCTCGCGCCACTGGCCGCCTTCGGCCTGTCGGTGCAGGAGTGGGTGACCGGCCTCGGTCGGGATCTCGCCCCCGCCACCGTGGCCAAGTGCTACCAACTGCTGTAGATGATCCTTCGGACGGCGGTTCAGGCACGGCTGATCGCCACAAACCCCGCCGAAGAGGTACGACTGCGTGACCGGTCCCGCGACGTCAAGGTGGTCACGATCAGCCGGGCGGACTTCTTCGGCCGGCTGCTACCCGCCGTCCCACCTCGGCACCGGGGAATCGTCTCTGCCGCCGCCGGGGCCGGCCTGCGCTGGGGTGAGTGCGCCGGGCTGACGTGGTCCTCGGTCGACCTCGACCGGGCGCGCACACCCCGGACGACTACGCCACCCGTGTCCTGGCTGCCTTCGACAGCTCTGCTGCCTCTCTGCTGCCTCCGGCCGGGGAAACGCCCCCGGTCGGAGCCTTCGACGCGGACGGAGACGACCTGTGACCTGGGCCGCAACGCTTACCCCCGAAAGGGACGACCCCCGTCGGGGGGAGCCTGATCGGAGTAACTATCCAGTGCCAGCGACGGCTGTTCCATGCGGTCGCGCGTCGGCGGCCTGGTCATTGCTTCCGGCCGTCGTCGTGGAGTAGCGACAGGTTTGCTGACTCTCTGCTGACGCGCACCTGGCGTGGCTCCGCGGTTGCCACTGTCACGGGCAGGCGTGCACGAGGGCCCCGATTTGACTCGCGTCACCCCTTGATCACAACTGACCTAACGGCGCTGTCGGCGAAGGTTTGACGTTTGCGGTGCCACAACGGGCGCAGCCAACCGAGATAGAGCAGCAGGGTATCGAAGACGTGCGCCACGTCGCGGAGAAATGCCCGGCCTATACCGATCGGCTCGCCGGTGAACTCGTCGACGAGCCGGATCCTGACCGCCGCGCGACCCCAGGTTTGGCCGAGCATGCCGCCGCGGACCCAGCGGTTGAAGATCAGGATGCCGAACGGTCCGACGATTAGCAGGCTGACGAAGGCGTCGCCTAGGAGCGTGCGCCGGCCGACGTCGAGCGGAACGACCGAATTGACCGCGGGCATGACTATCCAAGGCGAGTAGAAGGCCACCACATCGATCAGGTAGGCGCCCACGCGGCGAGGCCAGCTTGCGTACACCAGGATCCCTTCGACGACCGACCATCCAACCGCCGGCGACGCTACCTCCCGCGTCCGCAGTTGTAGGACCCGTTTTGGGGCGGCAAGACGCGACATCAAATCGCTGCTGGCTGGTGCAGTCCATCACCCAACTCTCGCCCGGCAGCCGTAGTCCACCGACGACTCGCTTACAAGCTCTGTTCACCCCGTCCGGCGGCGCCCGCCCGCGTGTGCGACCTCGGGCCACCGTCCGCCGCTCACCGTTGACAGCTATCCACGTCCGGGGCGGTTGCTGTCACCGTTGCTGTCGACAGCCACGGCCCGGGCTTCCCGGCCCGCGACGCACGCCGCTCGATCCGCCAGGCCACGAAACCGTAAGCAAGAAGGGAAACGCGCCGAGCAACAGGCCGCTAGCCACCACGACAGACGCGTAATCCGGGCTGGGTCCTCGCTCGGCAGCGGCTATTGCTGCCGGTCGCCTGCAGGAGAGCCGACCACCTCGAGGCGTTCGAAGATGTAGTAAACGGGGACGGCGGCGATGATGGCCAGTGCCACCGGCGGGCTGACGAAGGCGACGGCGACCGCGGCCAGATACAGGACCGACGCTACCCCGAATCGCAGCCGCGCCTTCCAACGGGCCCGCTTCGGCAACGGCTGCCGGAGTCGCCCCGAACGCAAGGTCCATTCGAAGATCCCGGCGAAGCTGAACCCCATCCCCATGAAGGCAGCCGCATACAGAAGCACCGCCACCCGGGCGTCCTGCCCGCCCAGCGCGAGGTACTCGGCCACCGTCGCCGTGTCTACCGGGATGAGGACGACGAACACCAGCAGGACGAGGTTGAGGAGGGCCAGCGTCCGGTCGACGACGGCGACGTTCTGGACGAGGGCGTGATGGTTGATCCAGATGAGCCCGATCGTGGCGAAGCTGATCAGGTAGGCGACAAATGAAGGCCAGTGGTCCGCGACTTGATGCAGGAGCGGGCCATGACCCGGGCCGGCCACCGCCAGGTTCAGCGCTAGTAGCGTGATCGCGACCGCGAAGACCGCATCGCTGAATACCTCCAGCCGAGTTCGGCTCACTCCACAGTTCTACCGCAACACCGCGACGTGCCGAGGGGATTCAACCCGGCCAGCTACCGCCGGGCCCCGCCGCCGCAACCCACCCCGGCCTGAGCCCCGCATCCTCCGCACTGCATGTCAGACGTTGAAGCGGAACATAGAGCCGCTGTCCCGCCACCAGCGTGAACGGCTTGCGACACCTGCTCACACGGCGTCTCGGGCTGCCAGCGTTGGTGGCTGGTTGACGACGTTTGACAGCGTCTTGTGCCCCCTGTGTGCTCCACACTGGCAGGAGCGGGCGACCCGGCACACCTAGCAGCGGCAACGGTGGCTGGCACCTGCTCCCAGGCGTCGCCACGCGTCACGTCCCTGGCTGCCAGTTTGATCGAAGAAGGTCTTGGTCCATCCGGAGAAGGATTCGTTGGAGGCGATCGCGACGCTGTTGCGTTCTCCGCGCTCGGTCAGGACCTGGAGGAGGCCAAATCAAGCCGGGGAGGCTGGCTTGTCGGTGCTCGGACCTAGTATGCGGAGCATGACGCGGTATGTCGACGAGGATCTGCACGGTGCGGAGTTCCGCGAGTGCGATCTGACCGGGGCACGCCTGATCGGCGTCGTCATGCAGGATGCCGTAATCGACGGGCTCATCACCAACCTCGTGGTGAACGGTGTCGAGGTCACCGAGTACGTCGAGGCAGAGCTCGACCGGCGTCATCCGGTGCGGGTGCTGATCCGCTCCGAGGACCCTGCCGATCTGCGCGAGGCATCGCGTCAGCTCCATGCCGGCTGGGCCGCCACGATCGAGCGAATCCGCCGTACGCCCGGCATCGAGCGCCGCAGCGTGAACGACGAGTGGTCGGCGGTGCAAACGATGCGCCACCTGGTCTTCGTCCACGACTCGTGGTTCCGCCGCTGCTGCCTGGGCTCGACGGAGCTGTTCACGCCGATGGGCATCGGGACGACCGTCGAGCCCTACCGTGGAGCGCACGGGCTTGACCTCTCGCTCGATCCGGCCCTCGACGAGATCGTGAGCGTGCGTGACGCACAGGCCGCCGAGCTCGAGGCCTGGCTCGACGAGGTCACCGCTGTGCAGCTCGCAGCGCGAGCGCCGGTGCCCGACGAAGATGTCTGGCCGCCGTACGCCCGGGGCCGCTTGGTGCGGCAGTGCCTCGGCACGGTGCTCAACGAGACCTTCGAGCACCACGGCTTCTGCGTCCGCGACCTCGACCTGATCGAGGCACAGGATGCTGAGTAGGGCCGGCTACGGACTCAGCATCTTGCGGATGCGGGCATCGCTGACCGTCTGCGCGGTGCCGAGCTGCTGGGCCCAGAGCTGGACGCGGTACTTCTCGAGCATCCGGAGCCTTCGCTAACAATCTGCAACCGATCCGCGAGGCATGGCGACGAATGGGTTTCAAGCCTCAGCAGCCGCAGGACGACGCTTAGACGGTCCTGCCATCCCGTCTGCCATCTCGCTGAACGGTGGCTGGGACGTCACCGACAGCATGGTCGCCGGCTACCTTGCCAAGTACGCCACCAAGAGCACCGAGGTAACCGGGCACCGCTCCGTCAGGCTCGACGCCGATTCGATCGGCGACTACGCCGATCCTGACGGCGACCACACCGCCCGCCTCATCGACGCCTGCTGGCGCATCGGCCGACCCACCGGCAAACCCGTCCCGCTGTCGCAGCGGCCTCGGGACCATCGGCCCCGGCCCGGCTTCGTCGAGCGCTGGGAGTGCCCCGACTGCGGCACCCACACCCGACACGCCGCCTGCCCCGTCTGCGTCGCCGACCGTCAAGCCAGCCTTGACACCCAAACGACGAAACCGGCCAGCACCAACCCGTACGCCCGGCTGCGCCGGTGGGCGCACATGCTCGGCTTCGGCGGCCACTTCCTCACCAAAGCCCGCCGCTACTCCGTGACGTTCCAACTCCTGCGCGACAGCCGCGTGAGCTTCCGCCGGCTAGAGGACCAGGACCACGAGCATCCCGCCGCCGGCGGCGGCCATCCCGTCGACGACCTCGACGACGACACCACCCTCATCGTCGGCACCCTCACCTTCGCCGGCGTCGGTTGGCACACCACCGGAGACGCCTCCTCGCCAGCACCGCCGCCGCCCTCGCCCGCGAACGACGAACCACCGGCCGCGAAGAACTCGCCCACGAACTCAGCACCACCCCGGCCGGCACCGCGCCGGCTGCCGCCTGACCCGACAGACCTGAGGAGGTCACCCGTCATGAGCACCACCGCCCGTTGGAGCCGGGTCGTCCGGCTCGTCCCTCGTACCGGGGCAGTCGTCGTCGAGCCGGTCACCTACACCGTCCGGGAGGTCGCCAACCTGCTCAACCTCTCGCTGGGAAGCACCTACGCCCTGGTCCGCGACGGCACCATCCCCGCCACCCGCCTCGGCGGTCGCTGGCTGATCCCCCGCGCCCGCTTTCACGCCTGGCTCGACGCCGTCGCCGACCCTGCCGCCGCGACCGGGACCGATCATGGCCGGGGGCGCCGCTTCCGGGCTTCCTGGTGTCCGCGCTACGCCGGCTGCGCACCGGTGCCGGTGATCCGGACCCGCGAACGCTGGTGTTCCGTGACCGAGTCGGTCGCGCGCTGCGTCGGTCGAACTTCCGCCGCCGGGTCTGGCTGCCGTCGCTAGTCCGCGCCGGGCTGCTCGGCCGGGTCGTCAACACCGGCCCGCATCGCTTCCACGCGGTCTGGCCCGATCGGGAGGGCATCGAGTGGTCCGCGGAGTTCCCCACCGAGCGGGAAGCGGTCGCCTGCGTGGCGACGAAGGCTGTGGGCGGGATGCGGTTCCACGACCTGAGACACGCATACGCCACCTGGCTGGTCACTGACGGCGTCCCGGTCAACCTGGTGCAGCGGGTGATGGGCCACGAGCAGGCATCGACGACGCTGAACCGTTATACGCACACCCCTGCTGACTATGCCGCTCGGATCTTGGAAGCCTTCACGCTGCCTGCTGACGATCTGCTGACTCCGGCGGCCGAGCCGCCTACCGAAAGCCTGCCTGACAGCATGGGAGAGTTGCCGTGACCTGCGGCGCAGCGCGTACCCCGGAAAGGGACGACCCCCGTCGGGGGGAGACGGGGGTCGTCGGAGGTTCGGCTCCGGGGGGGTCGAGCCGAACCCACTCAGCGGTCACGGGGGGTGCAACCGCCGAGGGTCTGTCTGCTGTACGAGATATGAATACTCGTCGTGCCGACAAGTCTGCCTGAGCGGACCTGTATACGTCGAGTGGTGTTGCCTCCACTCCCTGCGAATTCCTGTTCGCAGAGTGTGACCGTCGTCACGGTGAGCGGAGGCGAAGGGGGTCGGCCCGCGGATCTGAGGGGTCGCCGGACCCCGGGCACCCGCCGACGATAGACCATCGGGCTAGACTTTCGCGCCGTGGGCCGAAGTGCCGCTTTCTTCGATCTGGACAAGACCGTCATCGCCAAGTCGAGCGCCCTGGCGTTCGGACGGCCGTTCTACCGGGACGGCCTGATCACCCGGCGTGACGTGGTCAAGTCGGCGTACGCGCAGCTGATGTTCCGGCTGGGCGGCACCGACGAACAGACCATGGCCCGGACCCGGGACTACCTGGCCACCCTCTGCAAGGGCTGGCAGGTGGAACAGGTCCGCCAGATCGTCGCGGAGACACTGCACGAGCTGATCAACCCCTACGTGTACGCCGAGGCCGCCGCGCTGATCGAGGAGCACCAGGCGGCCGGGCGGGACGTCGTGCTGGTCTCGGCCTCCGGCGAGGAGATGGTCCGGCCGATCGGCGCGCTGCTCGGGGTGACCGACGTGATCGCCACCCGGATGGGCGTGGTGGACGGCCGCTACAGCGGCGAGGTCGAGTTCTACGCGGCCGGCCCGAGCAAGGTCGACGCGGTCGGCGAGCTGGCCACCGAGCGCGGGTACGACCTCGCCGACTCATACGCCTACTCCGACTCGTACAGCGACCGCCCGCTCCTGGAGTGCGTCGGCCATCCCAGCGTGGTGAACCCGGACCGGCAGCTGCGCCGGCTCGCCGTGGAGAACTCCTGGCCGGTGCTGGAGTTCCGGCACCCGATCCCGCTGGGCCGGCGGCTGCGGGAGCGTCCGGCCGTCCCGGTGGCCGCCGCGGCGCTGGGCGTGGGCGTCGGCGTCGCCATCGGCATCGCCTGGTACGGCCGGCACCGCCGCACCCGCGCCGCCACGGTCGCCTGATCCCGCGCCACCACCGTCCGCCTGATCCCGCGCCGCCCGCGCTACCACCGTCGCCTGAACCCGCGCCGGCCGCGCGACCACCGTCGGCTGATTCCGCGCCCGCGCGACCACCGTCGCCTGATCCCTCCCGATCCCGACTCGGTCGATCATCGGGTTAGGTGGGCATGGTCGGAACTCAGGCAGCCCTGGTCGGGCACCACAACCGCATGCGCCGGGGGCGCGGCCCGGCGCGGGATGGTGGGGTGGGGGTCAGGCGGCGGCGAGGATCTCGTCGCCGATGGCCGTGAGCTGGTCGGCGCCGACCTCCACCGCGCTCATGTAGTGGCGCAGCCAGGAGCGCAGGCCGTCCGGCGTGCCGGTGGCGAAGGCGCCGGCCGCGCCGACGTACTCCGGTTCGCGTTCGTGGTGCCCGACGTCGACGGCGAGCAGGCCCCGCGGGTCGAGGCCGCTGGAGAGCAGCACCAGCCGGGCGGCGCCCCGGGCCACCACCCCGGACGGCCCGGCGAACGGGCGCAGGTTGAGCAGCTCGCCGTGCACCACGGCGGCCTGCACCAGCGGGGAGACCTTCGTGCCGCCGGTGACCAGCGTGGCCAGCCCGTCGAGCCGCGCGGCGACCACGGGGTCGCTCACCGGCCGGCCCAGCTCGTCCTCGGCGACGACGTCCCGGGCGGCGAGCA
>NZ_JAMOKF010000566.1 GCF_023656545.1 Micromonospora phytophila | reverse complement strand
CTCCCGGACGGCCCCGGCCGTCGCTCAGTTGACCTCGATCCGCACCACGTCGAAGGCGGGGGTCTGGTTGGCCCGCTCCATCATCGGCACCCGGTGCGAGCCGTCACCGGCCCACACCGCGCACTGCGCGGTGCCGGACTGCGGCAGGCCCGGGATCTGGATGGCGACCTCGTCGGCCTCATCGCCGCCACCGCCGTCCTCGGTCGCCACGAAGAACGCCGGCACGTCCTGCGGGTTCGCCGGGGCCTCGTCGGTGCTCTGCAACATCCGGCAGGCGGTGTGGAAGTGCCCGCGGACCAGGCCGTCGCCGTTGAGCAGCGAGCTCTCCACGTAGTAGCCGCCCTGCCCGGCCGCGAGGAAGCGGTCCCGGACCAGGTTGCGGGTGGAGACCTGGAGGGTGAAGGGCTGGTTCGCATCCACCTGCTGGGGGAAGTCGGTGATCAGTAGCGAGGGGTTCTTCGCCGCGGCGCCGACCTCGCCGAACGCGGTGCTGATGCAGCGGTTGCCGTTCTGGAAACCGTCATGCGGCTGCAACTGGCTGTTGTCGCAGTTGTTCGCCAGCACACCGAGACCGGCACCCGGCGCACCGTTGTTGCCGCCGTTGTCACCGCCGGTGTTTCCGCCATTGTCACCGCCGCCGGTGTTCCCGCCGGTGTCACCGCCACTGTCACCGCCGCCGGTATTCCCGCCGGTGTCACCGCCATTGTTCCCACCGGTGTTGTCCGTCGGCTTGACCTGACACTCGGCGAGCTGGTTGAGCCCCTGCGGGCGGGGGCCGACCCGGTCGATGGCGATGGTGATCCGGCTGAGCGTCGCCTGACGCTTGCTGGCCAGCGGCTGGAGGATCACGTTGCGGATGAAGTCCTGACCCTTGTTGCCCTCCGCCGCCAGCCGCCGGTCGGCCTCGGCGATCTGGGTCTGCAGCAGGTTCAGGTTCCGGTCGACCTCCGCCCGGGCCCGGGCCGGCACCTGCGGAAGCTTGCTGACCACGTCCGGACACGCGACGGCCGAGCCGCCGTTGTCGGCCGTGCCGCCACCGGCGCGGGTCTGCTGGCACTCGGTGACCGACTGCTGGCCGTCACCCCAGTGGTTGCGTACCCACCGGCCGTTCTGCCAGGTGCGGGTGGTGGTGCCGCGCCGGCTCGGCGCGGTGGCTCCGGGGCTGGGCTCCACGCAGGCGGCGGACGCCGGGCGGGTGTTGTTCGACCGCCGGTCCTGGGCCGACGAGATCTGGGTCACGGCGACGATTCCACCGAAGACCGCGAGCGTGCCGACCACGGCCAGCAGCCGCTTGCTCCGCGCGTTACCGGATGACCGGCGCGCCCGTGTGGACCTGCGCATCGAATTGCTCTCCTTCTCGATCCGGTAGTTGATTCGAGACCTCGGCGGACCGACGGAATTGAGGTGGCGCGCCTCGGCGGAATCCGTCGGGACGAGCCGGTGGCACGTCGACGAACGACGATGACCTTTCCGCACCGTCTTCCGCGCCCCGGGGCGCGGATGGGGAGATCCTGTCCATTCCCGCAGGAGTACGGGACGGCCGCCGCGAAGGTTCAACGCGGTTCACAGGAATTCCGCGACGTTGTCCCGGCCTCCCGCGCGACCGGTCTCCCGCTGGCGGGGAGTTCGGCGGCCGGAGGCGCGAGGACCGGTCCCCGGCCGGAGGGCGTGCCCGAGGGCGCGGGCGCGGCCGGGAGGCGGGAGGGCCAGGGGCGTCGGGCCGAGGGATGCCAGGTCAGGGGCACGAGCGACCGGGGCGCGGGGGACGACGCGTCGAGGATCCGACGGGCGGAGGTCGGCCGGGTCGGGGCCGACGAGGGTCAGTCCACGCAGAGGTGGTCGAAGGCGAAGCCGTTCGCCAACTCGTCGCGGCGCGACCGCAGCCCCCGGATGCCGGCGAGCAGCTCGTCACGCGGAGTCAGGACCGGCGGGGCCGTCTCCAGCCCGCGCAGCCGCTCGCCCACGGCCACGACGGCGAGGTCCTCGGCCAGCCGGGCGGCGTCCACCCCGCTGTGGAAGCGGTGCTCGTGCACCGTCACCCGCTCCA
>NZ_JAMOKF010000565.1 GCF_023656545.1 Micromonospora phytophila | reverse complement strand
CCCGCCGAGCGTCGCGCAAGCCGCCGAAGCCGCCGCGGCTGGCCGATCCCCGCCGCCGGCTGCGGCTGGGCACCGTGCTCACCCTGGCGCTCTTCGCCACCATCGGCATCCGGCTGGTCTTCCTCCAGGCGGTGGAGACCCCGGCGTACGCCGGCGGTGGAGTCGCCGACCGGATCCGCACGGTCACCCTGCCGGCGCCCCGCGGCGCGATCTACGACCGGTCCGGCGCCCCGCTGGCGCACAGCGTCGAGGCGCGGTACGTCTACGCCGACCCGACGCAGGTCAAGGATCCGCAGGAGACCGCCAGGAAGCTCTCCCCGCTGCTCGGCGTCCCGGCCTCGGAACTGACCGAGCGGATGCAGCCGCGCAAGCGGGAGAACGGCGTCGACTCCCAGTTCGAGTACCTCGCCCGGGGGGTCCAGATCGACAAGGCCCGGCAGATCACGGCGCTGGAGCTGCCCGGCATCGGCACCCACCGCGACGAGCGGCGCGAGGTCCCCGGGGGCGACCTGGCCGCGAACCTGCTCGGCTTCACCAGCCAGGACATGGTCGGGCTGGAAGGGCTCGAGGCGCGTCACGACGAGCTGCTCAGCGGCGAACCGGGCCAGCGCATCTACGAGGTCGGCCTGGGTGACCTGGCCGCACCGATTCCCGGCGGCTACAGCCGGACCACGAAGGCCAAACCGGGCAGCTCCCTGCAGCTCACCATCGACCGCGACCTGCAGTACATGGTGCAGCGGATGCTCAGCACCCGGATGGCCCAGGTCAAGGGCAGCGTCGGCGCGGCCGTGGTGATCGAGGTCGCCACCGGCGAGGTGCTGGCGCAGGCCAGCCACCCCACCTACAACGCGACCAAGCCGGAGGAGAGCGAGCCGACCGACCGGGAGGACGCGGCCACCAGTTTCGTCGTCGACCCCGGCTCGGTGCACAAGGCGATCACCTTCGGCGCGGCACTGCAGGAGAAGGTGGTCACGCCGGACACCACGCTGCCGATCGCGAACGCGATCCGCATGGGCGACACGTGGTTCGCCGACACCCACCCGGCCGACGGCAAGCGGATGAGCCTGGCCGGGATGATGGCGTACTCCTCCAACGTCGGCACGATCGAGATCGCCACCAAGCTCGGCCGGGACCGGCTGATCGACTACCAGAAGCGGTTCGGCCTCGGCGCGCCGACCGGGGTCGGCATGCCCGGGGAGGCCAGCGGCCGGCTGCTGCCCGCCGAGGAGTGGAGCGGGTCGTCGCACGGGTCGGTGCCGATCGGGCACAGCGTCGACGCCACGCCGCTGCAGATGGCCGCCGCGTACGCCACGATCGCCAACGGCGGCACCTACGTCCAGCCGCACCTGGTCAAGGAGGTGATCGGGCCGGACGGGAAGCGGACGCGGGCCGAGCCCCCGGTCACCCGGTCGGTGCTCAGCCCGGAGAACGCCGCCGCCCTGCGCACCATCCTGGAGGCGGTGACCACCGTCGAGGGCGCCACCGGCACGGCGGCGGCGGTCCCCGGCTACCGGGTCGCCGGCAAGACCGGCACCGGCTGGCGGCTGGTCGACGGGCGCAAGCAGCCCGGCGAGGTGGCCTCGTTCATCGGGATGGCCCCGGCCGAGAAGCCCCGGTACGTGATCGCGGTCTTCGCGCACACCCCGGGGGGCGGGGGCGGCGACATCGCCGCTCCGGCGTTCCGCGACATGATGGGGTTCGCGCTGCGCCACTACCGCGTGCCGACCTCCGCCGGCGAGGCGCCGAAGTTCGTGGTCCATCCGCGTTGAGCAGCCACGGCGGGACATCATCGGTGGGTGCCGACGAACCACCGGGGCGGCTGTGCGGCCGGAGCCGGACGACCGGGTAGGGTCTGACGCCGTGCCCGGCAATCCTCGTCCCCGTACCGTGATCGCTGTCCGGCTCGGCGACCTCGCCGCCCGGCTCGGCGTCGAGCCCCCCGAGGGCGCCGCCGAGCTGATGGTGACCGGGGTGACCCACGCGAGCCAGGAGGTCCGCCCCGGCGACCTGTACGCCGCCCTGCCCGGCGCCCGCCGGCACGGCGCGGAGTTCG
>NZ_JAMOKF010000564.1 GCF_023656545.1 Micromonospora phytophila | reverse complement strand
CCGGCGGGACCGGGGCGGCCGCGACCCCCGGGGTGGCCGGGGCGGCGGCGGGCGGTCCGCGCACCAGCACCATGCCCGGCGCGTACGTCTGAACCACCCGGGCCACCGCGCGGGCGGCGGCGACCAGCAGCTGCGCCAGCATGAACAGCAGCCGGAACGGGTCGATGATGCCGTCGACGACGCCCTGGAGCACACCCCAGGCCAGGCCCAGGACGAACGCGGCACCGCCGCCCGCCGCCAGATTGGCGATCTTGTTGCTGGCGTCGATGCGTTGCTGGTCGCCGATGCCCTCGCCGCCGCGCAGTTGCCGCAGGAAGCCGAGCACGCCCTCCTTGACCAGCAGGCCGAGCGGGCCGAGCGCGACCAGGAAACCGGGGGTTCCGGTGATCCCGACGATCAGCAGGTCCAGCACAAAGTTGATCACCGGCGGTTTCAGGTCGTCCGGGCAGAGCAGCCAGATGACGGCGGCCAGCACGACCGGGAGCATGAACGGGTTGGCCACCACCACCGTCAGTCGCACCAGGAAGTCCAGGATCGGCTGGAAGATGGCGACCAGGGCGTCGAAGACCGCGCCCAACGCCTCGGTGAGGCCGGAGAATCCGCCGCGCGCCCACGTTGCCAGCCGGGCGAACTGGTCGGCGATGCCGTTGAGGAAGGTGGTCGCGGCGGCGAGGCAGGAACTCGCGCCGAACGCGCCGAGCACCGCGCTCATCGCCGTGCCGACCTGCCCGGCGAGGTCGGCGAGCCAGCCGGCCCCGGCGGCGAGCGCGTCGGCCACCCCGCCGACGGTGCGCAGCACGGTGGGCAGAATCCGCTGCTCGAGGACCTCCCGCGCGGCCACCAGGATCTCCCGGGTGTTCCAGTTCTCCCACAGCCAGGTCAGGCCCTCCCACAGCGGCGGTATCACCTGGGAGAGCAGGATGATCGGCCCGAGCGGGGACAGCGCCACCAGGACCCCGCCGACGACCATCAGCGGACCGCGGATCGGTGCGATCGCGGCGAGCAGCCCGTCCCAGGCGGATGTGGCGACACCGCCCAGCCACTCGCGTACGGTCTCGGTGCTGTTCCAGACCAGCCCGAACTGCGCGGTCAGCCAGTTCCAGGCGAACTCCGCGCCGGAGCGGACCGGCTCGGTGAGGTCCCAGATCCAGGTGACCATGCCGGTGAACGCCGCGTACACGGTGCCGCCCACGGTGCCCAGCAGGTCCAGCGCAGGCACGGCGAGCTGGTCCCACAGGCCGGTGAAGAACGCGTTGACGGTGTCGGCGGCCGAGCGCAGCGTGTCGATGATGGGGCCGTCCCACCGCTGCAGGGCGGCGACGACCGGGCGCAGCAGGAGACCGACGGTCGCGCTGGCCGCGCCGCCGAGTTGGGCCTGGACCTCGCGGACGCCGCGCGCGAGGTCGGTGAAGGTGGTCTCGATCGCCGACATCGGGTCGAAGTCGGCGAGGCTGGCGAAAAGTTGGGACAGCAGGGCGTTGACGCCCGAGCAGAGCAGCTCACGCAGCTGGCCCAGCGCGCCGCCGCGCAGGAACGCCAGCAGTCCCGGGGCGAGCCGGTCGACGACGGCCGACGCCGCCTCGACCGCCGCTCCACCCACCTCCAGGGCGGTGTCGAGCGCGCCGCTGCCGGCGGCGGCGACGTCGCTCGCGGTGTCGGAGACGAACCGCCCCACCGCGGTGTCGGCGATGTCGAAGCACTGCACACCCAGCGGCGCGGATCGGACCGGGGTGGCCGGTGGGCCCCGGCCGGGATGCTCCACGCCGCCGCCGCTGGACGGCCCGACGGGGCGCGCCTGCTGGCGGACGTGCACGAGCCCGTGGGCCAGTACGACGTCCCGGCCGGGCGCGGCACCGTGCTCGGCGCCGGCGCCCAGGACCACGTGGTTGCCGTAGGTGAACGCGTGCGCGCGGCGGTCCTTCGCCGCGAGCTTCGCGGCGAGGCCGTCGTGGATCCGCACCCCGGTCAGGTCCATGCCCAGCGCCGGCTCGTAGCGCGCCCGGTCCGGTGCCGCCAGCGCCCGGCCGGCGCCGAGGCGGGCGTCGGGCACGGCCG
>NZ_JAMOKF010000563.1 GCF_023656545.1 Micromonospora phytophila | reverse complement strand
TGACGGGGACGGGGACGCGGGGACCGGCGCGGCAGACACCGGCGCGACGGTCGGCGCGGGAGCCAGTTCCTCGGCGGTGAGCACCTCCGCGCCGACGTCCGCGCCCCGCCGGTCCGCCACCACGGCCACCGCGGCCCCGAGGGCGACGACCAATGCGACCAGCTTGACGAGCTGCCGCGAACGAGCGGCCGTACGCCGGTGCCGTCGATGCGACCGGTCCCCGGCGTGGGCGGGATCCGGGTGGATCCGGCGCCGCGTCGACGTCATGGTGGGGTGGCGGCGGGCGGAGGACATCCAGGTCAGCCTGCCATGTCGGGCCGTTTGGCGGACTCCCCCGTTTCGGCGAGCAGCCCCAGCACCGCCCGGGCCACCAGGCGCGGCACCTCCAGTTGCGCCACGTGACCGACCCCGTCGAGCATCAGCAGTCGGCTGTCCGGGATGACCCGGGCCGTCTGCGGCGCCACCCGGACGTCCACCAGCCGGTCGTGCCGCCCACCGACGACCAGCGTGGGCGCCCGGACCGAGGCGGCCAGCCGCCACAGCGACCCCGACCCCGGCAGGTACGAGCGCAGGAAGGTGGAGACCAGCCCGCGGAAGGTCCGGACGTACGCGGCGGCGTAGTGCGCGGCCTCGTACCGCACCCGGATCTCCTCCAGCGCCTCCTGCCGGCGCTGGTCACAGATCCGACTGAGGTCGCCCACGCACGCCTCCATCACCTGCTGCGCCATCACCTCCGGCGCGAGTTGGGCCAGCCGCCAGGCGGCCAGTCGCTCGCCCCGGGGGATCACCAGCAGCGGCAGCATGCGACCCTGCAGCGACCGCCGGAAGTCGAGGAACGGCAGGGCCGGCGAGACCAGGGTCAGGGTCCGGACCAGGTCCGGCCGCAGCCCCGCCACCTGCACCGAGACCGCACCGCCCAGCGAGTTGCCGAACAGGTGCACCGGCCCCCGGCCGGAGTGCTCGATCCAGCGGATCACCCGGTGGGCGAAGGACGGGACGGTGTAGCGGCGACCCGGTTCGCTGCGACCGAACCCGGGCAGGTCGATGGCCTGCCCGTCGAGCCGGTCGGCGAGCAGGCCGGCCAGGTCCGTCCAGTTCTGCGAGGACCCGCCGAGGCCGTGCACGTAGAGGGCCGGTTCGGCGCCGGGGGCGGTCGCCGGGGTGTCCCGGACGTAGGTGACCGAACCGTCGAGGCGTACCGCCCGGCCCGGCCAGGGTGGCGGGACGGAGTGCTCGGGAAGGAGATGATCCGGCCAGAGGGTGGCGCGCTTCATCACTACAGTCTGCCCAAGCGCGCGGGAGTCGGCAGCACGCCGCCCCTGCCCGGACGGTCACGCTCCGGCTTGCGGCGAGACCCGGGCCGCCGACCCGCGGCTCGCCGAGCCGGTGCGCGGCGCTCAGGCCAGCAGCGCCTCGAGCCGACGGTTCACCGCGGCCAGGGTGGCCCGGACGATCGCCTGCCGCGGGTCACCGGCGACCAGCGCCGAGCCCGCGAGCTGCTCGACCCAGCCGTCGCAGACCAGCAGCACCACGACGGTGGCCACCTCACAGTTGCCGAACGGCACCACCGCGGCGTGCTCGACGAAGCACCGCCCCCGGTCCGACCCGGGGTCGGCGCCGCGCAGCAGCTCGTCCACGGCCGCCGCGGCGGCCACCGCGCAGAGCCGCAGCACGTACCCGTCGACGGCCGGCCCGGTCGAGTAGCCGGCGGCGCTCTCCCCGCCGGCGATCAGGCGTACCTCCACGGTGGCGTCGAGCCCGAAGGTGCTCACCTGGACGTGGTCGATCACCACCCGGGGGCCCGGCGCGCCGCCCGTGTCCAGCGGTCGCGAGGGCGCCGTCTCCGTCGTGGTCACCTGCCCGCCCGAGTACGACGTGCCGACGGTCGCCGGGCTGCCGGTCGCCGCTCCGGCCGGGGCGGCCGAAACCGAACCCGGCTCCTCGACGGTGGCCCGGCCCCGGTGCGGGGCGACGGCCTGCCGACGTCGGCGCGGCGTCTCCGACACCGCTTCGGACCGGACCGGCGGGGCTTCGGCCCGGCCGCCGACCGGCATCC
>NZ_JAMOKF010000562.1 GCF_023656545.1 Micromonospora phytophila | reverse complement strand
ACGGTCAGCGCGGCAGCCAGCACGACGAGCCCGGCCAGTGCGGCCAGCACCCCGGCCGCGATCACCGCGAGCACCGTCCGCGCGGCGTCCACCTCGGCGGCGAACGCCCGCAGCGGGATGTCCAGCCCCTGGACGAAGTTGCGGCCCTGCGCCTCCCGCGACATCTGCTGGATGCTGTCGATCAACTGGTCCAGCTTCCGGGCGTCGATGTCGTCGGTGCCCAGCCGGTAGCGCCAGCTGAACCGCAGCCCCCAGCCCTGCGCCGACAGGCGGTCCAGCGCGGTGCCGTCGACGACACCGAGGGCGACGAACGGCTCGCCGTCGCCCTTCGGTTCGACGACCCGCAGCGTCGACGGCAGGCCCTGCCAGATGCCGTCCGCGCCCTCGCGGGGCTCGAACAGGCCGACCACGGAGATCGGAACGGGCTCGGGGGGATTCTCCGCCACCTCGGGCGTGTAGGGCCTGCCGCCCGCACCCGGGGGTGCGCTGGCGAGGGTGAGCCGGCTGCCGACCCGCAGGTTCAGTTTGCGAGCCACGCTCACGGCCAGCGCCACCTGCATTGGCTGGCCGGCCGCCGTGCTCTCGTCCGGCCAGCGCCCCTCGACCAGCGTCCCGGCCTCCCGGACGCCCGGCATGGCGCGCAGCCCGAGGTCGACCAGGAGGTTCTTCGCGGCCAGGTCGGGGCCGGTCAGCCGGCTCACGTCGGTCTCCGCCGTGAACCACCGCTGGTCGACCATGGCGCGCACGTCCGGCGGCATGCCGGCCTGCAGGCTGCTCAGATCGCCCTCGTACGCGGCCAGCAACGACGTGCCGTTGCCGGCGTTGAACAGCGGATCCGTCGAGTACGTCAGGTCCCGCCGCTCGGCCGGCTGGGCGGCCAGGGAACGCCGCAGCCCCTCCTGCGTGTGCCCGTTCACCACCCGGGGCGCCGCGCTGATCAGCAACGTGACGGCGAGCGTCAGCGCCGCCAGGAGCAGGAACTGCCCGCCGTACGCCCGGACCCGGCGAGCGACCCCGCCGATGCTCATCACGCCGCCTCCCCGCTCCTGGTCGTCCCGCCGCTCCACCCGGTCACCGGTCTCCCCCGATCCGCAGCTGTGCCGCCGCCACCCGCTGCCGGATGCCGAGGGCGATGAACGCGCTGAAGGCCAGCGCCGCCAGCAGGAGGCCGGCCGCGGTCAACCCGATCGGCGCCCAGGGCAGCACGAAGGCCGCCTCGGGCACCGGCCGCCCGGCGGACGGCGTGAGGATGACCAGCGGGGCCATGGTCGCGCCGACCACCGCCCCCAGCAGCAGCCCGACCCCGACCCCGATGCCGGCCAGGAAGGTCTGTTCGGCCAGCAGCGCCCGGGCCAGCAGCCGGGGGGTGGCGCCGAGCGTGTGCAGCACGGCGAACTCCCCCAGCCGGTGCCGGGCGGTGGCCCAGACGTCGACGACCAACCCGACCAGGGCCAGCAGCACCGCGCCGAGCGCGGCGGCGAGCAGCCCCGTGCGGGCGCCCTGCCAGTACGGGTCCCGGGCCGCGCGCTCGGCGACCTCCCGCCGGTCGAGAACGGTGACCCCGGGCACTCCGGCCGCGGCGCGGGCGGCTTCGGCGTGCCCCGTGTCGTCGGTGTCCAGCCACCACTCCGACGCCGATCGGACCGCACCCCGGTCCCGGATCAGCCACTCCGTCGCCGCCGGCAGGTCGAGCAGCACCCCGGCGCCGGCGGTGGACGGCACGGCCGCCAGTTCGCCCACCAGCTTCACCGGCAGCGAGGCGCCGGAAAGGGCCAGGGTGACGGTGTCCCCGGTACGCAGGCTCAGCGCCTCGCGCACCGCCGGGGTCATCAGGGCCGGCACCGGCGGGTTCTCCCCCGCCGGCACCACCACGAAGCGCGACGACGGTTGGAAGGCGAAGCGGCCGCCCGGGACGATCCTCACCTCATACCCGGCGACGAAGCCGGTGGCGGTGACGGTGAGCTTCGGCTCGCTGCGCGCGTCGCCGGTGGTCGCCGTCCACCCGTCACCGAGCGGCAGCGGTCGGGACGCGCCGTCGGGGCCGACGGACCGCAGGT
>NZ_JAMOKF010000561.1 GCF_023656545.1 Micromonospora phytophila | reverse complement strand
GTGCAGACCCGTCCGGACCGCGTCGACCTGATCGTCGGCGACGTCTGCGGGCACGGGGTGGACGAGGCGGCGCTCGGCGTCGAGTTGCGGGTCGCCTGGCGGGCGCTGATCCTCGCCGGTGTGCCCGGTCCGGCTGACCACGTTGAACGTGCCGCCTAGCCGCTGCGCGCCCCGCTCGAGCAGCCAGGCCGCCAGGTCCCGTACGTCGACGTACTGCACCGGCAGGTCGGCCGGTCCCGGCGTCAGCACCTCCCCGCCCCGGGCGATCCGGGCCAGCCACCACGGCAACCGGCCGATGTCCTCCCCCGGCCCGAGGATCAGGCCGGCCCGGGCGATCAGCGCCCGGTCGCCGAACACCTCCCGCACCGCCCGCTCGGCGCCGGCCTTGTTGCGCGCGTAGTCGCCGTCGGCGTCGTCCAGCTCCGCGTCGACCACCGGGGCGTCCTCGTCGGAGCCGGGCGCGACCGGTGCGGCGTAGACCGAGCCGCTGGAGACGTAGACGTACAGCCCGACCCGACCGGCCAACGCCCGGGCCGCGTCGCCCGCGGCCCGCGGCGCGCCGTCCCAGGTGTCGACCACCACGTCCCACTCACCGTCGGCGAGCGCCGCCAGGCCGTCGGGCGCGCTCCGGTCACCTCGCAACCGGTGTACGCCCCGCGGCGTCGCGCCGTGCAGCCCCCGGTTGAACACGGTCACCGACCAGCCCCGGCGTACCCCCTCGGCGACTGTCGCGCCGCCCACGAATCCCGTACCACCCAGCACCAGCAGTCTCATGCGCTCCACTGTGCCGGCTACCGGCGGGGACTTGGCACGATGTTCACCACCAGCGGATCTGCCCTGGGCAGAACCGGCTCGGCCGCTCGCGTTCCCCGACGTCCGGGTCAACGCCCCGCCCCGGGTCGGCGGCTGCTCGGGCGTTCCCGACGGTCGGGCACCGGCGGCGGCCCGACCGCCGCGGCGGATCGCCCGCTGACAAGGGCGAGCAGCCGGACGAGACGGGAAGCGGGCGGGACTGTCACGCCCGGAGAGCGACGAAAGCCCGGCACCGGGCTGCGGTGACGGGCTTTCGGATCTTCCTGGTGGGCGATACTGGGTTTGAACCAGTGACCTCTTCCGTGTCAAGGAAGCGCGCTCCCACTGCGCCAATCGCCCGTGGTCGCCACCCGGACCCGGTGGTAACCGGACCGTGCGGGGGTGGGTCGCGAGCGGACGACGGGATTCGAACCCGCGACCCTCACCTTGGCAAGGTGATGCGCTACCAGCTGCGCTACGTCCGCGTGTCGCCGGCGTTCCCGGCGACGGGGCAAACTCTACCCGACGGCAAGATCGCCGGGCACCCCGGCCCACCGCGCCCGGTCGCGACGCTGCGGCCCGCCCCGACACGAGGATGATTGCGCTGCTCAGCGGCGGGGTACTGAAGGCCTTCGACAGCACACCACATCCCCTGAGCAAGGAGGCTGTCGTGGGTATCGGCACCAGCATCTTCCTGATCGCGCTCGGCGCGATCCTCACCTTCGCGCTGGACGCGAGCATCGGCGGTCTCAACCTCGACGTCGTCGGGTGGATCCTGATGGCGGCCGGCGTGCTCGGCCTGATCATGACCACGGTCATCTGGGGCCGCCGCCGTCAGGTGGTCGCCACCACGACCGAGCAGCCGGTGGAGTACCGCCGGGTCGAGGAGCGCCGGGACGTCGCCCCGCCGCTGTGACCGACGGTCCTCCTCGCGGCCGACGGAGCTGGACGGTCGCACGACGCGACCCGACGAGTGCCGGCCACCGCCCGACGGTGGCCGGCACTCGTCGTCACCGGCACGGTCAGCGCATGAGGGCGTTGAGGGTGCCGTAGTCCAGCGCATCCTCCAACGCCCGGTACGTCCCGGTGCCGAACGCCTCGTCGGCGGCCCGCCGCGCCACCGCGTACGCGGCCTCGGCGACCGAGGAGCCCAGGCTCACCCGGGCCACCCCGAGCCGGGCCAGCTCCGGCACCGGCGGGGCGCCCGGCCCGGCCAGCACGTTGACCGGCGCCGGCACCGCCGCGACGAGGGCACGGATGGTGTCCGGAT
>NZ_JAMOKF010000560.1 GCF_023656545.1 Micromonospora phytophila | reverse complement strand
GCGCAGCCGGGTCAGGTGGGACTCGACCATTCCGGCGCCGACCGCGGCGAGGTCGCCGATCCCCGCCGCCGCGAGGGTGGCGAGGTAGCGCTCCAGGTCCCGGCGGTACGACGACAGCGTGTTCGCCGACAGTCCCCGCTCGACGGTGAGGTGGTCGAGGTAGCCGCGCACGGCACGGCGCAGGGCCGGCGCGGGCTCCGCGCCCGCGCCGGCCCCGTCCGGTGTGCCGGTCAGCCCGCCGCCCCTCAGGCCAGCACGTCCACCAGCGGCAGCGCCGGCATGCCGTGGGCCTCGGCGACCGGGCCGTAGGTGACCTGGCCGTCGTGGGTGTTCAGGCCCAGCGCCAGCGCCGGGTCGCGGCGCAGCGCCTCGCGCCAGCCGTGGTTGGCCAGCTCCAGGGCGTACGGCAGGGTGACGTTGGTCAGCGCGTAGGTGCTGGTGTGCGGCACCGCGCCGGGCATGTTGGCCACGCAGTAGAAGATCGACTCGTGCACCTTGTACGTCGGGTCGGCGTGCGTGGTGGGCCGGGAGTCCTCGAAGCAGCCGCCCTGGTCGATGGAGATGTCGACCAGCACGCTGCCCGGCTTCATCCGGGAGACCAGCTCGTTGGAGATCAGCATCGGGGCCTTCGCGCCGGGCACCAGCACCGCGCCGATGACCAGGTCGGCGTCGAGCACGGCCCGCTCGATCTCGTACGCGTTGGAGGCGACGGTCTGCAGGTGGCCGCGGTAGATGGCGTCGGCCTGGCGCAGCCGGGCGACGTTCTTGTCCAGCAGCAGCACCTCGGCCTGCAGGCCGAGCGCGATCGCGGCGGCGTTCATGCCGGACACACCGGCGCCGATGACCACGGTCTTGGCCGCGTAGACGCCGGAGACACCACCCATCAGGATGCCGCGCCCGCCGCCCTGGCGCTGCAGCTGGTAGGCGCCCACCTGCGGGGCGAGCCGGCCGGCGACCTCGGACATCGGGGCGAGCAGCGGCAGCGACCGGTCGGGCAGCTCGACGGTCTCGTACGCGATGCCGGTGACCTTCCGGTCGACCAGCGCGTCGGTGCACTCCTTGGAAGCGGCCAGGTGCAGGTAGGTGAAGAGCACCTGCCCCTCGCGCATCCGGTGGTGCTCCTCGGCGATCGGCTCCTTGACCTTGAGCACCAGTTCGGCGGTGTCCCACACCTCGTCGGCGGTGGCCAGGATCTTGGCGCCGGCCGCGGCGAACTCGTCGTCGCTGATGCTGGAGCCGACCCCGGCGCCGGACTCGACGAAGACCTGGTGACCGCTGCGGGTGAACTCGTTGACGCCCGCCGGCGTGATCGCCACGCGGTACTCGTGGTTCTTGACCTCGCGGGGGATTCCGACCTTCACGATGCAGACACCTCTCTTCGGGGCTGCTCATCCCCGACTGCTCGGCGCCACGGCGGCCCCTTTGCCGCCGCGGTCCACCGGTCCCGCCGGCGGCAGTCTAGGCGCGCCGCCGCCTGCGGGAAGCCAGCACAGTGACATCCGGTGACCGCTGGCCCTGACGAAGTGTCAGGCGTCGACCCGGTCGGCGGTGGGACGCCACCTCAGCCGTCAGGACAGTCTTCGACCATTATCGTCCCACTCGGCGCGTCGTGTTGCGGACACCAGGCAAGTGGATCACTAGTGTGTCGCCCCATGACCACTCCTCCTTACCAGCCCGGCTATCCCCAGGGCGTTTCCGACAAGAGCAAGGTCGTCGCCGGCATCCTGCAGATCCTGCTCGGCACCTTCGGTGCCGGCCGCTTCTACATGGGCGACACCAAGACCGGCGTCATCCAGCTCGTGGTATCGCTCGTCACCTGCGGCATCGGCGGCATCTGGGGCCTCATCGACGGCATCCTGATCCTCGTCAACGGTGGCGTCGACGGGCAGGGACGCCCGCTGCGCGACTGACCCGACCGGAAACGACGAAGGGGCCGTGCGGTTGTTGACCGCACGGCCCCTCTCGGCGTACCCCCGCCGTCGGCGCCGCCGGACCACGGCCCGGCGGCGCCGACGGCCCGCTCAGCGCGGCAGCGGCGCGTCCGCCCGGCGCAGCGCCGACCAG
>NZ_JAMOKF010000559.1 GCF_023656545.1 Micromonospora phytophila | reverse complement strand
GCCGGGCGGTCTCGGCGAGCGCCGCGGCCAGCTCGTCGCGCAGGGGCTGCGGCGGGCGCAGCTCCAGCGCCTCGGTGAGGTACCAGAGCAGCTCGTGCAGCGGGCGCATCACCGCGAACGTGTCGAACATCCGCCCCGCGGTCTCCGGGGCGTCCCGCCAGTCCCGCCCGCCGAAGGTCTCCTGGGCCACCCGCTGCCCGGCGCCGAAGCAGTCGAAGACGGTGCAGCCCGGGAAGCCCCGGTCGCGCAGCTCGGTGTGGATGCCGCACCGGGAGTCGGGCCGCAGGTGGGTGCAGGGCTGCCCGGCGGGCTTGTCGATGCCGAAGTCCGCGGACGCCGAGAACGCCGGTGCGACGCAGCAGAGCCCGAAGCACCGGGCGCAGTCGGCACGCAGCTCGCCCGCGGAAGGCGCGACCTGGGGGGTTTCCGACACGTTGACCGTTCTCCTGCCGATCGGGGCTTCCTCCGCCGGCGGCGTCAGCGGGCGGAGGCTCCCATTGTCCCGCCGTCGGGGGGCGTGGCCGGTCGCGGGGTCACCGTCTGTGCGGGTCGGCGCCGGCGGCGGACCTCGGCCCGGGTGTCCGGGGCCGCGCCGGCCGCTGCGCCTCCAGGCGCAGGATGGCCCGCTCGCCGTCGCCGGGGCCGTACTTCTGGTCGAAGTGCCGGGTGACCGCCGCCGGCGGTGGCCGGTCTCCGTCGGCCGGCTCGACCAGCGCGAACACCCCGTGCGCCGAGCCGGGCGTACGCGGCAACCGCGCCCGGACGGTCAACGGCCGGGTCAGCTTGAAGGCGCGACAGTCGACGTAGTGCTGGCCGTCGAGCGTCACGTAGGGCACCTGCACCTCGACCAGGTCGGAGTCGTCGTGCCGCAGGGTGACCGTGGTGGACCAGTACCGCTCCAGCGTCGAGGTCGCCTGCTCGTGCTCCCACAGCTCCTCGAACCGCGCGTGCACGAACCCGCCCCAGGGGCTGTCCATGTCCACCTCCAGCTGCGGCACGTTGAACGACAGCTTTCCGATCGGGAAGAACGAGATCAGCGCGTGGCCGTCCCACTGGTAGAGCTGGATGGAGGGGGAGGCGTCGTAGACCCGGATCTGCAACCGGGACCGCAGCCGCTGCTCCAGCGAGTCCTGGAAGGCGGCCAGGTGGCGCAGGTTGGCCCGGATCTGCCGGGGCACGTCGACCCGCTGCCGCTCCAGTTCCTCGGAGCGCTGCTGGGCGGCCGTGCAGTCCGGGTCGAGCAGCAGCATCTGCACGTGGGCACCGTTGGCCAGCGCCGCGCGTACCGCGTTCAAGGTCTCCTCGCGGTGGCGGTGCTCGAGCAGGATCGTCCAGGTGTCCAGAATGCGTACCCGACGCGCGGTGCGGCCCACCCGGGCGACGAAGGCCGCCCGGTCGAAGCTGAGGTGTTCCTGCACCCGCGCCTTGCGGGCCTCCTCGAACAGCGGGTCGAAGATGACGTACGAGATCGCGGCGAGCACCACGCTGGCGCCGAGGTTGAGCAGCAGGTCGCTGACGAAGCCGGTGCTGCGCCACGCCCAGAGCAGCATCACCGTGGCGACGGTCAGCAGCCCGCCGCCGCCGAAAAGGGCCCGCCGCTGCCGCCCGCTCCGCCCGCCCCGGCGCCACCTGCCCAGCCGGTCCATCAAGTCCCCTCCCGACGGCCGCCGTCCCGGTGATCATCGGAGGATACGTGCCCGCTTTGCTGTCTGCTGTCCCCTTCGCGACCGCCCGGTTCGCCGCGGCGTGATCCTCCGCACTCGGATCGTGACGGTATCGGGCGCGGGCCAGGGGCGGAGGTCGGCGAGGGGACCATGGCCGCGCGGCGTCCGCCCTGGGCGGACGCCGCGCGACGCGGCGGATCAGAAGGCGAAGAGCGATCCGGTCTCGCGCAGCATCTCGCACCGGTTGCCGAAGGTCTCGGTGTACGACACCGGCCGGTCCTGCCACAGCCCCCAGGCGCGGGCGGTGACCGGGGCGTACTCCAGGGTGCACAGCCCCGGGTCGACCTCCAGCGCGGCGAGGTCGCCGTTGACGCTGGCGACGTCGCGGCAGGCGGTCGCGGCG
>NZ_JAMOKF010000063.1 GCF_023656545.1 Micromonospora phytophila | reverse complement strand
CCGTGCGCGGCGTACAGGGCCGCTTCGAGGTGGGATTGTTCCTCGAAGGTGGTGCCGCGGTCGCGGTAGGTCTGGCCCACGAGGTAGGAGCTGTGTCCGAACCGGCGGACGACGCGGATCTTGCGTTTGATCCAGTCGTCGTTGTCGGCAGAGGTGCCGTGCAGTGCGTAGTGGAAGAGTTGGTGGTCGCCGAGGCGGATGTCGACGGTGACAGCGTGGCCGCGCTCTCTGGCCAGCCCGACCAGGCGGGTTCCCAGGGCCCAGGCGTCGTCATGGTCAAAGCGGTCGAACTGGAGGCGTTCTTCCTGCTCCTGAAGCTCCAGCGTCACGGCGTACCGTTCCCTTCCTCGATCGTCAGAACGATCTAAGCAGAGGAAGAACCGCGCGGTGGAGCCAGCCGAGCACC
This sequence comes from Micromonospora phytophila, assembly GCF_023656545.1. GTDB lineage: Bacteria > Actinomycetota > Actinomycetes > Mycobacteriales > Micromonosporaceae > Micromonospora > Micromonospora phytophila. The sequence goes on along the minus strand of NZ_JAMOKF010000063.1, from coordinate 20,901 downwards.
GTCGTTTCCGGCACGTGGAAGACCAATTTGCTAAACGGAGAATCCACGCGCGACTGCTCCACGAAATACACGTGAGGAGCTTAGGTGTGCGAGTGGAGATCGCATACGCCCTGACGCACAGCCCGTTGGAGGGAAACGGGCGCGCTCGGCGGACGTGACTCGGCCGACCGCAGCCCATGGTGTTCAGTGCCCAAGAAGCCGGAATCACGCGGGCGGCCTTCGATCGGATGTCCGGATCTGCGGCTGGGCGGATGTGTCGCCCGCAGGGGCGCCTACTGCCGAAGCACAGTCACCTTGCGTCGAAGTGATCAGCCAGTAGGCCGGCCCGCGGCTGCGTGGATCTGGCCGATGAGCGGGCACGTCGTTCTGCCCGCCCGCCGAGAAAACCCGTTGCGAGTGGCCGGCATCAAATGTCTGGTTGATCGGCAACCAATCACGGGAGAGAACATGACGCGCATGTTGCTGCCCACCCCCACGCTGCACACCGCTCGCCTTCGACTGCGTCCCTTCGACGACGCGGATGCGAACGACCTCTTCGCGCTGCACAGCAGCGCCTACGTGTTGCGCTACTGGGACGCGCCGCCGTGGAGCGAACGCGTGCGCTCCGAGCGGTTCATCACGGCTTGCCGGCAGATGGCAGAGGGGGGCACCGGGGCGCGGCTGGCCGTGGATCGTGTCTCCGACGGGGCGTTCATCGGCTGGTGCAGCCTGAACCGGTGGAATCCGGACTACCGCACCGCATCGCTGGGCTACTGCTTCGACGATGCAGCGTGGGGCCACGGCTACGCGACGGAGGCCGCGCGCGCTTTGCTGCGGTGGGCATACGACACGCTGGACCTGAATCGCGTCCAGGCTGAGACCGATACCCGCAACGTGGCATCTGCCCGCGTGCTGGAGAAGCTCGGGTTCGTGCGTGAAGGGACGTTGCGGGAAGACTGCGTCGTGAACGGCGAGGTCTCTGACTCGTGGGTCTATGGCCTGATCAGGCGAGAGTGGCGGCCGTCGTCCGAGCCGGTGCCCGCCCGCTGAGTCCTTGCTCCCTCGCGAGACGTCGCCCGGCATCTGGGTGCTTCGCTTCGCAGCGTCGAGGAGCCGGCACCGGGCGCTCTCATGGCCGCGATCCGCTCGTCACTTTAGGTGATGGGCCGCCACGACGTGTCTTCGCACTTGCCGACGAGCGGATGCTTCGGGTTCATCCGGACCATCGAGTACGAGACCATCGGGCGGTGCCTGGCAGCGACGACGGGGCTATCGGGCACTTGGAATCCTGCCGTACTAGTCTTCGCCGCATGGCCTTGCGACCGGACGAGTTCTATGACCATGCAGTCGCCGTCGCGGACAGCGAGCGCCGGCTCCCGTTGGCACGCATGACGGGATGGGAGATCAGCCCGTTCGAGCCGGACGGACTGCGCGTAGCGCCGTTGCGCCCGCCGGTGCTCCCGGAAGCCGCGCGACACGGCGAGGATCCGGCGGACTGCAACGCCTGCCGCGACCGGGACGAAGGAATCTGGTTCAACGATCACTGGCGGCTGGTCCGGATTCCGGGAGTGGGCGTCCCGTTGGTGCTCATGCTGTATCCGCGCGATCACTACGACATGGCGGATCTACCCGACGAACTGGCAGCCGAACTGGGGCTATTGAGCACTCGCATCGTCCGGCACATGCAGGCACTGCCGCACATCTCGCGGGCCCACGTCTACCGCATCGGAGATGGCGGCGCCCACCTGCACGTCTGGTTCTTCGCTCGGCCCGAGGGGCAGGCCCAATTGTACGGGTCGTGGCTGGTCGTCTGGGACGACCTGCTGCCGGAGTACCCACCGGATATCGCACAGGCTGACGCTGAAATCGTGGCAGACGCGTTGGTCGCGTGCCACGGAGGCCACCGGTCACCCACCAGCGAACCGGCCGCCTGACCGGCCCGATCCACGATCCGAATGTCACCGTGACGGCTGTTGCCACCGCCGCCGTGCGGATTTGCCAAGGTCGCGTGTCTGCCGGGATCCGCGCGGCTGTGCCTCATGGCGAGGTTGCAGAGGGACGTGGTTGGCTCGGCCGGTGAGATACGACTTGAAAGACTAGGCACGCCGGACGTTTTCACAGTGGAACGCCGTCACGATTGCTTCCACCATCCTCGGCGTGCTCCTGGTCGGCGCGGGGCTCGTGATGGCGCCGAGGTAGGTCGGCCCGTACCGTCCTCTCTTGCCGCTGATCGCGCTTTGGTGGGGGGAGGCGTTCTGGGACTCGGGACGCTGCGTGCCCGTACGATCTCGGCCGTGCATACCACCCCGCAGGCTCCGATCGAGATGGACGCGGTCTTCCCGCAGTTGCGTGCGTTTGCGTGGATCACCACCCGGTTGCATCCACGGAAGGGCTCGCCGTCGGTCGAGCAGAGCTCGGTGGGCGGGCCGCTACTGTGGCCGGCGAACGAGCCCTGGCCGACCTGTGAGGGCGGAGGTCTGGAAGATCATCCAGCTGAGACTGGGGTGCCGCTCGTGCCGGTCCTGCAGTTGCTCGCCGACGACGTATCCGAGCTGCCATTTCCCGAGGGCTCGGACGTGTTGCAGGTGCTGTGGTGCCCGTTCGACCATGATCCCTGGGACGCTCCGCTTCCTCTGTTGCGCTGGCGGCGGCGATCGGCGATCGGGCCCCGACTGGTGACTATGCCGGCACCGCACGAGGATGCCTCGGAATGGTATGTGCCCGACGCGTGCGTCCTCGATCCAGAGCGGGTCGTCGAGTACCCGTCGTACGATCTGCCGCGCGAGGTGTGGTCGCAGATCCAGGAAGCGGCACGTCGGGTCGAGGCTGACAACGGCTGGGAGTACGACACCGACCTGGCGGTCGCGTCCGGGATCAAGGTCGGCGGTTACCCCGGCTGGACACAGTCGCCTGATTGGCCGGTTTGCAGGTGTGGGGTTCGGATGGAGCATTTGCTCACCGTTGCCACCTGGGAGTTCAGCCGCGGCGACGAGCAACGTTGGGTCCCGCTGGAGGACCGACCCGCAATGATCGGCTGGGACTTCGATAGTCCGAATGACCATCCGTGGCAGTCGCTTCAGAACCCGGCAGGATTGATGCTCGGCGACGCCGGAGGCATCTACATCTTCGTCTGCACATCATGTCCAGAGCATCCCTACGACCACCGATTTGACTGCTCCTGACCCCGCAGGAATCACCGGCGGTAGCCGAACCGACGTCCTCTTCTGCCGCTGGTCGCGTCGAGATGAGTGCGCCGAAGTCGGATGCGGGTGTCCCTTGCACCACCCGCGCGTGAGCCACTGCCGCGTTCGACCCTGCGGGCTCGGACCCCCCAGCCGAGGGTGTCGTGGAGGCCGAACGGCTTGGCGTCCTCGAACTGGTTCACATTGATCGTTGTCCTGTTTCAGATGGAGGACTGATGCTGGCTCCGCTGCGGTACGCCGCGTTCCGCTACCTCGCTGCTGGCCGGTTGGTCAACATGCTGGGCAACGGTGTCGCCCCCATCGCGCTGGCCTTCGCCGTACTCGATCTGACCGGCTCGGTCCGCGACCTGGGCCTGGTGGTCGGCGCGAGATCGCTGATGACCGTGCTGTTCGTGCTCTTCGGCGGGGTGGTGGCCGACCGGATTCCGCGCTGGCTGGTGCTGGTCGGATCCAATGTGCTCGGTGCGCTGACCCAGGCGGCGGTGGCCGCACTGGTGCTCACCGGCACGGCGACGGTCCCCCTGCTGCTGGCGCTCAGTGCGGCCAACGGCATCGTGAGCGCCCTGTCCCAGCCAGCCTCGGCCGCCGCGACACCGCAGACCGTGCCGCCGGAGCTGATCCAGCCGGCCAACGCGATCATCCGGCTCGGCATCAACGCGGCCATGATCGGCGGCGCTGCGCTCGGAGGCCTCCTGGTGGCCGCCGTCGGGCCGGGGTGGGGTCTCGCCATCGACGCGCTCACCTTCGCTATCGCGGCTGTCGCTTTTACCGGAGTCCGGGTCGCTGCCTCGCCGGCGAGGAGCACCCGCACGAGCATCGTCGCCGACCTCCGGGAGGGCTGGACGGAATTCACCGCGCGGACCTGGGTATGGGTGGTGGTGCTCGGCTTCATGATCGTCAACGCGGCCCTCGCTGGCGGCGTGAACGTGCTCGGCCCGGCCGTCGCGGACGAGACGATCGGCCGTAGCGCCTGGGGCGTGGTACTGGCGGCGGAAACCGCCGGAATGGTCGTCGGCGGCTTGATCGCCCTGCGCATCCGGGTGCGCCGGCTACTGCTGCTCGGGGTGGCCTGCATGCTCGCTGAGTCGTTCCTGCTGTTGGGGCTGGCCCTGGCGCCCACCATCGTCGTGCTGATGTCGGCCGGAGTGGCGGTCGGCATCGCCGTCGAACAGTTCGCGGTGGCCTGGGACACGTCGATCGCGCAGCACATCCCGGCCGACCGACTGGCCCGCGTCTACTCCTACGACATGTTGGGGTCATGGGTAGCCATCCCACTCGGCCAGATCGCGGTCGGACCGGTCGCCGCGGCGATCGGCACCCGCGACACGCTGCTGATCCTGGCGACGTTGGTCGTGCTCTCGGTCCTCGGCATGCTGGCCAGCCGCGACGTCCGCCGGCTGCAGGCAGTAGCCCCCGCCCGCGCTGCCGACGCAGGGCAGACCGAGCCAGCCGACGGTGGACCAAGCGACAGCCCTACTACGAAGCCCACCGAACCAGCCGCCCGCGCCTGACCCGGCGGTGGACTTCCTCGTGGCAGCCGCACTCAGCTCGAAGAGCAGGATCAGCCGCCGCCATGTACTGCGGCACTCTTCTGCCGCGAGCGTGCGCACTCGGCGCGGTTCAGCTCGCGCTGCTGCAACCTGTGCGCCTACGACCTTGGCGAGTCAACGCGGCTGCGCAGGTAACGGAATCTGACCGCAGTCCACTGCCGGCATGGCGAGAGAGGGCCGGCTCAGCGGCTGTGCGTCCAATAATCGCGGACCGGCAACTGGACCCAGAGATCCGGCGGGCCGGTGAACGGGCGAGCCTCCGTAGGCTTCAATCCGGCGTAAGCGCAGCAGTAGGCCACGGCCTTGTGCCGGTACAGGTACGTGCGCAGAATCTCGTCAGCCGAGTCGTCGGCGGACCATCCACCGCCGGGGTGCAAATCCCAGCCTTCGATGATGCCGTCGCGGATGATGCTGCCCTGGTTGCCGCTCTTCGGGTTGGCGTACATCGCATAGCAGACCGTGCCGATCGACAGCCGCCCTGCGACTCCGGGCATCGACGCTCCGTACGCCCACGGCTGGCTCACTACGCAGCCGCCCGGCACGTCGGTGACGCCGACGGTCAACAGAGATTCATCGCTCAACGAGTCGCCCCACATGCGCTCGACCATCGACTCAGGGCCGTGCTCGACGACCGTGGCTTCCAGCCGCCGCACCGCCTCGGCCGCGTCGATTCCACCAACGCAGGACAAGCTAAATCCGTCGTGGTGGAAGCGGTTGCTCAGCGCTTCGATGAGGCGATGTGCCTCCGCAACGGCGGCGGACTCGGACCGCGACAGACCTTGCATGCCCGGTGGAGCGGCGAACAGGCCGGGAGTCCGGCTGGCCAGGCTCAGACGCCCTGGCGACCAGGCCGCCATCATCGGCCGCCACGGGTCCGCTCCGGCGGCGACCAGGGCGCGAGCGTTATCAGGTTTGTCGGCATGTACGGCGACTCACAACGCGGTGCGACCGTCGTGCTCCGCGTCGACGTCGTCGACGAGGCCCGCCAACTCGGCGACCACGTCGGCGGAGCCATATTCAGCCGCCTCATGCAACGGCCGCCGCCGGTGTGTTGCGTTCGCGACGGCGCCAGCGGCGAGCCGCGCACGCACCTCGGCGAGGTCCGACCAGGACCGCAAACCCATCCCAAACCATCCGCTTTCGTCTGCCACGCCCTGACCCTCTCCAAGTCGCATCGTCGACGGGCCGAGGATAGAGGGACCGACCGGTCCATACGAGCCCGACCGACTGCGTCACTCTCCGAGCAGCGTCGTCCCCATTGCCGCCGGCTGTGTGCGCGGTGTCTCAGCGCACCGCTCAGGCTGAGTAGTTGTCAGCGTTGGTGCTGTTCCCCCGGGCGGGCCAAAGTGAAGCGCCAAGGCACCGGCGAGGCCGCGATCGCGCGCCGCAGATCGGGAGCACGTAGGGAGCAGCCGGGCGCAGTGAACAAAACCGATGTGGTCACTCCTCAGGGCACTGTGCGAAGCAGCGACGTCTCAGGAGCGGGCCCGGCCCATTTCGACGTCAATGCGGCTCTGCTCGGCGTCGCGGAGTTTCTGGTAGTGCTTTGCCCTGGTGTGGTTACCGACCGTGTCGGCCGCTTCGGCGGCGGCCTGAAACACCACCAGGGCCAACCGGGGAACGTCGCGCGCCTGACGGTCCGCCTCGGCGAATACCGCGTCTGCCAACTCGCTGCCTGCGGAGCGGGCCAGGAGAAACAGCTCCTCCACGTACATCCGGCCCAAGCCCACCTCCGGCCAGCCGGACACCCCATTCAGAGCCCGGCGACACTCGCGTAGCGCATCCCACGCGGCACCGTGGTTGCCGGCTTGGCGTTCCAGTCCGGCCAGCGACCGCCAGGCCAACGCCGAGTCCCAAGCGTTGTGGGCGAACACCAGGCTCTCCCGCTGCGCCCCAGCTGCTTCAGCGAACGCCCCCAGATCGGCCAACTGATATCGAAGCTGGCTCAGCGTGTCCTTGTCGCGCTGGCGACCGGCTGCCCACCGGTCCAACCACTCGCGGGCCAGTTCATGATCTCCGGCCAGTTTGGCGCGTTCTACCCAGGTGAGCGGGTCCTCGGCCATTGGATCAGCCGGAAAACGTGCCCGCTTCCATTGCGACCACTGCGCTAAGTCCTCCTCGGACACACACGGCTGGCCATCCTGGTCCATCAGCAGCTCCAGCACATCGTCCCGGTCGGCGTGCCCGCTGTCCCGCACAAAATCGATGGTGGCCCGTACACCGGCAGCGAACAGGTGCTCAAGGTTGTAGCCGCACCAGGTGTCGAAGTTGGCCCGCTTGATCTCCCAGTGCAGCCACACGTCCTCCATCTGGCGATACTCGGCGAGCAGAAAGCCAACCAGCTCAGTCTCCTGATTGAGCCCTTGGAACGGCGCCTCGCTTCGGCACCGCGCTTCCTGCATGGCCAACCACCGCACAAGCGGGAGGTCCTCGGCCCGGCGGTCGTACTGCAGCGCCCACAACAGCTTGGCTCGCCGCCCGGCGTTCCCGTCGTAGTCATGGCCATCGGCGCCCGTGGCGCGCTCATAGCGCAGCTCCCGCCACACGACAGAGGAGCTCCGTGCCCGTTCCAGCTCACGCCGCGCAGCCTTCATCACCCTCCAAAGATCCCACCACCAGTTGCCGATTGCGTCACCGAGGCGCTTGAGGGCTTCTCGCGTCGCTTTCGACGAGACCTGCGTGTAGATCTCCATCGTCACGGAGAAACGCGCGTGCCGGAGGACCTGCATGGCGACTCGGGGTTGAACATCGAGGTCGGCCAGGAGTGTGGCGTAGCTGCGGCGGGCGCCGTGGACGGTGATCGGCCGGACGCCGGCCTTTTGGCAGCGGATCTGCCGTGAGCGCTGGAAGTTGCCCGGATCGACTTGTGTGCCATAGCGGGTGGTGAATGCGAGGTCGGATTCCTGCCACGCCTCTCCGGCGGCCGATCGGGCTTCGTCGCGCTGCTCCTTTGTCAAACGTTGGGTGACAGTGCAACCTAGGAGATCTGGGCAGTCAGGCGGAGTCGAAGTTCCAGCGCAGAGGCAGGACGCCCTCGCATAGGGCACATACGAAGTCCTTGTCTCGTACGATGTTCCGCTCTCCGCAGGCCTTGCAGAGTCGGAAAGTCACCGCGTCGGTGAAGACCCCGGGATGCGGTACGCCCAGACGATCGAGTGTTGCGGCGACTGCCGGCCAGCAGTCGGGGTCTGGGCAGTAGCCGGTTGACTGGTTGCTGACCGCCTGGACGATGTACCCGGTGTCGCCGACGGCGAAGGTGACCTCCCCAGCAGCGAAGACGTCCTGTCCAGCAGCGCAGGCAACGTGTTCGCTCTGGCGAGGGGCTAGCCGAAGCGTGCGGTGGAGGTCGATGACGAAAGTCGCAGGCTCGGCGAGGCTTGTCGTCTGGCGTTCATTGAGCCACCTGTCGAGCGTGCTTCGCGTGTCAGCGATGACGAACCCAACCGGGGTTGATCGCCGGGCCAGGATCTCCGCCGGCCCGACGTACCGATACCGCTTGAGGCGCGTCACGGCGTGAAGCTACCCCGCGTTGATTCCGGCCAGCCACCGAGAATGGCGAGCAGCTGCCGGTTGCACACATGGGCCTGCTGCGCGAGCAGGCGCGACGGTCAGGTTCGTGGCCTGTCACGCATCATCTGAAGCCAGCCTGTCACCGATCGAGTGGAGTACAACAGCCGGCTGCTGGCCGGTATGGCAGGACTTTCCGTACGTCTATCGAGGCGGCCCGCAACGGGCCGCACGCGCCGCCGCCTGGGCGCGCGCCGGCCCCTGCCGCTGTCGCCCTGCTTGAAGCATCCGTTTGACCGATGCGAGTGGGGCCTGGACCGCCCATGGCTTCGGGGGAGCAAGTCGTACCCGGATGTGGCGGGTTCAGGCGATAAGCAGGCGAAGGCCAAGCTCTGCCGCATCGAGATCGACGAGGTCGCGGTTGCGATCTGCCCACCGACCTGAGGCGAGGTCATCACGGAGGCTGTGCACTGCCCTCTGCTCGGCGTCCGGCCCGACTCTGGCCCAGACCGATACCCCGCGACGGACGTTCTCGTCCAGGTATGCCTCGGGCCGGCGCCAGTAGGCCTCGAAAAAGCCGTCAACGCAGTCCCACGGGATGAGCACCGGCTCCACGCGTGCTCCGATCGCGCTGGCCAGCTCGGTCAGCGAGAGCCGGCCGACAAGGAGGTCCGCGACTTCAGGAAGGTAGTCGCGAGTAAGCCAGAACCGACGAAGCCATCCGGTGTCACTGGTGTCGTGCGTGAACACCACCACCCGGCGAGCAACGCGCCGCATCTCGCGCAGGCCCGCGATCGGGTCCTGCCAGTGATGGATGGTGGCGAAAGCCATCGCTGCGTCGAAGGACTGGTCCTCGAACGGAAGGCTCTCCGCGGCGGCAGCCACGCACTGCGCTGCGCCCCCGGGGCGCTGCGCACGCATGAGCGCCGACGGTTCCACCGCGGTGACGTCGCGGTCGGCGGGCTCGTAGGAGCCGGTACCAGCCCCGACATTCAATACCGTCCGCGCATCGCCGAGCGCAGCCCAGACCCTTGCGGCGATCCGCGGCTCGGTGCGCCGCGTCACGGTGTAAGTGGCTCCGATGGTGTCGTACAACTGCGCGCTGGACATGCCGCCGCCTCCCTGGCTGTCACCAGCCCCACGCCGCGCACGGGGCCTGGCGTCGCTGCCCTGGGACGTAGGTCACATGCGCACTATTTCATCTCAGCCTCTCGCGGGTGGTCCTACGGCTGGTCGCGGCCACCGTCAGGTAGGTGCGGCAGCCGCGAGCCTCTCTCAATGGTCCGCGTGGCGGCTGCTCTGCCCTGGTGCTGTTCGTAGGTGGCCGTACGTCCACAGCACCAGCGTGGAGGCGCCGCAGAGGGCTACTCGCCCGGCGCCCGGCAGGGCCAGGATCAGCAGGACCCACGGCCATGCCCAGTGGCCCCGCCCGCGAGTGGGGGAGGACCGTGCGACGGCAGCGTCATGCTGCTCGCCGTCGGCTGCGCTGGTCATGCGCTGAGTATTGTCCGGCAGGGACCAACTCACCTGCGTCGCGGGACTTGGTTCGCCTGCCGTCGCTCGGGGCGAGGCAGCAACGAGGCAGCGAAATCGTCGCCGGCAACTGTGGAGGATTGTCGACGAACGGCAAGCAGCCGGTGCCGGCGAACGCTGCTCGGCGCTGAGGGTTACTCGTCGACATGATCCACCCGGTTCCCCCCTACGAAAGTCATGAATGACGGGTCAGGGGCACCCGAGCCGACGAGATGCCGTTGCGGCGTGTCACCACAGCTCATCGAGGGCTGCGATCTGCTTGCGGAGGGTTCGGGCGTCCTTCGACGGCAGGACGGCGACGGCGACGTCCAGGATCCAGCGCAGCTCGGGCGGGTTCGGACAGCACTCCATCACCCCGCAGCCGGCAGTGGGGTCCCACAAACGATGCCAGGGGTGGCGCACAAACCATGACCAGGTCCGCAGTGCATCAGACACGGCCTGGTTCCAGAGGCGGGTGCGTTCGAGGTAGGCGATAGATTTCAAGCCCCGGCCCGAGAGCCCGGGGATGACAGAGGTTGACCCGTCAAGCCGTCGCCGGTAGATGGAATCGGCACGAAGTTGTGCGGGGCGCCTACGCGGCATTGCCCTTTCGTGGAGTCGACATGCCGATCATCGTTGCACACCCCTATGTGGGTGAGACCTGACAGCAAGGGCCAGCACCACGACAGCCGGCGACAGTGATTCACGGACGAACGCACGAGATGGCGGACGTGAGAAGACGCCGCGTGCGCATGCAATATGGGGCGATGGCTGATGCACGGGACGCCTGGGGTGAGGCGGCGCGCTGGTATCCGGAGGTTGTTGCGGTAGGTGACGTGCGTCGCGCGTGGCAGGCCGAGTTCGACCGGATCGGACTACCGCTTGGGCCGTGCACGCGGCAGAGCGTGAGCCCTCATCGCGTCGCGACTGTGGAGCACGGCGAGTTGCGCGCGGATCTGCTGCTCAGCCCGTGGGAGCGAAAGTTCTACCTGGCACTCCGCGCTGGCCGGTCCACCCTTCTGCAGGGCCACGCGACAGATCTGGCGGCAGCGGCCGGTGCTGCGCGGCTGTGGCTGTCCGGGGCCCGGCCGGGACAAGTCGCCGCAGTGTGGCCGTTTTTGGGCTCGGTGGCCCTCGCCGAGGCGCGGGAGCGCGGCGATCGCCGGGAGTCGAGCTGGCTGTGGCTGTACGAGAACCACTGCGCGGACCCGGTGGGGACCCGGCTGCGTTCCTTTCTCGCTGTGGCGTTCCACGAACCGCGGCTGCGCGCGTTGCGGCCCTACACCAGCCATTGGACTCTGTGCTTCAGCAGGGAGCCGGAATGGCCCTTCTGCCGGGACCTTCCCATGGTCGACCCGGCAGAGACCCCCGATCGGTACGTGGTGCGAACGCGTGACGGCCGTGTCCACGACGAGACCGACGCGGCCCGCGCACTCCGGCTCGTGCTAGCGGAACTGCCGGACTGATCGGCAGATCGACGGCGCCGTCGCTGGACAGGGCAAACGGTGCCGTCGGCGCTGCTTGTTCCCGGCGTACTGGCTGGTGGCCTTGCGGGCGGCACACTCGCTTGCCGCCGACAGAGCGTGCACGTCCCACCCAGACATCGGCTCCGGGGCGGCGTCGGGCCACCAACCGCTGTGCCGCCGCTGCCGCTGCCGCCAGGCGTCGGTGCGGATGGGTGGTCCGTTTGGGCGGCGCGGCGAAGTCGGTGGCCCCGGCGAACAGCACTCGCTGACCCGGCGGGTCTGCCACCCGGGGCGCTGGATATTCGGCGCGTTCCTCCTTCGGCTGTGAATTCGTGGGGTGGCCTAGCCTCGGCCTTTCACAGCGGTCGTGATCTTGGATGTCTGGCGGGTGGGTAGATATGGCGAAGTGCCTGCCACGTAAGGAAAACTGCGCGGTGTCGAGTCGTGCAGGTTCCCGGCGTGAGAGGCACTTCGTAGGTGCAGATTACCGATTGGTCCAAGGGCTTGTCCGTCGAGGCCGGTGGCCGTGGCGTGGTGTCGCACGTCGGAACAGCGTTGCTGCGGCTGCTGGCTGATCGCAGCGGGCTGACACAGGCGTTGTCGGTGGCGGTGGCCCGGCGGGGGTTCGTCCCCGCTCGGGACCGGGGCAGGGTGCTGGTCGACCTGGCGGTGATGATCGCCGACGGCGGTGAGGCGATCGCGGATATCGACATGCTGCGCCATGAGGGCGAGGTGTTTGGCCTGGTGGCGTCGCCGGCGACGTGTTGGCGGGCCCTCGACGAGATCAGCGATGTGCAGGTGCGGCGTATCAGCCGGGCACGGGCGAAGGTCCGGGCGCGGGTGTGGGCGTTGTTCGGGCGGGTCCCGGCCGCGTGTGCCGCTGGCCGTGGCCTCGGCGACGGCCTCGTTGTGCTGGACGTGGACTCCACGATCGTCATCGCGCACAGCGACAAGGACGGCGCCGCGGCCACCTACAAGCACACCTACGGCTTCCATCCGATCTTGGTGACCTGCGACAACACCGGTGAACTGCTCGCGGTCAAACTGCGTCCGGGCAACGCCGGGGCGAACACCGCGGCCGACCATCTGGACGTGTTGGTTGAGGCATTCGCGCAGGTCCCGGCCGCCCACCGCAGAAACCTGTTGGTGCGTGGCGACTCGGCCGCCGCCACCCACACAGTCCTCGACTGGCTGACCGCGCAGGGCGACAAGCGTGGCCGGAACGTGCAGTACTCGCTCGGCTGGTCGATCGGCGAGGCCGAACGCGCCGCCATCAGCGCGCTGCCGACCACGGCCTGGTCCCCGGCCCTGGCAGCCGACGGCGGCATCCGCGACGGCGCGCAGGTCGCGGAGTTGACCGGCCTGCTGACCCTGGCCGGCTGGCCGCCCGGCATGCGGGTGATCGTGCGTCGCGAACGACCACACCCCGGCGCCCAGTTGTCGCTGTTCGAGGAACGCGACGGCTGGCGCTACACCGCGTTCGTCACCAACACCACCGTCGGCGCCTTGCAGTGGCTGGAAGCCCGCCACCGCGCCCACGCCCGCGTCGAAGACCGCATCCGCTGCGCCAAAGACACCGGCCTGCGCCGGCTACCGTCACGCGAGTTCGCCATCAACGCCGCCTGGTGCCAGATCGCGGCCATCGCCGCCGACCTGATCGCCTGGCTGCAGATCATCGCTCTCGACGGCGACCTAGCCAAAGCCGAACCGAAACGGCTGCGCTACCGCCTGCTGCACACCGCCGCCCGCCTGGTCCGCGGCCAACGCCGCCGCCGGCTACGCATTCCATCGACCTGGCCCTGGGCAGACCAGATCACCGCCGCTTTCAACCGGATCGCGGCGATCCCCGCCCCCGGCTGACCAGCTCAGCCCTGTCCCGACGACCGGAGGAACCAAGGAGACCACGCCCACCGCCGCGACAGACGGCCCACCACCATGCCCCGGACCCGATCGCATCGAACACCAGCGATCACAGACGCGGGACCAAAGCGGCCGACATCAGCGGTGAATGATCGAGGCTAGTGACCTCTTCGGCGAACCCGAAGGCATCATCGTCCGTTGGCCGCGCCGGTCACCCGGCTACAGAACTGTCGATGGGCGGATGTCCGGTGACCCAATGGGATGATCGCACCTGTGGAAAGGTGCTCATACTGGAGAGCATGGCCCGGGACGCTTCGTCGGTCGACGCCGTTCGGCGCTTCGCCGCTGTCCTGCGCGATGTACGTGGTCGGCTACTCGTCGATCTGTTCGCCATCGCAGACATCGCGGATCTTCTGGCAGCGGTCCGCTCACGCCGGGCGCTGCCCCGGGAGGGCCGCACGTGCAGCGGGATCGAGTACACCGTCCACGGCGCAGGGTGCCGGATAGTCAGCTCCGAGGGCAGGGAGGTCGACATCGACCTGGTCTCCGATCCCTTACTCGGGCGCGAGGTTGAGGCATTCGACGCCTGGCGGATCCGCTGGTTCCTCGACGAAGCCGCCGATGACGGCTACAGCCAGGAGGACATCGTCGCAGCCTGTACCCAGCTCGCCAGCGAGGGTCACCTACGCGAGGTGGTTGGAGGCCGCTGGTTCACGCTGCCTGACCCTCCAGGCGGCCCGGCATGAGTCGGCCACGCCAGCAACTCAACCGCCGTCCGTCTTGACGCAGCGCACCTCGCAGGTGTCCGGATCCGCCGCCGTCGGTACCGTCGTTCACACCTGACTGCACGCGAGTTGGCGCTCAAAGATGTGGGAAGCCGTGGACGGCGAGTGCTGAGCGGAGCCGTGCGAACCGCTGACCGCAAGCCGCTCGTGCTCCGCGGCGGTCGTGGCGACGGTCAGGAGACGGCAGCCTTCACCAGCTCGACGACCTTCTTCTCTACCGCGGGGCTCCACTTCTGCAGCGCGTACGACACCGGCCACAGGTCTCCGTCGTCGAGGTTGGCCGTGTCCTGGAAGCCCAGGGTCGAGTACCGGTAGTTGAACTTGCCGGAGTCCTGGAAGAAGACGACGATCTTGCCGTCGGCGTTCGCGTAGGCGGGCATCCCGTACCAGGTCTTCGGCGACAGCTCGGGGGCGGCAGCGGTCACCGTCACGTGTACGCGCTCGGCGAGCGCGCGATCTTCCGGCGCCATCTGCGCGATCCGGTCGAGGACCGCTTGCAGCCCGTCAGCCTTCTTGGCACCCTTCTTGCCCTCGGCGCGCAGCTCGGCGGCGCGCTCCTTCATTGCGGCACGCTCCTCAGGGTTGAACCCGTCGGACACGGTCGTGGAAGTCTTCGCGGACATTCTCGGGCTCCCTCTCGCTGTTCAAGGCCTGATCTCGGCTACCTGGGAAAGGCTAGGCCCGGCTTCACCCTGGCGCTTCTCGATTCCTGATCGATCGAAGCCCAGACGCAGCCTGCACCGGATGGCGTCACTCTTGTTGCTTTTGGCATCACGATGATGCCATAGTGGCGTCATGGAACTTCGCGCTTACGTCGACGCGATCCGGCATCAGCTCGCGGTCACCGCGGCCGCGGGCGGGGACGACGCCCGGGAACTGGCCGAGCGGCTCACCGCACCGTTGGAGTCCGCGATCCGGCTCGCCCTGCTGGATGCGCTCTCCGAGGCGGCCACGGAGATCACTCGCGATCTCGCGCCGGGTTCGGTCGACCTGCGCCTGCGTAACCGGGAGCCCAGCTTCGTCGTGACGCCGCCGCCGGCCGAGCAGTGGGCCGATGAGACCGAGACGCCGCTGGTGCCTCCGTCGGATCCGCTGCCGCAGCCACCCGCGGATGGCGAGGACGAGGCGACGGTGCGGATCAGCCTGCGCCTGCCGGAGCACCTCAAGGCGCGCGTCGAGCACGCGGCCGCCCGCGACGGCGTCTCGATCAACACCTGGCTGATCCGGGCCGCCGCCGCTGCCGTCGACACCGGCAACCAGCACCCCCGGGCCGAGAGTCCCCGGCGGTCCAGCACCCCGACCGGAGGTCAGCGCTTCACCGGCTGGGTGCGCTAGCGGCACCGGCCCCACCGACTACCCGAGAGGGGAGCAGCATGCCTTCATTCGACACCCCTGGACCGATCTCGGCATCGGTCGAGCTCGTCGCAGGCGACGTGCGGATCACCGCCGATCCGCGAGCCGACACCGTCGTACAGGTGCGGCCGGCCGACGAATCCGACGACCGCGACGTGCGCGCAGCCGCGCAGACCCGCGTCGAGTACGCGTCCGGTCGCCTGGTCGTCCGCGGCCCCAGGCAACCCGGCTTCGGCATCTTCGGCAGGTCCGGCTCCGTCGAGGTGACCATCGACCTACCGGCTGGTTCGGCCCTGGACGGGAAGCTGGGCGTCGGTGCCATCAGCTGCGCCGGGTCATTGGCCGACTGCCGGCTCAAGACCGGCGCCGGCGACCTGCAGGTCGAGGACGCCGGCAGACTCGGCCTGCACACCGGCTTCGGTGCGGCCATCGCCGAGAACGTGAAAGGCGACGCGGACCTCACGACCGGTTCCGGCAAGCTCAGCGTCCGCGCCGTCGGCGGGCATGCCGTACTCAAGAACGGCAACGGCGACACGTGGATCGGCGAGGCCGGTGGCGAGCTTCGGGTCCGCGCCGCCAACGGCCACGTCGCCGCCGAACACGCCGCCGCCTCGGTCACCGCGAACACCGCCAACGGCGACATCCGCATCGGTGAGCTGGTCCGCGGGTCGGCGACGCTGCGCACGGCCGCCGGGCGCATCGAGGTCGGTATCCGGCGTGGTACGGCGGCCCGGCTCGACCTGCACACCCAGTTCGGCAAGGTCCGCAACGACCTGGACGTCGCCGCCGGTCCCGCCGACATCGACGAGAAGGCCGAGGTGCGGGCCCGCACCGCGTTCGGCGACATCGTGATCCACCGCTCCTGAAGCGTCCCACCCACCGTTTGATCCGGTCGCGGGCGGTCGGCCCGGACCAGCGATGACGTGCGCCTTCGTACCCCGGTCCGCCCGTGCGGCCTGACCGGCGATGGCTCGCGCCTCCGTACTCATGTAGAGCCTTTATTCAAAGGAGGAGCAATGGCGGTAACGACCGCGACGCGGCCGGCCATCTCGGTGTCCGGGCTGCGCAAGACGTTCGGGGACAAGGTCGTCCTCGACGGCATCGATCTCATGGTCACCGAGGGAACGGTCTTCTCGCTGCTCGGGCCGAACGGCGCGGGCAAGACCACCATGGTGCGGATCCTGTCCACCCTGGTGCCCGCCGACGCCGGATCGATCCGCGTCGCCGGCCACGACCTCGCCAGAGAGCCCGACGGAGTACGCGCGGCGATCGGCGTGACCGGCCAGTTCTCGGCCGTCGACAACCTCCTCACCGGCGAGGAGAACCTCAGGCTGATGGCCGACCTGCACCACCTCGGCCGCACCGAGGGCAGGCGCCGCATCGCCCAGCTGACAGACCGCTTCGACCTCGGCGAGCTGGCGCGCAAGCCCGCCTCCGTCTACTCCGGCGGCATGCGCCGCCGTCTCGACCTGGCGATGACCCTGGTCGGCGACCCGCGCCTGATCTTCCTCGACGAGCCCACCACCGGCCTCGACCCCCGCAGCCGGCACACGATGTGGCAGATCATCCGCGGACTCGTCGCCGAGGGCGTCACCGTGTTCCTGACCACCCAGTACCTCGACGAAGCCGATCAGCTCGCCGACCGCATCGCCGTACTCGACCACGGCCGCATCGTCGTCGAGGGCACCCCCGACGAACTGAAGCGCCGCATCCCCGGCGGGCACATCCTGCTGCGCTTCACCGACGTCACCGCGCTGCGCACCGCGGCCCGCGTACTCGCCGTCGCCCAGCGCGACGACGACGCCCTCACCCTGCAGATCCCCAGCGACGGCGACGTCCGCTCACTGCGGACCCTGCTCGACCGGCTCGACGACGCACACGTCGAGGTGGACCACCTCTCGATCCACACCCCCGACCTGGACGACGTCTTCTTCGCCTTCACCGGCACGCCCGCATCCACCGCCGCGCAGAACGCCGTCACGGGGGGAGACCGATGACCAGCCTCGCCTACACCCTGACCGACTCGGCGACCATGCTCCGCCGACAGATCCGCCACATCCAGCGCTATCCCTCGCTGACCGGCATGCTGATCGGCCTACCCGTCATCCTCATGCTGCTGTTCGTCTACGTCTTCGGCGAGACGCTCGGCGCCGGACTTCCCGGCGGAGGCGGCGACCGGGGCGCCTACATCAACTACCTGGTGCCCGGCATCCTGCTGTTCAGCGTGACCGGCGCCGCACAGGGAACCGCCATCTCCATCGCGATGGACACGACCGAGGGCATCGTCGACCGCTTCCGCACCATGGCCATCTCCCGTGCCTCCCTGCTGACCGGACACGTCCTCGGCAGCCTGGTACAGACCATGCTCTGCATCGCCGTCGTGCTCGCCATCTCCCTGGCCATCGGTTTCCGCCCCACCGCCACCCCGATCGAGTGGCTCGCCGCCGCCGGCGTGCTCACCGCGATCGCGTTCGCACTGATCTGGCTGTCCGTCGCGCTCGGCCTCGTCAGCGACAGCGTCGAGACCGCCAGCAACCTGCCCATGTTCCTAACCATCCTGCCGTTCCTGGGCAGCGCTTTCGTGCCCACCGACACCATGCCCACCGGACTGCGGTGGTTCGCCGACCACCAGCCGTTCACGCCGGTGACCGAGACGCTGCGCGGGTTGCTGCTCGGCTCGGGAATCGGCAGCAGCGCCCTGATCGCGCTGGCCTGGTGCGCGGTGATCTCGCTGCTGTCGTACCTGTGGGCCAAGCACTCGTTCCACAAGCGGGCCGCCCGCTAACGCGAGATGGCGGGCGGAACCCGACCACCCCGCCGCCACGGCGTGGAGTTTCCGCCCGCCCTTGAAAACCAGACTCAGCTCTCGGCACCCGCTTCGGCCGGGCGGGATGCCGGCGTTCAAAAATGAAATCTCGGCCACTGCCTCCGCCGCAGGCGTGGTGGACGCTGGCCGTGGCGACGGCCATGGGAGGTCGCCGATCGCCGGCGGCGGTCAGGCGGTCTGCCGGCGGCGGCCGAGCGACACGAGCAGGCCGACGGCGGTCAGGGCGGCTCCGGCGACGGCGGCGTACACCGGGAGGTCGGTGGGGATGCCCAGGTGGACGGTGATGCCGAGGATGCGGGACAGGCCCCACGGCAGCAGCGTCATCTGGTCGTTCCACACCGTCAGCGCGCGCTCCAGGCCGACCACGGCGACCAGACCGGACAGCATCCCGAGCGGGACACCCGCGGCGGTCAGGGTCAGCCCGACGGCGCGGCGGCACCGCAGGCCGTACCGGTCACGCAGGACCACGGCGGTGGCCACGAACAGCCAGCAGAACGCCGCGAACGCGACGGTGACGTAGACCGCGCGCAGGGTCGGCATGGTCCAGAAGGCGAACCAGTACCTTCCCGGCCCGCGCCCGGCGAGCGCCGCCAGCAGCAACACGCTGCGCAGCAGCGCGACGCCGCCGATCACGGCCCACAGGTGGAACGGGTCCCGCCGGCCGACGACGAGGCGTACGACCAGGGCGAACAGCGCCCAGCCGCCGAGGGTGACCAGCAGGTGCGCGGGGGCGGCGAACCAGGTGCACACGAGCCGGCTCGCCACCAGCACCACAACCGGGACCAGCCACACCAGCACCCGGTCCAGCCTCGACTCGGGCGCCGGCAGCGCGGCGACCCGCCACGGCCGGACCGCGCCGAGCAGCAGCCCTCGCGCGGCGGCGCCGCCGAACCCGCGCCCGCGTAGGCCGAGCAGCACCACCACCAGGATCAGCGCGAGCAGCAGCCGGGCCGCCCAGGCCATGGCCGGATCCCGGTGAGCGCGCTGCGCCCCGAGGTCGGCGGCGGTGAAGTTGTACGCGGGCAGGTCCAGGTCGGTGCCGTAGCGCTGGCGGTGCACGTCGCGCGCGCCGCGGTACGCCGTCTCGGCCTGCCGCCAGCCGTCGTAGGCGGCAGGGGAGCCGGTGTCCAGCCACTGCGCGTGCCGCAGGACCATGGTCCGATAGCTGCCCAGCGTCTCGAACAGGTTCACCTGGTAGTCGAGCGTGCTCGTGAAGCGCCCGCGCAGCCCGGCGTCGCGCCAGGTCGCCGGGTCGGTCGCGGCAACGAGGTCGCGCATGCGCCGGGCCAGCGCGACGGCCTGCTCACCTTCGTCGATCGCCGCGTCGACGCGACCGCCGGTGACCGCGTAGATGCTGTCGAGCGCGGCGGAGTCGCCGGTCGGGATGTCCCACTCGAAGATCCACATCATCGGCGGCGGCTCCAGCCCGAGCGCCCGCACCGACCTGTCGGCGTACGGCCCGATGTAGAGGCCCTTGGTGACCGCCTGCCGGGACAGCGCCATGGCCTGCCCGATCGCGGCGACGATGGCCGGGTCGGCGGAGAACGTGCGATACGCCCAGTCCGCCGTGACCTGGGCCGGGTCGGCGTCCGGATCCCAGGCCAGCCGCGCGACGACGTACGTGTTGAGGTCGTACAACTGCCAGAATCCGGTGCGCAGGTAGAGCGACATCGGCCCGGCGCGCAGCGGGCCGCCGTCCTGGGTCCAGTTCCAGACGCCCTCGACCTTCGGATTGGCGGCGAGGAACTCGCGCAGCGCCTGGCGGTGCAGCGGGCCGAGGTCGTTGGGCAGCGAGCCGAACGCCTCGAACTCGCGTCGGGCCTGGAACTCCACGATGCGGCGGTGCTCCCCGGCCAGCAGGGTGGTGTTCAGCGGCAGGTGGCTGTAGAAGTCGCCGAGAGTGTACTTGGTGGACACGATCAGGCGGGCGTCGTCGAACCCGCCCAGCACCTGCGCGTACGACTCCGGGTTGGTGTGCAGGTCGCCGACGGCGCCGACGCCGACGGTCCAGGTGCGGAAGACGACCTCCTTGCCGGCTTCCCCCGCGGTGTCCAGCAGCGCCCGCAGCATCGTGCGCACGGACGCGGCCGTGGTGACCGCGAGCTTCGACGAGTAGTCCCAGCCCTCCCCGGCGTACACCTCGCCGCCCTCGCCGATGCGGACCATCAGGCCGTCGACGAACGGCATGCTCTCGAACAGCTCGGCCAGCCCGGCCTGGTAGACCGCCCACAGCCGGGGGTCGGCCACGTCGAGCCCGCCGACGGTCCTCGTCAGGTACGCCTCCAGCGGCGGCGACACCGCGAGCATGTCGGTGAGCAGGAAGACCTTCACGCCCATCTCCTCGGCGTACCGGAAGACCGGGCCGAACGCCGCGACCATCGCCTTCGCGCGATCGACGTGCGTATCGCCGGGCGGGTATATCGCGTGCCCGTCGCCGACCTTCGCGAAGGTGACGTACTCCAGGAAGCCGGGCACGACGACACCGTTGTAGCCCTGCGCCACCGAGTGGTCGACGAACTGCCGGAACTGCGCGTCGATGCGGGTCACGACGTCCGCGTCCACCCACGGCGCCCGCGGCAGCAGCGCCTGCCCGACCACGTCGGTATTCAGGTTGTAGTCGTCGCCCGCGGAGAAGGCGGCCGGGTCGGGCTCGCGGCCCACCGAGCCCGCGTCGGTCAGCCGCAGGCCGAGCCGGGGCGTGACCAGCCGGCCCGCGTCGGCGGCGGGCAGCGCCTCGGAGCCGGACCGGACCCGGTCGGCGAGCCGGTAGAGCCCGGCCGCGGTGCCGGCGACGTCGCTTCCCTCGACGGCCAGCTCGGTCCCGCGGGCGCTGAGCCGGTACGACTCCGGCACCCTGGA
>NZ_JAMOKF010000558.1 GCF_023656545.1 Micromonospora phytophila | reverse complement strand
GCCCTGGGACCGGTCGCCGTAGCGACGCTCGCCCTGCGGCCGGTCGCCGTAACCCCGGCTCTCGGTCGGCCGGTCGCCGTAGCGGCGCTCGCCCTGGGGCCGGTCGCCGTAGCGGCGCTCGCCCTGGGGCCGGTCGCCGAAGCGGCGCGGGCCGCCCGACCGGTCGCCGTGCCGACGGGGCTCCTCGGGCTCGTGGCGCACCGGGACGCCGCTGGGCTCGCGGGCGCCGATCAGCTCGGCGAGCGCCGGGTCACCGACCCGGACCCGGGTCTCCGCCGGCTGCACGCCGGCCTTCTCCAGCATGGCGAGGGTGGTCCGGCGCTGCTTCGGCAGCACCAGGGTGGCCACCGCGCCCGACTCGCCGGCCCGGGCGGTACGCCCGGCGCGGTGCAGGTAGTCCTTCGGGTCCTTCGGCGGGTCGACGTGCAGCACCAGCGACACGCCGTCCACGTGGATGCCCCGGGCCGCCACGTCCGTGGCGACCAGGACGTTCATCCGGCCTTCCTTGAACTCGGCCAGGGTCTTGGTGCGCATCCGCTGGGTCTTGCCGCCGTGCAGGCCGCCGGCGCGTACGCCGACCGCGGCGAGCTGCTCGACCAGCCTGTCCACCCCGAGCTGGGTGCGGGCGAAGACCATGGTCCGGCCGTCGCGGGCCGCGATCGACGCCGCGACCGGGAACTTGTCGTGCGGCGGGATCAGCAGCATGTGGTGGTCCATGGTGGTCACCGAGGCGGTGGACGGCGCGGTCGAGTGGGTGACCGGGTCGGTCATGAACCGCTTGACGAGCGCGTCGACGTCACCGTCCAGGGTGGCCGAGAAGAGCAGCCGCTGGGTGTTGGCCGGCGTCTTCGCGAGCAGCTCGGTGACCTCGGGCAGGAAGCCCATGTCGGCCATCTGGTCGGCCTCGTCGAGGACGGTGACCTCGACGTCGTCCAGGCGGCAGACGCCTCGGGCGATCAGGTCGCCCAGCCGGCCGGGCGTGGCCACGATGATCTCCACGCCGCGCCGCAGCGCGTCGATCTGCCGGTCGTACGGCACGCCGCCGACGGCGGTCTTCAGGAACACGCCGACCGCCTTGCCGAGCGGCACCAGGGCATCGTTGACCTGCATGGCGAGTTCCCGGGTCGGCACCAGGACCAGGGCCCGGGGGTGCAGCGGCCGGGCCCGGTTGCGGTCGGCGACCCGGGCCAGCAGCGGCAGGCCGAAGGCGAGGGTCTTGCCGGAGCCGGTCTGGCCGCGGCCGAGGACGTCCCGGCCGGCGAGCGCGTCCGGCACGGTGGCGCGCTGGATCTCGAACGGAGTGGTGATGCCCTGTCGGGCCAGCGTGCGGACCAGCGGCTCGGGCAGCCCGAGGTCGGCGAAGCCGATGGTGTCGGCGGTCACCGGGACGGCCTGCTCGGCGGTGTCCTGCCGGCTGGCGTCCTGCTCGGCGGCGCTGATCTGCGCGGCGGTGGTGTCGAGGACGGGCGGAAACGTGCTGGATTCAGCAAAGGTGGTCAAGAAATGCCTTTCAAGCGGGGCGCATCTTCGCGATGGCCTGCCGCAGCTGAACGCCGCCGAATCGCCCGCAAGATCGCCCATGGGCGCGCACGGCGCGCGCCAGGTCAGTGATCTCCACAAGTGTACGGCGATTCGGCGAACCCGCCACCGCGCCAGGGATCGGTAGTGGGCGGGCTCACCATCGTCCGCGCCGCGTGGCTCAGTTGTTCAGGACCCCGCCGACCAGACCGTCCATCGCGTCGCCGGCCAGCAGGACGACCAGCACGCTGATCGCCACCAGCAGGCCCAGCGAGGCGGCCAGGACGATCACCACGCGGGCCGTGCTGGACCGCTCCTCGGTGGGGGTCTCCGTCCAGCCCTGGGCCAGGATGTGCCCGGTCAGCGAGCCGGAACTCTCCACCGGGTTGGCGGGCAGGGACACGGTGGCGAAGCCCGGCCCGTCGCGGCCGGCGGCGTAGAGCGTGCCCAGGTCGGGGCCGCCGTCGTAGCGGCCCTGGCGGTCCCCGGCCGGTCGGCCGCCGATCGGACCGCCCGCCGCGGGCGGCTCCCCGACCGGTCGGGTTCCGGGCGGCGGGGTGGTCGAC
>NZ_JAMOKF010000557.1 GCF_023656545.1 Micromonospora phytophila | reverse complement strand
GACCTCGGGCGGCAGTTCCGCCTCGACGGCGCCGAGCCGGGCCGGCAGTTCCTCGGTGCCGTCGGCGAGCACCAGCACGGTGAGCTGACGGCCGCGCAGCCGGTCGGCGTACTCGGCGACCGCCCGCAGCGCGGCCTCGGCGGACCCGGCGTCGTCACCGGCGTACGCCAGGACGACGGTGGCCCGCCGGGCGCGGTGCAGCGCCCCCGGTAACCAGATCTCCAGGTGTCGGACGAGCAGCTCGCGCAGGACGGTGTCGGTCGGCATGCTGTCGTTCTACCCCACCGTTGCCGCCGGCCGGGGCGCGGCACCCGTCCGGGTCGGCCCGGGCGGGTCGGCGTCTCGGCCTCAGGCCGGGACGGAGATGCCCACCCCGCCGCGGGTCTGGCCGCCGTAGCGCTGCCGCTCGGCGTCGAGGTCCAGCCGGCCGATCCGCTTGCGGGCGGCGAGGGCGGCGTCGTCGAGCCGGTCGGCCGGCACCAGCCAGACCACCTCGAACTCCAGTCCGTCCGGGTCCTGCCCGTAGAGGCTCTTGGTGGTGCCGTGGTCGGAGGTGCCGACCAGCGCGCCGGCGGCGGCGAGCCGCTGCGCGGTCGCGGCCAGCTCGTCGAGGGTGTCCACCTCCCAGGCCAGGTGGTAGAGGCCGACGGTGCTCCGGCCGGCGGCGGAGCGGCCGGCGGCGGCACCGATCTCGAACAGGCCCAGGTCGTGGTCGTTGGTGGAGTCGGGCGCCTGGAGGAAGGTGGCGCCCCGGAAGCCGTCCGGGGTCATCGGGACCGGACGGAAGCCCAGCACGTCGCGGTAGAAGGCGACGCTGCGGGCAAGGTCACTGACGTAGAGGACGGCGTGGTTGAGCCGGTGGATTCCCATGCCACCGACGGTAGCGCGATTTGGTTGAGCGTTCAACCACATGGCCTATGATGGTGGTCATGACCCGCTGGCTGGACCCCGACGAGCAGCGCACCTGGCGCGCGTTCCTGACCGCCTCCCGGGCGCTGATGGAGACGCTCGACCGCGAGCTGCAACGTGACGCCGGAATGCCGCACGCCTACTACGAGATCCTGGTGCGGCTCTCCGAGGCGCCGGAGCGGCAGCTGCGGATGAGCGACCTGGCCGAGGCGACCGGCTCCTCACGCAGCCGCCTCTCGCACGCGGTGGCCCGGCTAGAGGCGGCCGGCTGGGTCCGCCGCGAGGAGTGCCCGACCGACCGGCGCGGGCAGATCGCGGTCCTGACCGACGACGGATTCGCCACCCTCGCCGCCGCCGCGCCCGGCCACGTGGAGGGGGTACGCCGGCACCTGTTCGACGCGTTGAGCCCCGCCCAGGTCGACCAGTTGCGCCGCATCGGCGAGACGCTCGTCGACCACCTGAGGAGATCCTGACCAATCCACCCCGGCCCGGGTCTTGTACTTACCGTCGTCGGATGAGCACGATGGGGCGTGCCCTCCGGCTTCGGTGAACTGACTGACCAGGCGCATCACCTGGTGTCCGCCGGCGACCTCGCCGGCGCCCAACGGCTGCTCGCCGACGCGCTGACCGACGCCGACCCGCGCCCGGCCAACGCCACGCCCGAACTGGCCGAGGCCGCCGGGCTCCAGGCCCGCGTGCTGGTCGCCCTCGGCGAACCCCACTCCGCCCGGGGCTGGGCCGCCTTCGCGTACGCGGCGGCCACCCGGTTGCACGGCCGCTCCGACCAGCGCACCGTCGCCGCCGCGGCCACCCTGGCGGCGGTGCTGCACCGGGTCGGCAGCTGGTCCCGCGCCGCCCGGCTCTACCAGGAAGTGATCATCGAGCTGACCGCGCTCGACGGCCCGGAGTCGCTGCGGGTGCTCGCCGCCCACGCCGACCTGGCCACTGTGGAGTACGCCCGCGGCCAGTGCCAGGTGGCCCGCGACCGGCTCCAGGACGCCTGGGAGCTGCACCGCGAGGTGTACGGCGACGGCCACCCCAGCGGCATCAAGATGCTGGCCCGGCTCGGGGCGATGCAACGCGACTGCGGGCAGTTCGCCGAGGCGCACGACAACCTGGCGCTGGCCCGCGAGCTCTGCCGGCAGCATCTGCCCGCGGACGACCCGCTGGCGGCACA
>NZ_JAMOKF010000556.1 GCF_023656545.1 Micromonospora phytophila | reverse complement strand
CACCAGCGCGGTGGTCAGGTCGTCGGTCGGCGCGCGGCGGCGGGCCCGGACCAGCTCGGCGAAGTAGTCGCGCAGCTCGGTCGCACCCCGGTCGGCCACGGCCAGCTCGTCCTGGGTGATCTCCGGCTCGAGCACGCCGGTGAGGTCGGCGGCCCAGCGCCGGAACAGCGGCCGGTCCGCCGCCGGCACGCCGAGCAGCGCGCAGATCACCCGGACCGGCAGCGGGTACGCGAACTCGGCCATGAAGTCGACCGGCTCCCCCGCCCGGCCCCGCTCGATCATCGCGTCGGCAAGCTCGTCGGCCTGGGCCACCACCACGTCGCGCAGCGCGGCGATCCGGCGCGGGGTGAACGCCCCCGCCACGAGCTGCCGCATCCGGCTGTGGTCGGGCGGATTGGTGCGCAGCATCGAGCGGGAGATCGACGCGACGGCCGGGCTGTCCCGCCAGCCGGGCAGGAAATGGTCGCGCAGCACGTCGTCCATCACCCCGAACCGGGGGTCGCGGAGGATCTCGTCGGCCTCGGCGTAGCCGGTGACCACGAAGAACACCGGCCCGGCCTGGACCACCGGCCCGTGGGCGCGCAGCCGCTCGTACGTCGGGTAGGGGTCGACCCGCCCCTGCGGCGACATGAGCAGCGCCAGGGCCTCGGCAGCGTCCATGACCGGCCTCCGGAGTCGATGCGTCGAGGCTCCATCATGCGCGCCCGGTCGGCACCGGGCGACCCCGCCGACCGGCAGCCGGGGCCGACGACCGGCTCAGGCGCCGGCGCCCGGCTCCCCGGCCAGCACCGCGTCGCCGCCGAGCAGGGCGTGCTCGGGCAGCGGCAGCTCGATGGAGTGGGCGGCCTCCCAGTCGTGGATCAGGCCGGGGCGCGCCTGGGCGGCGAAGTAGTCCACCGCGCTCATCCCACCGACCACCGGCTCGTCCACCTCGGCGACCAGCTGGGCCGGCACCAGGCGGAAACCGCTCTGCAGGGCGGCGCTGAGCCGGCGGTGCCCGTCGACGACGAAGAAGTACTCCCCGGTGAAGCCGATCCTGAGCGGCTCCAGCGCCTCGTCACCCCCGCTGGCGACCTCGCCCACGAAGCCGGAGTCCCACAGCCCGCGCAGGGTGGCGATGTCCTCGGTCGGGTAGACCCGCGCCGGGTCCAGCAGCAGCAGCGGCGGTGCGTCGCGCAGCACGTCCGCGCCGAGCCGCCCCTCGTACGCGTCGACGATGTGCTCGATCACCTCGTCGATCGAGGCCCGGGTGGTGTCGCAGACCAGGTCGTAGTTGCGCAGCCGGGCCTTGTCCACCCCGTAGCGGACGATGAACCGGCCCCGCTCGCTCTCGCTGCGCTCCCGGAGCTTCGCCTTCGCCTCCTCCAGCGAGGTGTAGCTCTCGGCCGGGCCGGACGGGCGGGCCAGCACCCGGCGGGCGGCCTCGCCCGGCTCGGTGATCATGTGCACCTTGAGCGCGTCGGTGAAGAAGTGCCAGGCCAGCCGGGAGTCCATCACCAGCGACTCGCCGGAGGCGGCGATGTCCCGCTGGAGCTGGTCGACGTAGCCGTCGACGGCCTGGTCGAGCTCGGCGTGCAGGTTGAGCTGGAGCGCGGTCATCTGCCGCTCCTGCGCCATCTGGCGGTAGAGGTCACCCACGCTGACCCGGCGCAGGCCGAGCCGCTTGGCGATCTCGACGGAGACGGTGCTCTTGCCGCTGCCGAGGTCGCCGTTGAAGACGATCGATTGACGAACGGTCACGACTGGTCCACCCCTGATCACCGGCTGATTGACTTCATCGATTTGCGTCCGACCGACGCGCTTCCGCCATCGTCGCGCCATCCGAGCGCCCGGGCATGACGGGCGATGCTATCACCTCAGCGCCAGCGGTTTGCCGGACGCGGCGTGCGACCGGCCGCCGGCCGGGCGGCGCCGCCGGACCGCACGGTGTCGCGGATCACCCGACGGGGACCGCCCGCCCGCGGCTCAGAACAGGCTGAGCGGGTCCACCTGGAGCCGGACCGGATCGACGGCCTTGCGGGCGGCGCGCACCCCCGCCGCCGAGTGCAGCGCCCCGGCCAGCGCGGCCGCCCGGGCCCGGGGCACCCGGACCAGCATCCGTTCGCGTTCCCCGTCGGCCG
>NZ_JAMOKF010000555.1 GCF_023656545.1 Micromonospora phytophila | reverse complement strand
GGCCAGACCAGCAATACCCAGAACGCTCTTACGCATGATCGTGTTCATCAGAAGTTGCTCCTTCGGGGGTTGGCGCCCAACCGATGGGGGTCAGCAGGGCGCAAGCACCGTCCGGCGCTCAAAAACAGGGGGAAAGTCAATCTCAGAACCGGCGCGCTCGCGGGGCGGGGGATGCCCTTCGCGGGGCCGGACCAGGTGTAACGACCGGGCGGCCACCGTCATTCCGGGGTTCGGCCCTCGGCCCATACCGGCTGTGCGGCGGGCCCTTGCTCGATCGTCCGGGGGATGTAACGACCGGCGGGCCACCGTCATTCCGCGAATCCGGGGCCCGGCCACACCACCTGAAGCAGTGCGCCTTGCTCGATCGTCCAGGTGATGTAACGACGACCGGCCGGCCGCCATTCCGCGCCCACGGTGCCCCCGACCACACCGAAGAACCGGACATCCGGCCATGGACCGTGCAGCCGGGGCGGAGCGTCGGACCGGACATCCGGCCGTGAATCGCGCAGCCGGGCGGAGCGCCGGTCCGACGCGCTGATCGTTGACGGCGGCCCATCCCCCGTGACCCCGTTTTCGTCCGTCGAGATGCGCGCGGCTGGCGGGCAGCGGAGCGGGAAATGTCCGACGTGACCGCGAACGCCCTTGACGCACTGACAAAGTATGCAAACATTGTCAGCATGTCGAACGAGCGGTTGGACGTCATCCTCGCCGCGGCCTACGAATGCTTCACCCGACACGGGGTGCGCCGCACGACGATGGACGACATCGCGGCGATGGCCGGAATGTCCCGTCCCGCCGTGTACCAGTACGTCCGCAACAAGGACGACGCCTACCGGCGGCTCGCCGAACGGCTCTTCGCCGGCACCCTCGCCGAGGCCCGGGCAAGCGCCGCCGATCCGACGGCGTCGACCGGGCAGCGGCTCGAAGCCGTGCTCGGCGCCAAGCTGGAGCTGACCCTCCAGCTCCACCGGGACAGCCGGCACGCCGCCGAGCTGCTCGACGCCAGCACGAAGCTCACCGGGGACCTCGTCGAGGCGTACACCCGGGAGATGACCGACGTGGTGGCCGGCGTGCTCGCCGACGGTGCGGGCCCACGGGCCCGCGTGGTCGCCGACGTGCTGGTCGCGCTCACCCGCGGCCTGGAGGCCGACCTCACCGACCCGGACCTGCCCCGGCAGCGGCTGCGCGAGGGCGTCGCGCTGATCGTCGCGGGTCTGGCACCCCACCCTGGAGACCCGTCATGACCACCGTCCTGATCACCGGCACCTCCTCCGGCATCGGCCGGGCCACCGTCCGGCAGCTGGCCCGGCACCCGGAGCTGACCGTCTACGCCACCGCCCGCAAGGTCGAGGCGATCGCCGACCTGGCCGAGGTCGGGGCCCGGCTGCTCCCCCTCGACGTCACCGACGAGGCGTCCATGCGTGCGGCGGTGGCCGCGATCGAGGCCGAACACGGCCAGGTCGACGTGCTGGTCAACAACGCCGGCTACGGCGAGTACGGCCCGATCGAGGAGGCCCCGATGCAGCGGGTCCGCGCCCAGTTCGAGACGAACGTCTTCGGGCTCAGCCGGCTGACCCAGCTGGTGCTGCCCGGGATGCGCCGGGCCGGTCGGGGCCGCATCGTCAACGTCAGCTCGATGGGTGGCCGCCTCGTCTTCCCCGGCGGCGGCTACTACCACGCCAGCAAGTACGCGGTCGAGGCGATCTCCGACGCGCTGCGCCAGGAGGTGCGCCCGTTCGGCATCGACGTGGTGATCGTCGAGCCCGGCCTGATCCGCACCGGGTTCGGGGCGGTGGCCGCCGAGTCGCTCGGCGCGGGGGCGGACCCCGCCGGCCCGTACCGGACGATGGTCGCCGCCGTCGACGCGGCGATGACCCGGTCGTACGGCAACAAGCTGCTCGCCGCGACGCCCGAGACGGTGGCGAAGGTGATCGAGCGGGCGGTCACCGCCCGCCGGCCGCGCACCCGCTACCTGGTCACGGCCGCGGCGTGGGCGATGGTGCACAGCCGCCGCCTCGTCGGCGCCCGGGTCTTCGACGCGGTCAACCGGCTCCAGTTCCGCTGAGCCGCCGCGCCGGGCCACCGCCGCCCGGCACCAGCACCGCCCCGACACCACCGTCGGC
>NZ_JAMOKF010000554.1 GCF_023656545.1 Micromonospora phytophila | reverse complement strand
GGCGGCCGGCCGGGCGGCGTCTCCGCCGGAGGCGCAGGACGCCGCGCCCAGCAGGGCGGCGGCCAGCGCGACCGCCGTGGCGGCCCGCCGGGTCACCACCGGGCGGGGCGGACGTGCGGGACTGACCGACCGGCGGAGCATCGGCATCCGCGTCTCCCTTCGGTACGGTTCGCTACTCGGCCTTGGACAGCCGGAGGGCGAGTTCGGGGCAGACCTTGACCGCCTTGAGCGCGCCCTCCCGCAGCCAGGTCGGCACGGGGGTGGGCGGGAAGGCGGGGTATCCGTTGGCGTCGAGCCGGATGAAGTCCGGCACGACGTGGGCGCAGAGGCCGTGCCCGTCGCAGCGGGACCAGTCCAGGGTGAGCTTCTGCGGATTCTCCTCGGGCGCGCCCGGCAACCCCATCACGCCCTTGACCCGCCGGCCGCACCCCTCACCGGTGGTGTGCAGCCGCAGGTCCTCGGCGAAGACCTCCAGCGCGGAGAGGGCGAACCGGGCCGTGCCGTCGGGGTGGCTGCACGCGCCGCGCCCCTTGACGTCGCCGGCTGCGGCCCGGACGACCTCCACCGGAGCGCTGCCGGAGACCGCCAGGTCGACGGCGCGGGCCAGGTCGGGCAGCCCCAACTTGCACGGCCCGCACTGCCCGGCGGACTCCCCGGCCAGGTAGCGCACCACCTGGGCGGCCTCGCCGAGGGGGCAGGTGTCCGCGCCGAGCGGGATCATGATGCCGGCGCCGAGCGTGCCGCCGACGGCGGCGAGCCCGGTGCGGGAGATCTCCGCCCGGTCCGCGGCCTCCTGGGTGATCCACTTGCCGTGGTAGCCGCCCGTCAGGACGCCCGGGCCGTCCGGCGCCTCGCAGAGGTCGAGGATCTCCCGCAGCGGGGTGCCGGCGGCGCACTCCACGACCGCCGGCCGTTTCGCCGCGCCGGTGACGGTGAGCAGCAGGGTGCCCGGCTCGTCGTCGGTGCCGAGCGCCGCGTACTCGTACGGGCCGAGGCGGGCGGCGACGGCGAGCTGGGCGTACGTCTCGGCGTTGGAGAGCAGGGTGGGCAGCCCGCCGACGCCGGAGTCGCTGGAGCGCTTCTTGGTGCCCGGCGGGATGTGCGGCAGGCCGTTGATCCCGTTGACCAGGGCGCCGCCCTCGCCGGAGATGAACCGGTGCGGGACGGTGACGATAGTGGTGGGCACCGGCATCCGGCGCTCCTCCAGCGCCGCCGTCAGGGAGTCCCGGCCCACCCCGTCGTCGGCCACCCCGATGATGATCTCGTCGGCGTCCAGCGCGTACGCGGCCAGCGCGGCGCCGTCGAGGACGAGGTGCGGGGCCCGGGTGAGCAGCACCTTGTCCTTCCAGCTGGCCGGCTCCCCCTCGCTGGCGTTGACCACCACCACCGCGGAGAGGTCCTGCCGCTCGCAGGACTCCAGCACCGCGCGGAGCTTCCGGGCGAACGGGAAGCCCGCCCCGCCCTTGCCCTTGAGCTGGATGCCCTCGGCGAGCCGGAGCAGACTCGCCGGTTCCATCGGCCCGATCGGCCCGTGCACCTCCTCGTGGGCGAGCAGGTCGAGCCGGCCGAACTCGGCGAAGCCGGCGGTGAGCCGGGGCTCGCCGACGCAGGCGACCGGGGGCACGGTCGTGCGCATCACCTGGCCTCACCCCGCAGCCCGGCCCAGTACGCCCCGTCCACCTCGGCGGCGTTGGCCCGGCGCCGCCGGCCGGAGCGGCTGTCGCCGGCCGCCCGCCGCGCCCGCCGGGAGGCGAGGTCGACAAGGGTGGGGGTGTCGTCGGCCGGCGGCGGGACGTCCTCGGGGACGTACCGCGCGGGCGGCCGCCAGTAGTCCGGCTCCACCTCCGGCAGGTCGTCCTCGACGCTGTGCCGGCCGCCGCCGCTGCGCGGCGCGGCGGAGATCGGGCCCCCGGAGATCGGGCCCCCCGGGATCGGTCCGGCCGAGACCGGGCCGGCGGAGATCGGCTCGCCGGCCTCCCAGCGGCGGGGGCTGTCCCACGGCTCCTCCGGCTCGGCGACGCGTTCCGGCGGGGCGGAGTACCGGCCGCCCGCGTCGGCGTCGACCCGGGCCCGGCGGGCGGTCCGCTCCTCGTCCTCGCGGCGGCGGCCGGTCGGCGCGAGCTCCTCCCCGCGCCGACGCGTCGGCCGTTCGG
>NZ_JAMOKF010000062.1 GCF_023656545.1 Micromonospora phytophila | reverse complement strand
TCGTCAACGAGGAACCGCGGAATGGGCACCGACCGGCGCTGGTGATTCTTCGGCGTGCCCTCGACCAGCTCCCCGCCAACCTCCGCGAACGCCACGGCGACCGTCACCGGACGTCGCAGCAGATCCACCCGAGACACCCGCGAGCGCGGGCCGCCGTCGCGCAGCAGCTTCACCAGCCGCGCCTGGTACGCGTTCTCCGGTCGGACGGGGACCATCTCCATCACCTCCGGCCGGGAGTCTTCCATGCCGGTGTTTCGGCCGCGTGGCGCGAGGGGCCGCACCCGGTGAACCCGGATGCGGCCCCTCGATCGACGGTCGGGTCCGTCAGCCCCGCAGACCCGACATGTGCTGGTAGCTGAGCTCCGCGTAGCGCAGGGACCGGCCCGGGTCGGCGGTGCCGCCCGGGGCGTTGTCCTGCTCCCACATCGGGTTGTGGTAACCCTTGGCGCCCATGTTGGCGAAGAAGTTGCCGTAGTCGATGTCGCCCTGGCCGAGCGGCACCATGTCGTAGCCAGCGCTGCTGGCCGGGTTGAACGCGCCGTCCTTAGCGTGGAACAGCGGGAACCGGATCGGCTGCGCCGCCACGGTGGCCAACGGGTCGAAGATGTCCGTCTGGGCCACGCCGTCCGGGTCGGTGTAGGTCTTGAACCGGTGCTGGGCCACGTGCGCCCAGTAGATGTCCATCTCGAACCAGACGTACTCGGGTTCGGTGAGTCCGATGAAGTACTCCAGCTTCCGGACCCCGGAGGACCGGGTCGGCCGGCCCAG
The DNA here is from genome assembly GCF_023656545.1 of Micromonospora phytophila. Lineage (GTDB taxonomy): Bacteria > Actinomycetota > Actinomycetes > Mycobacteriales > Micromonosporaceae > Micromonospora > Micromonospora phytophila. Next base: position 20,595 of record NZ_JAMOKF010000062.1, on the reverse strand, counting down.
CGCGTCGAGCGGCCCGCTGTCGAGCAGGAAGTTGTACGCCGCGTCGTGGTTGTGGGTGTAGAGCTTGAGCCCCCGCGCGGCGGCCACCTGACCGAGGGTGTTCCAGCGCTCCGCCGCGGCGTCCCAGTCGGCCTTGAAGTTGCTGCCGGTCGGATCGTTGCCGGTGCCGATGTGGGTCATGCCCAGCGTCTCGGCGATGTCGAGCTGCTGCTCGAACGCGGCGAGGGTGGTCGGGGTGATGGTGCTCGGGATGGAGGCGTGCGAGCCGTTGGCGCGCAGCCCGTTGTCGTCGAGGATCTTGCGGATCTCGGCGGCGGTGATCTGCCGGCCCAGGATCGAGGTGTGCTGGTTGTAGCCGGCGAACTCGACCTCCTTGTAGCCGATCTCGGCGAGCCGGGCGAGCACCCGCTCGAAGCCGTACGGGACCCCGGTGGCGTCCGGGGCGGCGCCGATGCGGTCGCGGACGCTGTAGAGGATGATGCCGCGCTTGCCGGTCGGCACGAGCAGTCCGTTGCCGTCGGCTCCGGCCGCGGGCGTCCAGCCGGCGGCGCCGACTGCCGCGGCGCCGGCGACGCCGGCGAACGCGCCGAGGATCCGGCGACGGCTCATTCCGTGCTGTCTGTCGTTCATCTGCTGCCCTTCTCGGTGCTGGTGACGGGTGGTTCGGGCCGGGGCCGCCGGGCGGCGGCCCCGGCCACGGCGGCCGCTAGGGTGCGACGCCGATGCCCTGGCCGGTGAACTCGATCCAGTTGAGGTTGCCGAAACCGCTGGTCGGGCCGCCGGGGACGGTCTTGAAGACGAGGTAGAGCCGGTGCGTGCCGCCCGGGTCGGTGATCGGCACGGTCGTGCTGGTGAAGGCGTTGTTGCCGCTGGTCGCGTTGACCGTGGCGGTGCTCAGCAGCGGGCCGGTGGGGGAGTCGAGCCGGAACTCGACGCCGAACCGGGGTTGCCCGGCGGTGGCCGCGCTGCCGCCGGAGGTACGCAGCGTGACCGACTGCATGTTCTGCAGGTTCACGGTGTTGTTGACCGCGATCCAGTCGCCCGGGTCGAGGCTGCCGCGCTGCTGCCCGCCGCCGGTGTCCGCGCTGGTGCCGACGGTGGTGCCGGACTCGTTGGCGGCGAACTCGACCTCCTGCCGTTTGGCCTGGATGATCTGCTGGTCGACGGTGGTCAGCGCCGGTTGGCCGTTGGCCCCGCCGTCGGTGTAGGACGCGCTGACCACGCCGTAGATGTAGCCGCCGTGGGACGCGTCGTCGGCGTCGGTGGGCAGCACCCCGGAGCAGCCGAACTGGTTGGCCTCGCCGTGGCCGTGCTGGTCGTGGCCGAGGACGAAGGTCACCTCGACCTTGGCGCAGTCGACCGGCCCGTCCTCCGGGTCGGTGACGGTCACCGACCACGGGATGCCGTCGCCCCAGCTGAAGAAGCCGCCTTCGAGCGGGGTGGTGACCGTGACGGTCGGCGCGGTGTTGCCGACGGTGATGGTGGTGTTCGCCGACGCGGTCTTGCCGCTGGAGTCCCGCACCGTCAGCCGGGCGGTGTACACGCCGTTGGCGGTGTAGGTGTGCGTCGGGTTCGGGTCGACCGAGTCGGTGCTGCCGTTGCCGTCGAAGTCCCAGGCGAACGAGATGGAGTCCGCCGGGTCGGGGTCCTTCGACCCCTCGCTGGAGAAGGCGACGGTCAGCGGCGCGATGCCGTTGGTGGGCGTCGCCGTCAGCACGGCGTTCGGCGCCCGCAGGCCCTTGACGTAGCTGAACTTCAGCATCGCCGCGTCGGGGTTGATGTTGAAGAACCCGTCGCCGTACGTCAGCAGGTAGAAGTTGCCGTCCGGTCCCCACCGCATGTCCATTGGGTTGTCGCAGAGGAACGGCCTGGTCGTGGTGGTGGGCGCCTGGCCGCAGTTCAGCACGTTGTTGATCTTCAGGATGTCGCCCTTGGAGTCCAGCCGGACCTCCTTGAGGGTGTCCCGGGTGAACTCGCCGAAGAAGATCGCGCCGTCGTAGTACTCGGGGAACTTCGTCTCCGACCTCAGCTCCGGGTCGAAGTCGTAGCGCGCCGCCCCGTGCGGTCCGACGCCGCCGGTGCCGAGTTCGGGGAAGAGCACCGGGCAGGTCTGCGTCGGCGTCGACAGGTACGACTCCGGGCACGGCGTCGGTGCCTGGAACGAGTACCAGAGCTCGGACTTCTCCACCGCCGGCAGGTCGGTCAGGCCGGTGTTGTGCCGGGAGGTGTTCTTCGGCGCCGCGCAGTCGAACGGCGCGACGGGCGAGATCGGGCTCGTCGTCCAGTTCATCTCGATGTACGGCAGGTTCGGCTGCACGCACATCGGCCAGCCGTAGTTCGCCGGCTTGTCGACCACCATCATCCGGCCGGTGCCCGCCGGTCCCCGCCCGACCGCCGCGGTCGAGGAGTCGGGGGAGTAGTCGGTGACGTGCGCGACGTCGTTCTTGTCGAGGGTGATCCGGAACGGGTTCCGCAGCCCCATCGCGTAGATCTCCGGCCGGGTCTTCTCGGTGCCGGCCGGGAAGAGGTTGCCCGCCGGCACGGTGTACGAGCCGTCCGCCCCCACCGCGATCCGCAGGACCTTGCCCCGCAGGTCGTTGGTGTTGGTCGAGCTGCGCCGGGCGTCCACGAAGGGCGCCTGGTAGACGCCGGTGGCGCTGACCGAGTCGTTGTGTGGCGAGAAGCCGCCGGAGCCGCCGCCACCGGCCGGGGTGTCGTCCCCGGTGACCAGCCAGAGGTTGTTCTTCGAGTCGAAGGCGATGTCCCCGGCCACGTGGCAGCAGGCGCCCCGGTCCACCGGCACCTGGAGGATCTTCTGCTCGGTGCTCAGGTCGAGCGACGGGGTGTCCCCGTCGACGAACTTGTACCGGGAGAGCTGGAAGTATCCCTTCCACCGGTCCCAGGTGGCGGGGTCGGTGCTGGTGGTCGGCGCGCCCCCGGTCGGGGTGTCCAACGGCGGCGCGTAGTAGAGGTAGACCCACCGGTTGGTGGCGAAGTCCCGGTCGACCGCCGGGCCGTACATCCCGTCCTCGCTGTGGGTGTAGACGGGGATCTGGGCCAGCACGGTGGTCTCGTTGCTTCCCGGGTCGTGCAGGCGTACGCCGCCGCGCCGGTCGGTCTGGATCACCCGGCCGTCGGGGAGCACGTCGAAGCCGATCGGCTCGTTGACGTTGGGCTGCGCCCCGACCACCGTCATCTGGTAGTTGGCCAGCACGGTCGCGCCGCAGTCGCCGTCGGTCACGCCGGCCGCCCACTGGATCGCGCCCCCGAGGTGGGCACGCAGGTCGGTGCTGCCGAAGCTCTCCGGCGTCGCACCCAGTCCGGTGTAGAAGGATCGGCCGCCCTGGTGGTCCTTGCACCAGGTGACCGGGTGGTCGAAGCCCATCGACCCGCCGGTGTACGTCTTCTCGTCCACCGTGGCCAGCACGTGCGAGACGCCCCGGACGTTGGCCGCGAAGTTGTACCAGCGGTCGGTGTGGGTCCACCGCTCCGGCAGCCGCTCGGAGGCGGGGTGCACCCGATCGGCGACGGTGACGGTGGCGGGGCCCGCCGCCGTGGCGGCGCCGGTCGCCCGGGTACCGAGGACGTTGTCCAGGAAGGACCAGCCCGGCTCGGCCTCGATCGCCGAGTGGACGCCGACGAAGCCGCCGCCGTCGCGGTAGTACTGCTCGAACGCGGCCTGCTGGCCGTTGGTGAGGATGTCGCCGGAGGTGTTCAGGAACACCACCGCGCGGAACTGCTTGAGGTGGGACTCGTCGAACTTACGGGCGTCGTCGGTCACCTCCACGGTGAACCGCCGGTCGTTGCCCAACTGCCGGACCGCGTCGACGCCGGCCTCGGTGGCGGCGTGGGCGCCGCCGGCGGACCGGGTGAAGACGAGGACCTTGTACTCGATGCCGTTGCTGGTGGGTGCCGGGGCGGCGAGCGCCGGCGCCGGTTGCTGCGACGCGGTCGCGACGAGTGTCGCGCCGACGAGGGTGAGAAGGCTGAGGTAGGTGGTGGCCCTTCGGGCTGTCGGTCTGCGCATCGAACCTCGCTCTGGTTGGGCGGGTCCGCCTCAGCGCCGTCGCTGAGGAGGTCGCTAGGAGTACCAAGAGCCTGGCCAGGTTCTACGCAGGACGATATTTGCGACTGGGACCAAAGAGAAGAGGTTGGCGGCAGAAGTTTTTACCGAACGGTGCGAACTTTTGCTTCAAATCGCCGAAAGTTGCACCGGGTGGTGGGCGGGGCCCCTGACCTGCCCATCGATACGCGCCGGTGCGTACGCCGCCGGGTGGCCCGAGTCCGACGGTGGGTGGAGACGCCAGCGGGCCGGTCGTCACTGTGACGACCGGCCCGCTGGAGGGTGCGTTCTAGAGGGTGCTGCCGTTGGTGCCCGAGCCGGACGACTTGCCGCGGGGCGTGGTGGCCGACCCGGAGGTCGAGCCGGTGGGGCCGGTGCTCGTCGAGCCGGAGCCCGCCTTCGCCCCGACCGTGGCCGGCGTGCCGGCGAACGCGTCGTCAGCGGCGGTCAGCTCCTGCTTGTGGCTGCCGTTGCCGCTGCCGAGCTTCTCGCCCAGCTTGGACTGGCCGAGCTTGTCCTTGCCCTCGCTGTAGAGCCGGTTCGCCTGGGCCTGCGCGACACCCGCCGCCTCCTGGACGGTCGGGTGGTCGAGCACCTTGCGGCCCCGGATCACCAGCTCCTCGTACTTTTCCCGGCCGGCACGGGCGCCCAGGACGAATCCCGCAGCCAGCCCGCCAAGAAACATGATCTTTCCGCGCATGGCGGCTCCTTCCGTACCTGACGCGCCGTCGTCTGGCGGGTTACCCCGCCGGGAGCGACCAATTCGCGCCTGCGTCCTCTGTCCGCAGCTAACTACCCATCCTGCTCTCCGCTCATACCTCCTTGTGCCCCGATGACGATTTGTCTGGTTTATTCGCTCCGGCTCGGGGCGCGGCCGGAGGAGCAACCCCCTGGACCAACACCCCCGTGAGTCCTGTACTCTTGTCCCCGTCGCACGGCGCGGAGAGATCCGGGTCGTACGACAAGCGCGGTCCCCCGTAGCTCAATTGGCAGAGCAGCCGGCTGTTAACCGGCAGGTTTTTGGTTCGAGTCCAAACGGGGGAGCTTCTCCACCTGACGCCCGTCGGCCCCGCCGACGGGCGTTCGTCGTTCCCGCCCTCATCCCTCCCGCCCGCGGCCGGTCGCCGGGCGGTTTCCCGCACCCCGGGCGGGCTCGCCCGGCAGGATGGTCGATGTCGACTTAGACTCCCGCTGCGTCGGTTGGTGCGTCGATTGTTGGGGTGAGGGCGGATGTCCGGAAGAGGGGGCCGCGGCAGGGCCACGCTGATCGCGGCGGCGCTCGTGCTCGCCTGGCTGGTCATCGGTGGGGTCGCCGGGCCGTTCTCCGGCAAGCTCGGCGAGGTCGCCACGAACGACAACGCCTCGTTCCTGCCCACCGACGCCGAGGGGACCCGGGCCCAGGAGCTCGCCGGGAAGTTCGTCGAGCGGCAGAGCATCCCGGCGCTGGTGGTCTACGAGCGCGTCGCGGGCATCACCGACGCCGACAAACAGCGGGTCGCCGCGGACGCCGTCCGTTTCGCCCAGCTGCCCGGGGTGATCGGCCCACTGCCACCGCCGATCCCCAGCGAGGACGGGCAGGCCCTCCAGGTGGTGGTGCCGATCGACGACGCGGAGGGCGAGGCGATCGGCGCGGTCGTCGAGGAGGTGCGCGCCATCGCCGGTGGCCACCGCGACGGGCTGACCGTCGACGTGGCCGGGCCGGCGGGCCTGCTCGCCGACCTGATCGAGGTCTTCTCCGCCATCGACGGCACGCTGCTGCTGGTCACCCTCTGCGTGGTGCTGGTCATCCTGCTGATCGTCTACCGCAGCCCGGTGCTCTGGATCTTCCCGCTGCTCGCCGCCGGCATGTCGTACGCGCTGGCGTCGGTCTTCGTCTACCTGCTCGCCGACGCCGACGTGATCAAGCTCAACGGGCAGGCGCAGGGCATCCTCACCGTGCTCGTCTTCGGCGCCGGCACCGACTACGCCCTGCTGCTGGTCGCCCGCTACCGCGAGGAGCTGCACCGGCACGAGCGCCCCTGGGACGCGATGCGGACCGCCTGGAAGGGCGCCGCCCCGGCGATCATCGCCTCCGGCGGCACGGTCATCCTCAGCCTGCTCTGCCTGCTGCTGTCCAGCCTGAACTCCAACCGGGCGCTCGGCCCCGTCGCCGCCATCGGCATCGCCGCCACCCTGCTGGTGATGCTCACCTTCCTGCCCGCCCTGCTGGTGCTCGGCGGCCGGTGGGCGTTCTGGCCCCGCCGGCCCCGACCGGACCAGGCCGACCCGCAGACCGAGCTTGGCCTCTGGAGCCGGATCGCCGGCTTCGTGGCCCGCCGGTCCCGGCCGGTCTGGCTGCTCACCGCCCTCGCGCTGGGCGCGCTCGCGTTCGGCCTGACCCAGCTCAACGTCACCACCCTCGGCCAGAGCGACCTGTTCACCGAGCGGACCGACTCGGTCGCCGGTCAGGAGGTGATCGCCCGGCACTACCCGGCCGGCACCGGCAGCCCGGCCACCATCTTCACCACGCAGCAGACCGCCGAGCAGGCCGCCCGGGTGGCCCAGGGCGTGCCGGGAGTGGCCGCCGTGCGCCCCGTCACCGGCGACCGGGCCGGCCCGCCCGACCCCGGCGCGCCGCCGAAGGTGGTCGACGGCACGGTGCAGCTGGAGGCGACGCTCGCCGACCCGCCGGACTCCGACGGCGCCGAGCGCGCCATCCGGGACCTGCGGACCGCCGTGCACGCGGTGCCCGGTTCCGACTCCGTGGTGGGCGGCTTCACCGCGATCAACGTGGACACCTCGGACGCCTCCCGACGCGACCAGAACGTGATCATCCCGGTGGTGCTGGTGGTCATCGCGATCATCCTGGCCCTGCTGCTGCGGGCCATCCTCACGCCGATCCTGCTGATCGCGACCGTGCTGCTCAGCTTCGCCGCCACCCTCGGCCTCTGCGCCCTGATCTTCCGGTACGTCCTGGACTTCCCCGGCGTGGACGCCTCGTTCCCGCTCTTCGCCTTCGTCTTCCTGGTCGCCCTCGGCATCGACTACAACATCTTCCTGATGAGCCGGGTGCGGGAGGAGTCGGTCCGGCGGGGCACCCGGGCCGGCGTGCTGGCCGGCCTCGCCGTCACCGGCGGCGTGATCACCTCCGCCGGCATCGTGCTCGCCGCGACCTTCTCCGCGCTGGCCGTGCTTCCGCTGGTGGTGCTGGTCGAGTTGGGCGTGGCCGTCGCGGTCGGGGTGCTGATCGACACCATCGTCGTCCGCTCGCTGCTGGTGCCCGCGCTGGCGTACGACATCGGGCCGAAGATCTGGTGGCCGAGCCGGCTGTCCCGGTCCAACGGTGAGCGGGAGGCGCGCGATGCTCGCTGAGACCGACGTCGTGGTCGTCGGCGGCGGCCTGGCCGGGCTGGCCGCGGCCCGGCGGCTGCACCGCGCGGGCGTGCCCTGGCGGCTGCTGGAGGCCGGCGGCCGGCTCGGCGGGCGGGTCGCCACCGACGCCGTCGACGGCTACCTGCTGGACCGGGGCTTCCAGGTGCTCAACACCGCCTACCCGCGGCTCGGCACGCTGCTCGACACCGACCGGCTCGACCTCGGTCACTTCACCTCCGGGGTGCTGGTGCGCAAGGGCGACGACCTGATCCGGCTGGTCAACCCGCTGCGCGAGCCGACCGGGGGGCCGCGCACCGCGCTGGCCGGGATCGGCTCGCTGCTCGACCGGCTGAGGTTCGCCGCGCTCGCCACCGGCTCCGCCACCCTGCCGACCGGGCGGCTGCTCGCCGCGCCGGAGACCACCACCGAGGAGGCGCTGCGCTCAGCCGGCCTCTCCGACGCGATCATCGAGGAGCTGCTGCGCCCGTTCCTCTCCGGCGTTCTCATCGACCGGGAGCTGGAAACCTCCAGCCACGTGCTGGCGATGGTGCTGCGCTCCTTCGCCCGCGGCCGGATCGGCCTGCCGGCCGAGGGCATGGCGGCGCTGCCCCGGGCGATCGCCGACCCGCTGCCCGCCGACCTGATCGAGCTGGACACCCCGGTCGCCGAGGTGCTCCCCGGCCGGGTCCGCACCCAGGCCGGCGACATCCGCTGCCGCGCCGTCGTGGTCGCCGTCGACCCGCCGGCGGCGGCCACGCTGCTGCCCGCCCTGCCAGCAGTACGCATGCACAGCTACACGACGTACTACCACAGCAGCCAGGAGGCGCCGCTGGACGAGCCGATCCTGCTCGTCGACGGCGACCGCCGCGAGATCGTGGCGAACACGGTGGTGATCAGCCGGGCAGCGCCGACGTACGCGCCGGCCGGGCGGCACCTGGTGGCCACCTCGGTGGTCGGCCCGTCGGCCCCGCCCGAGCCGGCCGTACGGGCCGAACTGGCCCGGCTCTACGGACGCTCCACCGCCGACTGGACCCACCTGACCACCGTGTCCATCCCGGACGCGCTGCCCGCCGCGCCGCCGCCGCAGGGACGGCTGCGCAAGCCGGTGGCGCTCGGCGAGGGCCTGTTCGTCGCGGGGGACCACCGCGACAGCCCCTCCATCCAGGGCGCGCTGGCCAGCGGCTGGCGTACCGCCGGAGCGGTCCTGGTGGAGCTGCGTACCGGCTGAAAAGGGGGGTCACGGTGGCGTAGATGATCACTTATGATCCTCGCCATGCCCGCACCCCTCCCGCCGCCCAACTTCGACGCCGCGGCGGCGTACCCCCAGGTCAGCCAGGTGCGCGCGGCCCTCGCGGCACGCGACTGGCCGGCCCTGCACGCGCTCGTCGACGGGCAGGACCCGCACGGGCGCACCTTCCTCGTCGGCGAGGCCGGTGAGACCCCCGACATCGAGGAGTTCCTCCGCGGGGTGCTCGCCCAACGGCCCGACGACCGGCTCGCCGGCACCCTGCTCGGGGCGTACCTGATCCGGGCCGGCTGGCGGATCCGCTCCTCCTACCGGGCCCAGCACGTCAGCCGCGAGCAGTTCGCCCAGTTCCACGCCCACCTGCGCCGGGCCGAGCAGGTGCTCATCGACGTCACCGCCCGGTACCCCGACGACCCGGCCGCGTGGACCCAACGGATCACCAACGCACGCGGGTTGCAGCTCGGCCAGGCCGAGGCGCGCCGCCGCTACGACCAACTGGCCAAGCACCACCCGCACCACCTGCCGGCGCAGGCGTCGCTGCTCCAGCAGTTCTGCCCGAAGTGGAGCGGCACCTGGGAGCGGGCGCACGGCTTCGCCCGGGAGTGCGCCGACGCCGCCCCGCCCGGCGCCCCGAACGCGGTGCTGGTGGTCGAGGCCCACCTGGAGCAGGCCCTCGACCACGACGACCTCGGCAAGATCAGCGCCCACCTGCGCAGCCCGCACGTGCACCGGGAGATCCACGAGGCGGCACAGCGCTCCGTCTGGCACCCCGGGTTCCGCAACGGCTGGGGCTGGGTCTGGGTGCGCAGCATCTTCGCGATGGCCTTCTGCCTGATGGAAGAGTACCCGGCGGCGGCGCAGCAGTTCGCCGCGATGGGGCCGCTCGGCGACGAGGCGATGTTCGGCTACCTCGACGGCGACTCGACCAAGCAGTTCCAGCGGTTCCGCGACAAGGCGTACGCGAAGGGCGGGCAGTCATGATCCAGCACCTGGACGTGGACGGGGTGCCCACGCTGCTGGCCCCCACCGGCGGGCCGATGCGCGCCGGGCTGACCTTCCGGGTCGGCACCGCCGACGAGACGCTGGCCCGCAGCGGCATCACCCACCTGCTGGAACACCTCGCGCTCGCCCCGCTCGGGCTGGCCGACTACCACTTCAACGGCGCCACCGCGCCGGTCTTCACCACCTTCCACATGCAGGGCTCCGAGCAGGACATCGCCACCTTCCTCACCGCCGTCTGCGCCAACCTGACCCAGCTGCCGACCCAGCGGCTGGAGGTGGAGAAGGAGATCCTGCGCACCGAGTACAGCAGCCGGGGCGGCTCCGCACTGGAGAGCATCCCGCTGTGGCGGCACGGCGCCCGCGACCACGGGCTGAGCAGCTACCCCGAGTGGGGGCTCTCCGCGCTCACCGCCGACGACCTGCGGCAGTGGGCGGCCCGCTGGTTCACCCGGGAGAACGCGGTGCTCTGGATCGCCGGGGCCGCGGTGCCCGCCGGGCTGCGGCTGGCCCTGCCCGCGGGCGTACGCCAGCCGGTGCCGGCCGCGTCGTCGGCGCTGCCGCAGACCCCCGCGTACTTCGTCAACGGCTCGCGGGCCGTGGTGCTCGACGCGGTGGTGCGGCGGCGGACCGCCGCGAGCGTCTTCGCCGACGTGCTGGAGCGCGAGCTGTACCGCGCGCTGCGCCAGGACGGCGGGCTCTCCTACCAGACCACCGCCGGCTACGACCCGCGCGGCGACGGGTACGCCACGCTGCGCGCCCTCGCCGACGCGCTGCCCGAGAAGCAGGACGCGGTGCTCGGCGGCTTCGTCGACACCCTCGCCAAGCTGCGGGTCGGCCGGATCGAGCAGGCCGACCTGGACGCGTGCGTCGCCAAGCGGGAGGACTTCCTCGGCACCGCCGAGGTGGACGCCGCCCGGCTGCCCTCGTACGCCTTCAACGTGCTCACCGGGGAGCGCAACCTCACCGTCGACGAGCACCGGGCCGAGCTGAAGGCGGTCACCACCGCCGACCTGCACGAGGTGGCGCAGGAGGTGACCTCCACCGCGCTGCTGATGGTGCCCGAGTGCCACAGCGCCGACTGGGCCGGCTTCACCGAGGCGCCCACCCGCTCCGCGCAGGCCGTCGCCGGCACCGCGTACAAGGAGAAGGAGGGCGACGGCGAGCTGCGCGTCGGGGTCGACGGGGTGAGCTGGCTCGGCCAGGGCGGCCCGCTCACCGTCAAGTACGCCGAGTGCGCCGTCCTGCTCGCCTGGCCCGACGGCGCCCGGCAGCTCATCGGCGCCGACGCCATCTCGATGCGGATCGAACCCACCCTGTACGACCTGCACCCCGGCGCGATCCGGGTGATCGACTCCCAGGTCCCCGCCGACCGCCAGGTGGTCATGCCGGCCCGCGACCCGGACCGCATCCCACAGCCGCGCTCCGCCGCGGCCTCCGCGCAGCGGCGGGAACCCGTCAAGCGCTCCTGGTGGGAGATCCCGTTGATGGTCGTCAGCGCCCTGGCGGTGCTGGTGGTCGGCGGGGCGAACGCCCTGCTGACCCTCGGCATGTTCATCACCGAGACCGCCGAGAGCGACGAGGGGTGGTTGTGGGGCGTCATCGTGGTGGGATGGCTGCTCACTGTTATCCTCGCGTTGCCCATCGTGCTGCTTCGGCGACGACGGCGTCGGTGACGGCGTGGTTTCGTGCTGGCCGCTGATCGACCGGGCGGGATAAGATCCGGCGCGGTGCCGGGGCGGTAGCTCAGCCGGTTAGAGCAGGGGACTCATAATCCCTCGGTCGCGGGTTCGAGTCCCGCCCGCCCCACCACGCAAAACCCCTGGTCAGCCATGCTGCCGGCGACCCGGACGAACCGCGTCAAGATCCGGCCCGACGCCGTCAGTCCGCATTGAGTCCGCAGCCGCACGACCCGCCGCCCGGTCGAGGCGGTCCGCCACCTGGTCCAGGTCGTCCTCGAACAGGTCCGCGTACACGTCCAGCGTCATCGCCGCCGAGGCATGCCCGAGCATCCGCTGCACCGCCTTCACGTTGGCGCCCTCAGCCACCGCCAGACTGGCCGCCGTGTGCCGCAGCTCGTGCGGCGTCAGACCCGCGAGCCCGATCGACTCCGCAGCCCGATCGAAGACCCTGCGGCGGAAGTTGTTGTTCCGCAGCACCTCGCCGGCCGGCGACGTGAACACCAGCTCGTCACAGGCGCGGCCGGCGACCTGTGCGGCCATCGGCTCGACCAGGAACCGGGGGAGTGGCACCCGACCGGCGTTGGTGCGTCTTCGGCGTGCCGAACCGCGCGTCCGTTGACCTCGGTCACCGACTCCGCCACGAGCAGCCGACGCTTCACGAGGTCCACGCGCCGCATCCGTAGCGCGGCCAGCTTGCCCCAGCGAAGCCCCGTGTAGGCGAGCACCCGGATGATCAGCCCGTGCGGCTCTGCCGCCGCCGCCAGCTCGCCCACCTGGCCGTGCGTCAGGAACACCTTTTCGGCGCGGCCCACCCGTGGCAGTCGCACACCTGCCGCGACGTTGCGAGTCAACCGACCGTCCCGGACGGCCAGAGCCAGCAGCAACGAGAACACCCGGTGAGCTTGCCGAACAGCCCGTCGTGCCGGGAATGTTAATCCGCGCCGCCGCTTCGCCGTAGGCGGCGAGGGCCTTCTCGTAGCTGGGGCGCGCCGACTCGCATTACGGAAGAAGCGGTGCGGCACGAGCTCGGCGATGCTGTCGAGCAGCGCCTCACGGAGCTGGCCGAGGTCGCCGCCTGTCCGCTCGATCCCGTCCGTGGTCACGAGGTCGCCGGGGCGCGGCCTCGACGGGCTGCTTCCGGAAGCACGCCGGGCGGGATGATGCCGAACCAGGCTCCGGCGGCGGCCATCGAGGCGACGAGGTACGCCACCCACCACCCGAGCAGCGCCCACACACCCTGGGCGACGGCGCCGCCCAGGCAGGGCACGACGAGCAGGAGAAAAAGGTAGGCCAGACGGCCGTGCGAGAGCCTGTTCTCCTTCGGCAGCCTCCGGGCCTTGCGGAACGGAATGAGTCTGACTCCGTAGGGACGACGGCGCATTGTGAAACTCGCCGGCCAGAGCCGCCCGTACCCGGCCACGTCGACCACGCTGACGCCGGACCCGTGCCGGACCGTGGCCTGACGCGGCCTGGTCAGCTCGCGCAACCACGGTTCCCAGACGACGCGTTGGTGCAGGACACCGCCGTCCCGGCCGCTCACCGTCAGCCACACAGCGTATCCCTTGGGACTGGTGTCGATCCCGCCGGCGGCGCTCACGGCGTGCGCCGCGCCGGTGACCCGCCCCGCACTTCCCGGCTGCGGCGACTGCGCGAGATGCGCGGTCACCATGACGCGCCTCGCGGGAGCACGAGCGGCACCCCACCACTGCATCAGGCGGACGAGCCAGGACAGCACCAAAAGGGCTCCCGGAGCCAGCGCCACGAGGATGACGACCTCTCCGTGCTCGACCCGCGGGTCGGTACCCAGCCGGTACCCCAGCGCGATGAGGGCGGCCAACGCGACGACGCTGCCGATCACGACCATCGGCGCGCGAGCACGCCGATTCGCCAAGGTCGCTGCACTTCCGCTGCTGACCACCGCGTCGTCCTCCCCGTTCGCCCCTCCAGACGTCGCCGCGACGTTAGCAACGCCGAGCAAGGCTCACATCGCGCGTCCGTTCCAGATTTTCACCGCGTCGTACGGCGGTGGCAGGCTCTCGTGCAGTGCGGTGCGGTCGCGGACGGGCCCTGAGCCGATCGCTTCGAGCCGATGATGAGCGGGCGGTCCGCATCTGGTCCGCAAGAGGTCGACCGATAGCAGGGGAGCAGTGTGAGATGTCGAGAAGGGTTTCCGCTGCTAGACGCCCACACGCCCAGGTCGGCGGGGGGAGCAATTTGATCTCATAATCCCTCGGGCGCGGGTTCGAGTCCCGCCCGCCCCACTTCGATCCCTCATGCAAACGCCATGGAGCCGCGCCCCGGGTCGCCGAGCTGATGGCAGTCACCTGGCGCCGCCCACATCGATGTCACGCTGTCGCAGCATCGGACCCATTTCAGGCTCTGGTCCCGGGCCGGCCGAACTGACGAGGAGTCCATGGCGTACCGTGGCACCCCGCATGATCGCCTGTACAGAAGTTTCTGTACGGAAGGAGGAGCCGGACGAGCTGGTGGTGCGCCCAACCCTGTGTCGCTCGGCGTGCCCGTCAGAACTTCCCCGCTGATTTCTCCAACCCACTCCACGTCCCACACGGAGGGCCTTTGCCGGATGCCTACGCCCGAGATGTGATGGCCAACCGGCCATGGCAGGTCCAGCACCGTCGCGGCCATCTCTGGCCGGGGGCCTGCCAGCCGCCGAGAGGACGTGTCAGATGACCTTGTTCGAATATCTGGAAAGCCGCCGTGACCTGCTGGTCGCCCAGACCATCGAGCACGCCACGATCGTGCTGATGGCGATAGCGCTGGCGACGCTCATCGGCATGTCCATCGCCGTCCTCACCTACCGCCACCGCCGCGCCCGGGGGATCGCCGTCGCGGTCGCCGCAACTGTGCTGACCATTCCCTCCTTCGCGTTGCTCGGCCTGCTGATCACGCCGCTGGGCCTGGGGTACCTCCCCGCGTTGGTCGCGCTGACCCTTTATGCCCTGTTGCCGATCATCCGTAACACGGTGGTGGGACTGACCGAGATCGACCCCGCGCTGACCGAGGCCGCCCGCGGCATCGGGATGAGCTGGGTACGGTCGCTGTGCACGGTCGAGATACCGCTGGCCTGGCCGGTCATCCTGACCGGTATCCGGGTCTCCACCCAGATGACGATGGGCATCGCGGCGATCGCCGCGTACGTCGGCGGGCCGGGTCTGGGCAACCAGATCTTCTCCGGCCTGGCCAACCTCGGCGGCGTCAATTCGCTGAACCAGGCCCTGATCGGCACGCTCGGCGTGGTCGCCCTCGCCCTCGTCGTGGACCTCTGCCTGGGCCTGCTCGGTGTGCTGACCCGGGGCAACCGGGGCAACCGGCGGCCCCGCTCGCGGTCAACCGCGCCGTTAACCGCCGGGCAACCGGACTCCGCCACGGCGCTCGCCGGCACGCCGTCTCTCGCGGCCCCGTCCACCCCCCAGGGAGGCCAACGATGACCGCTGACGTGATGATCGAACTGCAACAGGTCAGTAAGCTCTACCGGGGACAGAAGACCCCCGCGGTCGAGGACGTCTCGATGACCATCCGGCGCGGCGAGATCGTCGTGCTGGTCGGCCCTTCCGGCTGCGGCAAGACCACCACCATGAAGATGATCAATCGATTGATTGAGCCCAGCTCCGGGCGGATCATGGTGGACGGATCCGACGTCACCTCGCTCAACCCGACCGAGCTGCGTCGGCGCATCGGGTACGTCATCCAGCAGGTCGGGCTCTTCCCGCACATGAGCGTGGCGACCAACGTCGGGTTGGTGCCGAAGATGCTCGGTTGGGACCGCAAGCGGATCGACGCCCGGGTGGACGAGCTGCTGCACCTGGTCGGGCTGGAGCCCGGCCAGTACCGGCACCGCCTGCCCCGCCAGCTTTCGGGCGGCCAGCAACAGCGCGTCGGGGTTGTCCGGGCGCTGGCTGCCGATCCGCCGGTGATGCTGATGGACGAGCCGTTCGGCGCCACCGATCCGTTGACCCGGGACCGGCTGCAGAACGAGTTCCTCCGGCTGCAGGAGAAGCTGCAGAAGACCATCGTCTTCGTCACCCACGACTTCGACGAGGCGATCAAGATGGGCAGCCGCATCGCGGTGCTCGGCGACCGGTCGAGCATCCGCCAGTTCGACACCCCCGAGCGGCTGCTGAGCAATCCCGTGGACAAGACGGTGGCCCAGTTCATCGGTGCCGGCGCCTCACTCAAACAGCTCAACCTGCGGCGGGTCGACGCGGTCGACTGGGACGAGGCAGAGCTGGTCCGGCTGGATGACTCGCCGACATCGGCGCTGCGCCGGTTGGACGAGACCGGTGAGTGGGCCGTACTGAGCGTCGACAGCGAGCGACGTCCCGTGCATTGGATCACCGCTCGGGACCTGGATCCGCATCAGGACAACCTGCGCGGGATCGGCGGACCGGCCACCGTGGTGGAACCCCGTGCCACGCTGCACGACGCGCTCGACGCGATGCTCAGCAGCAGCAGTGGTGCTGCCGTGGTGGTCGACGACGCCGGCCGGTACCGCGGCACCGTGACCATCGACCGGCTGATGCGGGCGATCGGTGAGATGCGCGAGACCGAGCGGCGCCGCGATCAGCCGGTGTCGGAGGCGCCGGAGACAGCGGACGGGCCGAGAGCCGATGCGGTGCCCGGGCAGCGCCGTGGCGCCCGGTCGGCGGCGGATCGGCAGACGCCATGAGTGTGGGTACCGTCGGCTCCGGTCAGCTCGCGGACGCCCCGCCATCGCGGTGGCGGCCTCTGCTGCGCCGGCATGCGACCATGCCCCTGGTGCTCGCGGCGGCGCTCCTCGCCACGTACCTCTGGGTGGGCTCGCTTGCCCTCGACGACATCGAGCGACGCTCGCTCAACGCCGGGCACCTGTTCCGGGTGACCGGCCAGCACGTCTCGATCTCCGCGATGACCGCCCTGCTGGTGGTGGTGATCGCGGTCAGCGCAGGCGTCCTGCTCACCCGCCCGGCGCTGCGCTGGCTGGCACCGTTCGTCACCGCTCTGGCCAACATCGGCCAGGCGACGCCGGCCATCGGGCTGCTGGTGCTGCTCAGTATCTGGCTGGGCATCGGCGCCGGCACCGCGTTGATCGGGCTGGTGGCCTATGCCGTGTTGCCCGTGCTGCGTAACACGATCGCCGGGATCAACCAGGTCGACCGGCATCTGATCGAGGCGGGTCGGGGCATCGGCATGTCCCCGCTCGCGGTCCTGCTCCGGGTCGAGTTGCCGCTGGCGGTACCGGTGATTTTCGCCGGCGTACGCACCGCGCTCGTGCTCGCGGTCGGGGTCGCCACGCTCGCCACCTTCATCGACGCGGGCGGACTCGGCGGATTGATCGTGACCGGGATCAAGCTTCAGCGTGATCCCGTCCTGATCACCGGTGCGGTACTCACCGCCGCTCTCGCCCTGACGCTGGACTGGCTCGGCGGTGTGATCGCCGATGTGCTCCGGCCGCCCGGGCTCGACTGATCCGCAGATCATCCACATCCCCTTTCCCCAACCGACGCCCCGTGCGTCGTGGAGGTCGTCAATGCGTACCCGGACACCCCTTTCCCGGCTGGCCGCCGGCACCGCACTCGTCGCGCTGGCACTGACCGGTTGCTCGGTCACCACGCAGGACTCCGGCGGGGAGGTGGCGGTCGGAGCGGGGTCGATCAAGAAGGACGACGCGCTCGCCGGCCAGACGCTCGTGGTCGGCTCCAAGGACTTCACCGAGAACATCGTTTTCGGTCACATCACCATGCTGGCGCTGAAGGCGGCGGGCGCGAACGTGACCGACAAGACCAACATCAAGGGGTCGGTCAACGTCCGCAAGGGGCTGCTCGCCGGCGAGATCGATGTGTACTGGGAGTACACCGGCACCGCCTGGATCACCTACCTGAACCACACCGATCCGATCCCGGACTCCCGTCAGCAGTACGACGCGGTGGTCAAGGAGGACAAGGAGAAGAACCAGGTCGTCTGGGGTGGCATCGCGCCGGCCAACAACACCTACGCGTTGGCGGTGCGTGCGGAGAAGGCCAAGGAGTGGAACCTGCGGACCCTGTCCGACCTCGCGGCGTTCGCCAAGAGCAAGCCGGCCGACGCGACTTTCTGCCTGGAGAGCGAGTTCGCCGGACGGAACGACGGGTGGCCCGGCCTGACGAAGATGTACGACATGAACCTGCCGAAGTCCAACATCAGGACCGTCGACACCGGAGTCGTCTACACCGAGACGAAGAAGGGCGAGTCCTGCAACTTCGGTGAGGTGTTCACCACCGACGGCCGGATCAGCAACCTCGACCTGGTGGTGCTGGAGGACGACAAGAGCTTCTTCCCGATCTACAACCCGGCGCTGACGGTCAACGGCGCGACGGCCGCCAAGTACCCGAGCCTGACCAAGATCCTTGAACCGATCACGGCCAAGCTCGACGACGACACCATCCGCAAGCTCAACGAGCGCGTCGACGTCAAGGGCGAGCCGGTGGCGCAGGTCGCCGCGGACTGGTTGAAGGAAGAGGGCTTCATCGCCTGATCTTCCGTGCGACCGCGAGCGGCTCCCCGGGCCCGGAGAGCCGCTCGCGGTCGAACCTGTCCAGGTCGATGGTTTGGTCGCCGCCAAGTCCAGTCCACCTACGCCAGTTGACGGATGAGCCTGGGCACTCGTGCCGCTCGACTGATCGTCGCCGCCTGACGACGCAGCTCGGGCGTTCATCGGCCTTGACCTGGTCCGATCCAGCGGAAGTGGAGTTCCGGCGATCGTGGCGGGGTGGTTCGCATGGTGGTACCTCCGGCTCACCGAGCGACCAGCGCCAGCATGACAGTCCGTTTGCGCCGCGACCGTAGCCTCTTTCGCCTGCGGCAATCTCGTTCACTCGGGGACTGGCGGGCGCGAAAAGGCTGGCGCGCATAAGGTCGGCTCGACACGGCGACCTTCGCGAGACTAGGACGGGGCAGGACATGGACCAAGGCACCCGCGACGAGTTGCTCGGCCGCTTGGCTGAGGCAGTCGGGTCCGTCACAGTCGCACACCCGACGCGGGTTGCCATCGACGGACCGCCCGCTGCCGGCAAGACCACCCTCGCCGACGAGCTGGCCGTCGTCTTGCGCGAACAGGGCCGCGACGTCATCCGCGCGACGATCGACGATTTCCTCTTCCCCCGGGCACAGCGCTATCCGCGCGGCGAGTACTCGGCCGAAGGCTGCTACTTCGACACCCACGACTACGGCGCGCTGAACCGGGTTCTGCTGGATCCGCTCGGCCCGGGCGGAGATCGACGCTTCCAACACGCGGTCTACGACCGCACCGCGGATACTATGCTGTCCCCGCCGGTCACGATTGCCCCAGCCGACGCCGTGCTGGTCTTCGACGGTGTCTTTCTCATGCGCCCGGAACTGGTTGATCGGTGGGATCTGCGCATCTTCGTGTCGACTGCCCTCGAGACGACCGTGGATCGTGCCGTGATCCGAGAGCGCCAGGTGTTATCTCGGGCCGAAATCGAACGGCGCTGGCGCGAGCGTTACATCCCCTCCCAACAGTTCTACTTCGCTACGGTCCGCCCGACCGATCACGTCGACATCATCGTGCACAACGACGAGCCCCAGCAGCCGATCTGGGAGAACCAAAACACACTGACCGTACTCAACTCGGCTATGTCAGTGCATCCACGCCGATAAGAAGCCCTTGTGAGTCGGCATGGACCGGCCGCGGCTAAATGAGCTCGTTCCCATACGACTGTGCCCTCGTTGTTTTGACCAGGTCGGGAGCGAAGCGCCGCACACCCATCGTGGTGGTGCGAGATCCGAGGACGGCACCCATGTCGGCGGAAGATCGGCAGCAGGCGATCACCGCCTTGGCCGTCATGATCTACGAGTGGTGGTCGGGCCACCAGGGCCGCAGCGCCGATGCTGTTTGTGGATCGGATCAGTCTGGCGGCGCTGCGGCGGGTGATCAGCGTTGAGCTGGTCAGGGCATGCGTCGGCGTACGGCCGTTAGCGTCACGATCGGCCCTTGAACAGCATGAATGCGGTTCGGGTTCTGCCACATCCGGTCCACCACACGAAACCCCTGGCCAGGCATGCTGCCGGCGACCCAGGCGAACCGCGTAAGGTCCGGGCCGACGCCGTCAGTGCGCGCTGAGTCCGCAGCGGCATGACCTGCCTTCCCACTACGGAGATGTGCCCGCGACGTATTGGACACAGCCGCGGAACGGATACCTCAGCGGCATCGTCAAGACGGGGCGCCAGCCGTATGACCTGGCAGTAACGGCGGTGCTGCTGCGCTGCCAGATGCTACTACCCGACGTCTTCGCGATAGCAAGCGACGGCGCTTGGGACGAGGAGTGGCTGTACGGCGCGACTGGCCCGATGCCGGGCGGACTCGGCGCTCGCACTGTCGTCGCTGAGCTCTTCGGGAACGTGCCGACCACCTCCCCGTTCGACCACAAACGCGCCCTCCTGCGGTGAGTACGGGCTCGACGGACAAGAGGAGCGCCGTGCGCGACGTGGACATCCCGGTCGAGGAGTCGTGGCGGCGGATCACCACCTGCGCGAAGCTGCTCGCCTCGTCCACGAGGTATCCGAAGTTCATGGTCCCGAGGCCGATCCGGCTGACCAGGAGACCCGAGCGTCCCAAGTGCCCATATGTCATCTCGTCGCTCATGCCGCGAGCGTACGTGCCGCCTCTGCGGCGAGAGGGGCCCTGCCGGGGCACCGCAACCGCATCCGCGACCTGGGCCGGAGATGGGTGCGGCCGATCCGGCTGATGGGCCGAAGCGCGCCGCTGTCGCAAACCACCTGGCAAACTTGTGTCGCGTGTCGACAGAGGACATCGGCCACCGGACGCAGAATGCCGAATTACTCTCTTCAGGATCAAGGCGGCCCGCGAGCGGGCCGCGCCGGCCGCGCCCGGCCTGCTGGCGGCGCAAGCGCCGGCATCGGCGCCTGAGCCCGCCCTCCGGTGCTGCCGAGGCCGTCGGCTCACTGATCCGCGTTGCTCAGCCGCCCGGTCCGGTCACCATGAGCGGGCGTACCGCCGGTTCGAGCAGCGACAAACTCCTCTGCTGCGCATCGAGGCCGACGCGGATGCCGACCGGCATCGGCAGATTCGGACCGGCGTGTCCGAACTCGACGTTGCCTAGGACCGGGATGTCACGGTCGCCGAGGACGTCGAGGACTATCTCGGGCAGGGTCGGGGACGCGTCGGGCGCCCCGAGCCCGTCGATCGCGTACGGGACGCCCACGACCATGCCGGAGATCCGATCGAGGATGCCGCAGTG
>NZ_JAMOKF010000553.1 GCF_023656545.1 Micromonospora phytophila | reverse complement strand
CAGCGGCGCAGCGTGGGCGTCGCCTCGGCCGGCGCCTCGATGGCGGCCGAGACCTGCACCTTCACCACCGGCAGGCCGGCGGCGCGCAGCCGGCCCAGCGCCGCAGCCGGGTCCTCCCAGGCGCAGGCGAGGTGCGCCAGGTCGACACAGACGCCGAGCCGCTCACTGTCCATGCCGGACAGTATCCCGACCGCCTGCCCGGTGCTCTCGACCAGGCAGCCCGGCTCGGGCTCGAAGCCCACTCGGACCGGGCGGCCGGTGTCCCGCTCGACGGCGGCGAGCCCGGCCGCGAGCTGGTCCAGCCGGCGACGGGCGGCGTCCGCCCGGGTGGTGTCCCAGGGCAGCCGCCAGGCCAGCGGCAGAGTGGAGACCGAGCCCCGGGCGGCGTCGTCGGGGAGCAGGTCGGCCAGCACCCGGGCCAGGTCCAGGGTGTACGCGAGCCGCCGATCCGTCGTCCAGTCCGGGTGGTAGACGTCGCCCTTGACCACCGGGGCCTGGAAGGCCGCGTACGGGAAGCCGTTGAGGGTGACCACCTCCAGACCCCGCGCGGTCAGCTCGGCGCGCAGCCGGCGACGGGCCGACGGGTCGGCGGCCAGCTCGGCGGCGACCGGCGCGGCCAGCCAGAGCCCGAGGCCGAGCAGGTCGGCGTGGAGCGTCTCGCGGACGGGCACGGCGTAGGTGTCCAGTTGGGCGAGGATGCCGGCGAGGTCCTCGGCGGGGTGCACGTTGGTGCAGTAGCCGAGGTGGACCGTGGCGCCGCCGGCGTGCCGCAGCCGCATCAGCTGCCGCCGCGCAGGATCGAGTTGCCGGCGAAGGTCTGTTCCGGCCGGTCGAGGTCGCTCACGTCGAGCCGGCCGGACTGGCCGTAGAACTCCACCGGGTTGCGCCAGAGCACCCGGTCGACGTCGTCGTCGGTGAAGCCGGCGAGCAGCATCGCCTCACCGGTGGCCCGGGTCAGCAGCGGGTCGGAGCGCCCCCAGTCGGCCGCCGAGTTGACCAGCACCCGCTCGGTCCCGTACGCCCGCAGCAGCTCCACCATCCGGGGCGGGGACATCTTGGTGTCGGGGTAGATGGAGAAGCCCAACCAGCAGCCGGTGTCCCGGACCAGCTTCACGGTCACCTCGTTGAGGTGGTCGAGCACCACCCGACCCGGCTCGATGCCGGACTCGGCGACCACGGCGAGACTGCGCTCCACCCCCCGGGCCTTGTCCCGGTGCGGGGTGTGCACCAGCGCCGGCAGGTCGTGCGCGACCGCCAGGGCGAGCTGGGCGGCGAACGCCTCGTCCTCCTCCGGCGTCATCGAGTCGTAGCCGATCTCGCCGACCGCCACCACCCCGTCCTTGTCCAGGTAGCGCGGCAGCAGGTCGAGCACCGGGCGGCAGCGCGGGTCGTTGGCCTCCTTCGGGTTCAGCGCCACGGTGGCGTGGTGCCGAACCCCGAACTGCCCGGCCCGGAACGGTTCCCAGCCGATGAGGGAGTCGAAGTAGTCGGCGAAGGAGGCGGCGCTGGTGCGCGGCTGGCCCAGCCAGAACGCCGGCTCCACCACCGCGCGCACCCCGGCGGCGGCCATCCGCTCGTAGTCGTCGGTGGTGCGTGAGGTCATGTGGATGTGCGGGTCGAAGATGCGCATCACGCCTCCCTGGCGCTGGGCCGGCCGGCACCGGCGCGGGGCCGGCCGGATCCGGCGCTGATCGGGTCGGACCCGGCGGTGAGCCGGTCCAGCAGGTCGGTGGCGTCGGCGGGCATGCTCCGGCCGGCCGCCTGCCGCTCGGCGGCCAGCCCGGCGAGCATCGCGGCGAGCTCGGCGTCGGCGCGGGCGTCGAGGTCGTGCACCACGGCCAGCGGCACACCGGTGAACACGCACTTGAGCACGGCCTGCCGCCAGGCCGCCGGGTCCAGGTGCCGGGCGTACGGCCCGAGGGCGGCGGCGACCAGCCGGGTGTCGTTGGTACGCAGCGCGTCGTGCAGCAGCGGCACGGCGGCCGCGCCGACGGGCAGCAGTGGCAGGGCCTTCAGCACGGCCCGCTTCTCGGCGGCGTCGCCGTGCCGGTAGAGGGCGTCGGCGTGCGCGGCGTGGTCGGTGGTCAGGGCGGTGAGCAGCAGCACCCGGGCCCGGTCCCGCTCGTACGCCGAGCGCCCGTAGCCGGTGTCCTTCGG
>NZ_JAMOKF010000552.1 GCF_023656545.1 Micromonospora phytophila | reverse complement strand
TGCCGCCCTCGGCCTCGTCGGCGTCACCGTCGCCGACCGCGTCCGGGTCGTCCGCCGCGGCCAGCCGGGCCGACTCGCCCGTCTGGCTGTCGGCGACCGCGCCGGCGGCGGTGGTCTCCGCCTCGTACCGGGACAGGTCGTAGCCCATGGTGTCGTGGTACTCCGCCTCGGCCTCGGCACCGGGGGCGGCCTCGGTCTCGGCGACCTCGGCCACCGTCCGCTCGGCCGGCGCGCTCTTGCGCGCCCGCCGCTTGGAGGAGGCGGTCCCCTGCTCCGCCGCCGGGGTGGTCACGGCCGAGGCGACCGCCTTGACCCTCTCACCCGCGCCGCCGGCGGGGCGCGGCTTCTCCGACACCGGCTCGGTGTGGATGATCACGCCCCGGCCCTTGCAGCAGTCGCAGGTCTCGCTGAACGCCTCCAGCAGGCCCGCGCCGATCCGCTTTCGGGTCATCTGCACCAGGCCGAGCGAGGTGATCTCGGTGACCTGGTGCTTGGTGCGGTCGCGCCCCAGGCACTCGGTCAGCCGGCGCAGCACCAGTTCCCGGTTGGACTCCAGCACCATGTCGATGAAGTCGATCACCACGATGCCGCCGATGTCCCGCAGCCGGAGCTGACGGACGATCTCCTCGGCGGCCTCCAGGTTGTTCCGGGTGACCGTCTCCTCCAGGTTGCCGCCGGCGCCGGTGTACTTGCCGGTGTTGACGTCGACCACGGTCATCGCCTCGGTCCGGTCGATCACCAGGTGACCGCCGGAGGGAAGGAAGACCTTGCGGTCCAAGCCCTTGAGGATCTGCTCGTCGATCCGGTACTCGGAGAAGACGTCGGCGGTGCCGACGTACCGGCGCACCCGGTCGACCAGGTCCGGCGAGACCTGCGACAGGTACGACTCGACCATGCCGTACGACTCGTCGCCCTCGATCACCAGCTCGCGGAAGTCCTCGTTGAACAGGTCGCGGACCACCCGGATGACCAGGTCCGGCTCCTCGTAGAGCAGCACCGGCGCACCGCCCTCGGCGGCCTTGGCCTGGATGTCCTCCCACTGCGCCTGGAGCCGCTTGACGTCGCGGGCCAGCTCGTCCTCGCTGGCGCCCTCGGCGGCGGTCCGGACGATCACGCCCGCGCCGTCGGGGACCAGCTTCTTCAGCACGTCCCGCAGCCGCTTGCGCTCGTTGTCCGGCAGCTTCCGGCTGATCCCCGAGGCGTTGCCGTTCGGCACGTAGACCAGGTGCCGGCCGGAGAGCGCGATGTGGCTGGTCAGCCGTGCGCCCTTGTGCCCGATCGGGTCCTTGGTGACCTGCACCAGCACCGAGTCGCCGGAGCGCAGCGCCTGCTCGATCGAGCGGGCCCGCCCCTCCAGGCCGCTGGTGTCCCAGTTGACCTCACCGGCGTACAGGACGGCGTTGCGGCCGCGCCCGACGTCGACGAAGGCCGCCTCCATGCTGGGCAGGACGTTCTGCACCTTACCGAGGTAGACGTTGCCGGCCATGGTGCCGGAGGAGTTCCGGGTGACGTAGTGCTCGACCAGCACGCCGTCCTCCAGGACGGCGATCTGGGTACGGTCGCCGCGCTGGCGGACCGCCATCACCCGGTCGACCGCCTCCCGGCGGGCCAGGAACTCGGACTCGCTGAGGATCGGCGGCCGGGTCCGGCGCTGTTCGCGGCCGTCCCGGCGGCGCTGGCGCTTGGCCTCCAGCCGGGTCGAGCCGGAGACCCCCTGCACCTCGTCGACGGTCTTGCGCGGCTCGCGGATCTTGACGACCGTGGGCACGCCGTCGTCGGCGGCGCCCTCCACGTCACCGGCGCCCCGGCGACGCCGACGCCGACGGCGGCGGGTCAGCCCGTCGCCCCCCTCGGCCTCCTCGTCCTCCTCGGCCTCGGCCTCGGCCTCCTCCGCCTCGGCCTGCGCGGCCTCCTCGGACTCCTCGTCGTCGACGTCGTCCGCGCCGCCCTTGCCCCGGCCACGGCCCCGGCGACCCCGCCGGCGCCGGCGGCGGGCAGCCGCGGACTCGTCCTCGTCCTCGTCCTCCTCGGCGGCCTCCTCGGCCTCGTCGGTCGGCTCCGCCTCGACCTCGACGAGCTCGACCGGCTCCTCCAGCTCGCGGCGCCCACGCCGGCGGCGGCGCGTCGGCTCGGCCGGCTCCTCCTCGGCGGCGGGCTCCTCGACG
>NZ_JAMOKF010000551.1 GCF_023656545.1 Micromonospora phytophila | reverse complement strand
GCACGCCGTGCCGGGTCAGCACGGCGAGCGCCCGGGACTGGCTGGGCGTGACGTCCCAGGGCTCCAGGGCGTGGCGGGTGCGGTGCCGCAGCCGCCGGGCCACCGCCCAGAACGCCTCGGCCAGGCCCTCGTCGTCGCCGTCC
The DNA here is from genome assembly GCF_023656545.1 of Micromonospora phytophila. Lineage (GTDB taxonomy): Bacteria > Actinomycetota > Actinomycetes > Mycobacteriales > Micromonosporaceae > Micromonospora > Micromonospora phytophila. The sequence continues at coordinate 2,029 of NZ_JAMOKF010000551.1, read as the reverse complement.
GGCGCCGTGCTCGTCACGGGAATACGGTAACAGCAGAAGCCGTTGTTCCCTCATGTTGAGGCAACCTCAGCATTGTCGGACGAAAGGCGGACGCCCGTTGGCACCCACCCCCTCCGGCCGCGACCGCGGCCGCTCGGTCAGCGCCGCCGAAAAGGCGCAGGCCCGCCAGGTGTCGCTGCGGCGCATCGGCCGGCTCTTCACCGCCCACCGAGGCGCCCTGGTCACGGTCACGGCGATCATCGTGGCCTCCTCGGTGCTCGCCATGGCCTCGCCGTTCCTGCTCCGTGCGGTGATCGACCGGGCCCTGCCGGAGCGCGACCTGACGCTGCTGGCCTGGCTGGTCGGCGGCATGATCGCGGTCGCCGCCGTCACCGCCGTCCTTGGCGTCGTGCAGACCTGGATCTCCACCCGGGTCGGGCAGCAGGTCATGCACCGGCTGCGCACCGACGTCTTCGCCCACCTGCAACGGCAGTCGCTGGCGTTCTTCACCCGCACCCGCACCGGCGAGGTGCAGTCGCGGATCACCAACGACATCGGCGGCATGCAGTCTGTGGTGACCTCCACCGCCACCTCGATCGCGGCCAACCTCACCACGGTGGTCGCCACCGTCGTCGCGATGGTGGCGCTGTCCTGGCGGCTCTCCCTGGTCTCGCTCGTCGTGCTGCCCCCGGCGATCTGGCTGACCCGGCGGGTCGCCCACCTGCGCCGCGAGATCACCGCCCGGCGGCAACGGGAACTCGCCGACCTCAACGTCACCGTCGAGGAGGGGCTGTCGATCAGCGGCGTGCAGCTCGCCAAGACCCTCGGCACCGGCCCCGCCCTGATCGCCCGCTTCACCGCCTCGTCGGCCCGGCTGGTCGACCTGGAGCTGCGCTCCGAGCTGGCCGGCCGGTGGCGGATGGCCTCCATGAGCGTCATCTTCGCCGCGATCCCGGCGGTGATCTACCTCAGCGCCGGGCTGCCCGGCACCGCCGGCACGCTGAGCATCGGCACCCTGGTCGCCTTCACCGCTTTGCAGGGCGGACTGTTCCGACCGCTGATGGGACTGCTCAACGTGGGTGTCTCGCTGACCGCCTCGCTGGCGCTGTTCGCCCGGATCTTCGAGTACCTGGACCTCCCGGTCGAGGTGGACGACCCCGCCGAGCCCGTCGAGCTCGACCCGCGCCGGGTCCGCGGGCACCTGCGCCTCGACGACGTCACCTTCAGCTACCCGGGCAGCGACACCGCCGCCGTCGCGGGGATCACCCTCGACGTGCCGGCCGGCACCGGCCTCGCCCTGGTCGGCGAGACCGGCTCCGGCAAGAGCACCCTCGCCGCGCTGGTCAGCCGGCTGCACGACCCCACCAGCGGCCGGATCACCGTCGACGGGGTGGACCTGCGTCACCTGCGTCTGGCCGACCTGGCCGCGATCGTCGGGGTGGTCAGCCAGGAGACGTACCTGCTGCACACCACGGTGCGGGAGAACCTGCGCTACGCCCGGCCGGACGCCACCGACGCCGAGATCGAGGCCGCCGCGCGCGCCGCGCGGATCCACGACCTGATCGCCGGGCTCCCCGACGGGTACGACACCGTCGTCGGCTCCCGGGGGCACCGCTTCTCCGGCGGCGAGAAGCAGCGGCTGGCCATCGCCCGGACCCTGCTGCGGGACCCGCGCATCCTGGTCCTCGACGAGGCCACCAGCGCCCTGGACACCGAGACCGAGCGGGCCGTGCAGCAGGCGCTCGACGAGTTGACCCACGGCCGGACGACGATCACCATCGCCCACCGGCTCTCCACCGTGCGTGGCGCCGACCAGATCGCGGTGCTCGACCACGGGCGGATCGTCGAGGCCGGCACCCACGACACCCTGCTGCGCCGCAACGGCCGCTACGCGGTGCTCGCCTCCTGAGCCGTGCGGCCCTGGCCTCCGTCTCACAACCGTCGCAATACCGTCTCGTTACTCCGATTCGCCGGCGTCGAGGTGGCGGTAGAGGGTGGCCCGGGAGACGCCCAGCGCGGCGGCGATCTCGTCCGCCGAGTGGGCGCCCGC
>NZ_JAMOKF010000550.1 GCF_023656545.1 Micromonospora phytophila | reverse complement strand
CTGGGCGCGTTCGAGACCGCCGGGACGCTCCCCGACGGCGTGCACGTGGCCGTACCCCGGCTGCCCATCGCCGAACGGGCGGCGGCCCTGCGCGCCGCCCTGCGCCGGCACGACGCCGCCGGCCGGACCTGCGACGACGACACCGCCACCGCCACCGGCGTCTTCGACCTGGCCCTGCCCGACCTCGACCTGGCCGCCCGCGACGTGGCCGACGGCGTGCCGCTGTGGCAGGCCTGCCGCGGCCGGTCCCGCAGCCGGTACGGCAGCCAGGCCCGGGTCGTGCAGCCCCGGGCCACCTGGGACGACCTGGTGCTGCCCGACACCCACGTGGCGCAGCTGCGCTCCCTCGTCGCCACCGTGCACCACCGCACCCGGGTGCTGCACGACTGGGGGTTCGCCGACCGGGTCAGCCGAGGGCTGGGCACGGCCGCCCTCTTCGCCGGCCCGAGCGGCACCGGCAAGACCCTCGCCGCCGAGGTGATCGCCGAGGAGCTGGGGCTGGACCTTGTCGTGGTCGACCTCAGCCAGGTGGTCAGCAAGTTCATCGGCGAGACCGAGAAGAACCTCAGCCGGGTCTTCGACGCCGCCGAGGACGGCGCGGCCGTGCTGCTCTTCGACGAGGCGGACACCCTGTTCGGCAAGCGGACCGAGGTGCGCGACAGCCACGACCGGTACGCCAACCTGGAGGTCGGCTACATGCTCCAGCGGATGGAGTCCTTCGCCGGGCTGGCCATCCTCACCACCAACGCCAAGTCCGCGCTGGACCAGGCGTTCCTGCGCCGGCTGCGGATCGTGGTGACGTTCCCGTACCCGGACCGGGCGGCCCGGGAGACGATGTGGCGCAAGGCGTTCCCGGCGCGGGTGCCGGTCGACGGGCTCGACCCGGGCCGGCTGGCCGCGGTGGACCTGCCCGGCGGCGGCATCGCGGCGGCGGCGCTGACCGCCGCGTACCTCGGCGCCGACTCCCAGCGGGTCACCGCCGAGCAGGTGACCACCGCGACCCGCTGGGAGCTGGCCAAGAACGGCCGCTCCCTCGGCGGCGGCCGCTGAGCGGTCAATCCACCAGGCTGTCCAGCCAGCCGGCGGGGGCCTCCAGGAATTCGAAGGAACCTTCGGAGAGTTCGCGCCGGATGGCCGCCATTTCCTGGCGGAAGGCCGGGCCGTGCAGGTCCTGCAGGCGCTCGCTGAGGGTGAACAGGTAGTCCTCCCGGTTGCCCGCGTGCAGATAGGTGGTGTGCGGGATGCCGGCGTCGAGATTGGCTCCCGAGCGCGTCCCGATCAACCAGACGCCGTTGTCCGCTCCGTTGGCGGCGACCCCCGCCTCCGTCGCCCGTTGACGCAACCAGTCCAGCCCCTCCCCGCCCTCGCTGGTCGGAATGACGTGGTGGGCGTGGTAACCCGGGCCCGGCGGAGGCCCGAGGGCCTGCCCGAGCGCCTCGGAGGCGCTGATGCTGCTGGTCGTCGGGTCGCGGAAGTCGGGCGCGTCGAGGTCCGGGTTGCCAGCCTCGTTCCAGCCCTCGTCCCGCGGTGTCAGGCCCGACTCCGCCTCGTCGCCGACGCCCCGGATCGTGGGCGCCTCCGCCTCGTCGAGCAGGGCGGTCGACTCGGCGACCGGCGAGCCCCTACTGGCGGCCCGGGCGGCCCGGTCGTTCAGCTCCTCACGCACCTCGGCGGCCAGGGCGGGGAATCCCTCCGGGTTGGCGGCCGCGGCGCGTTCCAGCTCCTCCCGGCTGATCCGCTGTCCGAGCCCGTCGGCCTCGGTCATCAGCCGGTCGATCTCGTCCGCGTGCGGGCCGCGCGGACCGGGCGGGCGCCCACCTCCGGGGCCACCTTCGTTGTCGAAGCGGCCGACGAGGGTGCCGGGGCTGGCGACCAGCTCGATGTCGTAGACGCCGGGCCCGACCGGGGTCGCGGTGAAGGTGTCGATCCACCGGTACCGCCGCTTGAGCACCATCAGCGAGGCCATCAGCACCGGCAGCGGACTGTCGACGACGTCGTTGACCGTCTCGATCGTCCGGGCCTCCGCCATCGCCAGGGGGAACTCCGCGGCCTTCAGGGCGTCGTCGCGCAGCGTCGGCACGCCGGGTTCGTCGGCGGCCCGGACCGCCCCCTCGCCCAGCTCGTCCGCCGGCTGGGCGACCGCCCGTTCGCCGGCCTCCTCGGCCCCCTCCCGG
>NZ_JAMOKF010000549.1 GCF_023656545.1 Micromonospora phytophila | reverse complement strand
GGATCGGCCGAACGCCCCGCCCGGGGGTGCCTGGCGGCGGTCGGGTCGGCGAGGCCGGCCCGGCCGCCCGGTCAGCGCCGGGCGAGGCGGGCCGGCAGGTCGAACAGCGAGTCCAGGCGACGCCCGGCGGGCACCGGGTACCGACCGGCCGGGTCGATCAGGAACGAGCGGATGCCGACCGACTCCGGGCCGGTGAAGTCCGCGCCGAAGGTGTCACCGACGAAGACCGCCGAGGACGCCGGCACGCCGAGAGCGTCCAGCGCGGCGGCGTAGATCGCCGGATGCGGCTTGCGCCAGCCGACCTCGACCGAGGTGACCACCGCGTCGACCAAGTGCGCCACCCCCATCGCGGCCAGGTGCCCGGGGACCAGGTCGGCCCGGTGGGTGTTGGTGACCACGGCCAGCCGGTGCCCGGCGGCGAGCCGCCCGACCAACTCCACCATGCCGGGCGCGCACCGCACGCCGCCGTTCCACTCGGCGAGGTACGTCGTCACGAACGTCTCCACGTCGGCGGCGACCGGCTCACCCCCGAGCACCCGGGCCAGGAACTCCGCGCCCAGCTCGGTCATCGAGAACTCGCGGTCGTCGGCGTCGCTGCGCCGGTCGAACTCGGCCGACACGGCCGACCAGGTGGCCAGGAACTCCGGATAGGTCAGCGACGCGCCCCAGCCGGCCAGCAGCGCGTGGCTGCCCGCGTACCCCTGGTCGGTGCGGCTGGGTGAGTAGTCCACCAGGGTCCCGAAGAAGTCGAGCAGGAGATGCGTCGTCATCGCCGCATCCTGCCAAGGTGGACACCGCTCGGCGGGCGGGGGTGCCGGGCTCGCCGGGACACCCCCACGTCACCCCCGGTCAGACCAGGCAGTTGACGATCTCGGCGACCGAGCGGCGGCGGCCCGTGTAGAAGGGGATCTCCTCCCGGACGTGCCGGCGGGCGCCGGAGGCCCGCAGGTCGCGCATCAGGTCGACGATCCGGTGCAGCTCGTCGGCCTCGAAGGCGAGCATCCACTCGTAGTCGCCGAGCGCGAACGAGGCGACCGTGTTGGCCCGCACGTCCGGGTAGCCGCGCGCCAACCGGCCGTGCTCGGCCAGCAGCTCGCGCCGCTCGGCGTCCGGCAGCAGGTACCACTCGTACGAGCGGACGAACGGATAGACGCAGAGGTAGGGGCGGGGCTCCTCGTTGGCGAGGAACGCCGGGATGTGGCTCTTGTTGAACTCGGCCGGCCGGTGCAGCGCCATCTGCGACCAGACCGGGGTCAGCGCCCGGCCCAAGGTGGTGCGGCGGAACCGCAGGTAGGCGTCCTGGAGCGCGTCGCTGGAGGCGGAGTGCCACCAGATCAGCACGTCCGCGTCGGCGCGCAGGCCGGAGACGTCGTACGTGCCGCGGACCACGACGTCCTTGCCGGCCAGCTCCTCGAAGAGGCCCTCGACCTCGGCGGTGACGTTGTCGCGCAGGGACGGCAGCGGGCTGCTGGCCCGGTACACCGACCACATCGTGTAGCGGATCCTGGCGTTGAGTTCCCGCAGCCGGGCCGCGTTGGTCTGCTCGGTCATGTCCCGGAACCTCCCAGTGCTGTGATGATCTCTTCGGCCGCCGTCTCCCCGGAGCGGACGCAGACCGGGATGCCGACCCCGTCGTAGCCGGCCCCGGCCAGGACCAGGGTCGGGTGGTCCGTCCGCAGGACGGCCCGCGCCGCGGCCACCCGCCCGGCGTGACCCGGGGTGTACTGCGGCAGGGACCCGCCCCAGCGCTGCACGTGCCCGGCGACCGGCGCCGGCAGCGACACGCCGAGCACCGCCGACAGCTCCCGGTGCACGGTGGCGGCGAGGTCGCTGTCGGTGCGCTGCACCTGCCGCTCCTCGCCGTACCGGCCGACCGAGGCGCGGACCAGGGCCAGCCCGTCCGGGCGGCGCAGGTGCCCCCACTTCGTGGTGAAGAAGGTCGACGCCTTGACCAGCAGCCCCTCGGTGCCCGGCACCAGGAAGCCGGAGAGCCGCGGCAGCTCCGGCTCGGGCAGCGCCAGGGTGACCAGCGCGACGCTGGCGTAGTCGAGCCCGCCCACCCCCGCCGCCGCCTCCGGCGCGCAGCCGGCGAGCAGCCGCGCCGCCGGCCGGGCCGGCACGGCCAGCACCACGGCGTCGACGTCGACCAGCTCCGGGTCGCGGGTCGGCCCGACG
>NZ_JAMOKF010000061.1 GCF_023656545.1 Micromonospora phytophila | reverse complement strand
CGCCCGACTCCCGGCCTCGCACCGGGACCCCGCGCCCCGCCGGTCCGCCCGGCTCCCGGCCTCGCACCGGGACCCCGCGCCCCGCCGGTCCGCCCAGCTCCCGGGCTCGCACCGGATCCCCGTCGTCCGAGATGGACGATGACAGCGGACGGACGGGCGACGCCGGACGCCGCCGGGGCCGTCCCGGTGGGTGTCGGGCCGGCGACCGGCGGGCGAAGGGACGAGCGCCGTCTCTGTAGTATCCGCACGGCGGTTGAGCAGAGGGAGTTGGCATGCAGCCGGTTGGCCCGTACAGGTTCACCCACCTGCTGGGCGGTTCCCCGATCGGCAAGGCGTGGGCGGCCGTCGACGCGCAGGGCCGCTTCCTCACCGTGGCCGTGCTGGACGCGGCGGTGGCGAACGACGCCCGCTGGCGGCAGGCCTTCGCCACCACGGCCAACGGGCTGGGTCAGACGCCGGGCGGTCAGCCGTACGAGTACGCGGACTTCTCCGTCGCCGAGCCCTGGGTGGCCTACCCCAGCGAGGCCGGCCCCGGCGCCGAGAAGCTCTTCCGCGCGCTCGGCGTGGACTACCAGCCGGTGCCAGCGGGGCCGGACACCCCGGCACCCGTCTCGGCCCCACCGCAGCCGGTCTCCGCCCCGCCGCAGCCGGTGTCCGGTGTGCCACACCCGACCTCCGGCGCCCCGCACGCACCGTGGGCGCTGCACGTCGGTCCGATCCCGACCCAGCCGGTGTCGTCGGCCCCGCACCCGGTCTCGGGGGCACCCCAGTCCCCGGCCGCCGAGTCCGTCGCCCCGTACGACCCGTTCGCTCCGCCGGAACGCCGGATCAGGCCGTCCGAGCCGCCCCGGCGACGCAGCGGACTCTGGGCCGGCGTCGCCGCCCTCGTCCTGGTGGCGGCACTGGGCGGCGGGGCGGCCGTCTGGGCCATCTCGCAGGACGGACCGACCGGGCCGGAAACCGGACCGACCGCGGGGTCCACCGCCTTTCCCACCGCCGCCCAGGTGAATCCGGGCCTCAAGCCGTGGGCGCAGGCCGCCCCGTACAGCGCCGAGGAGCGTGCGTTGGCGGTCGCCGCGCCGTCCCTGGTCTTCGTCGAGGCGGTGTTCACCGGTGTGGTGCGGGACGCCCGCACGAACGCGCCCGTGCGAGCCACCCCCATCACCTTCACCCGCCGGTGCAGCGCCTTCCTCGTCACCCCGAACGGCCACGCCCTCACCAGCAGCTCCTGCGTCAAGCCGGCGGAGGAGAACGCGCGCCAGATCGCGCTCGACGCGGTGGCCCGGATGCTCGTGCGCGAGAAGAAGCTCATTCCGGGCGAGGTCCCAAACTACGTCCGGACCAACCTGCCGAAGACCCGATTCACGGGCATCGACCCGGGCAGCGAGCCGACCAGTGAGGTTTACGGACAGCTCAACAACGCCCAGGGCAACCTCACGACGGACCCGGCCATCCCGGCCCAGGTCGTCCGGGCCCAGCCCGCGGAGACCGGGAACACCGCGCTGATCAAGCTCGCCCGGGAGAACCTGCCGACCGTGCAGATCAGCCCTTCGGCCACCCTCGCGGAGGGCGCGTCGCTGCTCGTGCTGGGCTTCAGCACCAGCGACACGGACTTCCGGACCGCCACCTACAGTCCACAGTCCAAGTTGGTGACGATCACCGGCACCGCCCGCCGCGGCGCGGTGTCCATCTGGCGGATCAACGAGGACATCGGTGTCTCCTCGCACGGGGGTATCGCCCTCGACCCGAACGGCCGGGTCGCCGGGATGGTCGACCAGGACCAGGCCCGGCCCGACCGGGCGAACCGCGTGGTGCTCCCGGCGGCGACCGTGAACGGGCTGTTGACCGAGGCCGGGGTCGGCAACACCCTCGGTGACACCGACAAGCTGTACCGCAGCGGCCTGGACGCGTACTTCGCCGGCGAGCACACCACCGCCATCTCCCGGTTCGAGGCGGTCGCCCAGAACTCCCCGGCGAACCTGCTCGCCCAGGCGTACCGGCAGAACGCGATCGAGCGGCAACAGAACGAGGGCGCGGAGGAGGCGACCGCCTCGGTCTGGCCGATGGTGCTGATCGCCGCCGTCGGTGGGGCCCTGCTCGTCGGGTCGGTCGTACTCGTGCTGCTGCGACGCCGTAGGCCGTCCTGATGACCGGTCTGTCCGCAGCGCCGGCCGCCCACCGGGCCGGTCCGGGGGCCCTGCCGGACCGGCCGGTGTCCCGGCTGCTCTCCGCCGCGATCGTGGTGCTCGTCGGTGTGCTGCTGGTGCACGTGCTCTTCGAGACCTGGGCGCAGGTGCTCACCGGGCCGACCAGCAAGGACCCGCGGGCCAACCTGGAGAACGCGGCCCAGTGGCCGAAGCAGCTCAAGACGGTCCTCTACCTCGGACTGGCGCTGCTCACCATCGCCAAGGTGCTCGTCGACCGGCAGTGGCACCGCTTCCGCACCGGCGCCGACGTCGCCCTGGTCGCGCTGGTCCTGGTCATGGTGCTCGCCGGCCTCGTCAACGACTCGTCGGTGACGCTGATCGGCGAGGCGCTGTTCGTCTACTTCCGCGGCGTCATCGTCTTCTACGCGCTGCGCGCGGCCGACCTCACCCCGGATCTGGTCCGCCGGATGCTCGTCCCGGCGGCCGTGGTCGTGGCCGTCAACGTGGTGCTCGCCCTGGCGCAGATGGTCGTCGGCCGCCCGGCCTACACCGCGCTCGGTTGGGTGGATCTCACCTGGGCCGACCAGAGCCGGGCGCAGGGGCTCCAGCCGCACCCCAACCACCTCGGTCACCTGCTGGGTGTCACCCTGCTCGGCTTCATCGCCTGGGTGTCGGTCACCCGGGGCGTCAGTCGGGCGTGGTGGGTCGCGGCCACCGTGGTCGCGATCGGGATGTCGGCGACCCAGTCCCGGGAGTCCCTGCTGGGCGTGCTGATCGCCGGGCTGCTGGTGGCGGTGTTGTTCCATGGTGGTGCCCGCCGGGTCCTCGCGGTCTGTCTCGTCGTGGTGCTCTGCACCGCCGCCCAGATCGCCATCCGGCCGGACAATCGCGCGGAGTGGGAACGGCGGCTCGGCAACGCCTTCTCCGGGTTGCAGAACCCGGCCGGCAGCGAGTCCGGTGCTCCTCGTACCGGCGCGGCGCCCTCCGCCTCGGCCCGGCCCACCGCCTCGGCCCGGCCCACCGCCCCGACGAGCGGGCGCCCCTCGGCGCGGCCCACCACCTCCGGTCCGGACGCCGCCTCTCCCCGGCCAACCGCGTCGTCGCGGCCGAGCACGTCGGCCCGGCCGAGCACGTCGGCCCGGCCGACCACCTCGGCCCGGCCGAGCAAGCCTGTCGCCACCCCCGCTCCAGCGGCCAGCCGGTCGCCGGCCCCGGTTCGCGAGATCCGGGTCCTCTACCTCCAGCAGGCGTCGCGGATCCTGCCCCGCCAGCCGGTACTCGGCTTCGGTATCGGGCAGTTCGGCGGCGTGGTCGCCGAGAAGGACAACCCCAACTGGCACAAGAACCCGAAGTTCGGCCCAGGAGGCTTCAACCGGTACGGCTTCCACGCGGTGCAGGTCGACTCGTTCTGGCTGCACCTCGTGATGGAGGTCGGCCTCCTCGGGCTCACGGTCTACCTGATCTGGCTCTTCCTGGTGGCCCGGCCGCTGCTGTCCCGGATCCGACAGCTGCGCGCCGCGGGCCGACCACCGTCCGCTCCGGTGGCGTGGGCCGTCGCCGCGGTCGTGTTCGCGTGCGTCGTAGGGTTCCTGTCGCCCTCGCTGGAGGATCCGCTGCTGCCGCCGCTGCTCTGGGCTGCCGTGGGCGTGGGCTGGTGGGCCGCGGGTCGCTCGGACCCGCCCCCGACCTCCCCGATCGGGCTGGGAGCCGCCCCGACGGCGGGCTCTGGTCCGGACGACCGGGAGCCCGACACCCGCATTCTCTCGACCGACGAGATCCTCGCCCAGGCCCGCCTCGCGCGGCGGCCGAGCGGGTCCACCGGGGACGCCTCCGCGGGCTCTCCAGGGTCACCTACCCTCCACAATGGGTAGTGGTGCCGCTTTCCCGCCGTCGCTAGAATCCATCTGCCGCCGGATCGATCGGCATCTGCGCGTGCCATGGCGGCGGGTTCCGCGCCACGTACGGGATTCGGGGCCCGGACGACGACCACGGGGGTGCAGCGACATGGGTGAGCCGAGCAAACTCCGGCGGGTGCCCCCCGCCGGGCGTCGAACGGGCACGGGCACCGCTGCGATCGCCGACCCGCACTCCTGATGACCGACCCCCCACCGCCGGGCCACGCGCCTCCCCACCAGGGCCGCGAGGCCCGGACACTGCTGGCCCGGGAGCTGCCGGCCGCGCCCGACATCGACGCGCCCACCGTGGCGCTCATGGCACCCGTCCGTCGGGTGGTGCCCGCCATCTCCGTCTGCATCGCCGTCCGCGACCGGCCGGACCTTCTGGTCAAGTCCATCCGGAGCGTCCTGTCGGGCACCTTCACCGACTTCGAGGTCGTCGTGGTCGACGACGGATCCACCGTGCCGGCCCAGGAGTGCCTGGCCGAGTCCGGTCTGCTGGCCGACGAGCGGATCCGACTGGTGCGCCGCAAGCCGGCCGGCATCAGCGCCGCGCGGAACACCGCGCTGCGGGTCGCTCGGGGCCGGTACGTCACCGTCCTGGACTCCGACGACGAACTGGCCGACGAGGGCCTCGCCCGGATCCAGGAATTTCTCACCACCACCCGCGCCCGCTGGATCTACACAGACTACGAGGAGTTCGCCGGAGGTGCCGCCAGGACGATCAGGCTGCCGTCCTACCCGAGCGCACGGCGGATGCTCTGGTCGGTGATGACCCGCCCCCGCCTGCCGTTCAAGCACTCCGGGATGTCCATCGACCGGGAGCTGCTGCTGGAACTGGGGGGTTACGACGAGCAACTGCCGATCAAGGTCGACGTGGAACTCGTCCTGCGTGCCCTCGCCAACGGCATCCGGCCGACCCACCTCGGGTACCCGGTGGTCCGGTTCCACCGGCACTCCGGGAGCATCAGCCGGCAACGCTTCGCCGGGCTCGTCGTCTGGTTCCGCCTGATCGGGCGGTACACCCGGCCGCGCATTCCGGGCCTCGCGCTCGGCGTCAAGGCCGTACGCGCGGCCAGCGAGATCGGCAAGTGGCTGGTCTCCTCGCTAGGGCGCTGACCGCGCCTCGTGGCCGGATCGCTGCCTCGGCAGGAAGGCCGCCCGGTTCTCGCTGAACATCCGGTCCGCTCGGCTGTAGTCGTCCACCCTGCCGATGTCGAGCCAGAAGCCCTCGTGCCGCCAGCTGCCCACGCGGGCACCCTTCGCCAGCAGGTCGAGGATGAGCTGGGGCATGTCGTACGGGCCGGCGGGGATCTCCGCCAACGCCCGCGGTGACATCGCGTAGGCGCCCATCGACACGTCGAGTTTGAGCGTGGGCTTCTCGTCGTAGCCGACCACGTCGCCGGACGCGTCGACGTTCAGGATGCCCAGTTCGATCTTCTCGGCCCGGGTGTGCACGCTGACCGTGACCGGCGCGCCGTTCTCCCGGTGCCGGGCCATCAGGGCGGTGAAGTCCATGTCGGTGAGCAGGTCGCCGTTCATCACGAAGAAGTCGTCGACGAGCGAGCCGGCGAGCTGGCGCAGCGGACCCGCGGTGCCCAGCGGCCGGTCCTCGCGCACGTAGTCGATGGTCAGGCCCAGCCGGCGGCCGTCCTCGAAGTAGCCTTCGAGCAGGTACGCCAGGTGGCCGGTCAGCAGCGTCACCTCGGTGACCCCGTGCTCCTTCAACTGGCGCAGCAGGATCTCCAGGATGGGGATGTCGCCGACCGGCATCAGCGGCTTCGGGAAGCTGGTGGTGAAGGGCCGCAGCCGGGTGCCCCGGCCGCCGGCGAGGATGACCGCCCTCATACCGCGTAACGGTCCACATCGAAGCGGTCCAGGTGGGCCCGCACGTACGCGACGACGTCGGCCAGACCGTCGCGCAGGGACACGGTGGGCTCCCACCCACACCGCTGCCGGGCCCGTTCCGCCGAGGCGACCAGCTCGAACACCTCACTCTGCGGCGGGCGGAGGCGTTGGGTGTCCTCGACGACGTCGATGTCGGGCCGGCCGGCGACCTCGGCGATCAGGCGGGCGAGCGCACCGATGGTGATCCCGCGACCGTTGCCGATGTTGGTCACCTGTCCGACGCAGGCGTCGGCGGCGGCGACGGCCAGGAAGCCGGCCGCGGTGTCCGCGACGTGGGTCAGGTCGCGGACCGGTCGGAGGTCACCCAGCGCGATCTTCTCCCGGCCCGCCACCACCTGCGCGGCGACCGTCGGGATGACGGCGCGGGCGCTCTGCCGGGGCCCGTACGTGTTGAACGGCCGGATGATGGCGACCGGCAGGCCGAAGGAGCGGTGGAACGACTCCGCCATGGCGTCGGCGCTCATCTTCGTCGCCGAGTACGGCGACTGGGCTTGCAGCGGGTGGTCTTCGTCGATGGGCGTGTAGCGCGCCGTGCCGTAGGTCTCCGAGGTGGAGGTGTGCACCACTCGCCGGACGTCCAGCTCGCGTGCCGCCTCTAGGACGTTGAGCGTTCCGGTGACGTTGGTCGCCACGTAGGACGCCGGGGCGACGTAGCTGTAGGGGATGGCGATCAGCGCGGCGAGGTGGAAGATCGTGTCGCATCCCTGCACGCTCCGCCGCACCGCGAACGGGTCGGTGATGTCGGAGGGCACGATCTCGATGGACCGGCGCACCTCCGCCGGCACGTCGGCGAGCATGCCGAGGTCCGATCGTCCGGTGTAGCGGACCATCGCGCGGACGTCCGCGCCGGCGTGCACCAGCCGCTCGGTGAGGTGGGAGCCGATGAACCCACCGGCGCCCGTGACGAGGATGCGGCGTCCCGACCAGTCCCCGTGCGTCGTCAACCCGGTCATGCGTGCCTTCCCTGATCAGTCATCGATCTGCGGTCGGTTCGTCAGCTCGGCCAGCAGGTCGCGCAGACTGTCCCGCAGCGGTGTTGCGGCCTTCCAGCCGGTCTCGGTCACCAACCTGTCCGCCGAGCCCACCTGGAGCCGCACCTCGCTGGCACCGGGTGCCACCTCGACGACGGAGTGGTCCAGGCCGGCGAGGTCGAGCAGCGTCTCCAGGACCGTCCGTACCGGCACCCCGAGGCCCGAGCAGACATTGTAGATACGGCCGGTCGTGCCGGTCTCCGCCAGTTCCAGGTACGCCGCCGCGATGTCCCGGACATTGGTGAAGTCGCGCACCGCGTCGAGGTCCGCGACCCGTACCCGGTCCCGGCGACCGGCCAGCACCTCGGCCACCCGGCCGGCCAGCGCGCCCGCCACGGTGCCGCTGCCCTCACCCGGGCCGACGTGGTTGAACGGCCGGGCCGCCGTCACCTCGATCCGCCCGTCCGCGGCCATGGCCAGCGCCACCGACTCCGCTGCCGCCTTCGCGTGTCCGTACGCGCCCAGCGGCCGGGGCAGGGTCTCCTCGGTGATCGGGTTGCGCTCCCTCGGCACGGCCCCGTACTGCGCCGAGGAGCCGACCAGGACCAGGCGCGGGGGTGCCCCGCCGTCGGCGGCGGCGCGTAGCGCGCGGCAGACGTGGTGGGTCGCGAGAACGGCGTCCGCGACGACGTCGTCCGCGCTCGCGCCCTGCTGCGGGATGGTGGCCGCCAGGTGGAAGACGACGTCCGGCCGGACCGCGTCGACCGCCGCCGCGGTCTCCCGGGCGTCCCGCAGGTCCACCCGCAGGTACCGTTCGGCGCCGGACGCCGTTCGCGGCCGGCGCCCCACCCCGACCACCCGGTCGCCCCGCCTGACGAGCAGGTCACGCAGGTGACCGCCCACCCACCCGTGCGAACCGGTGACCAGCACGGTCCTCACGAGTCGAGCACCGTGCGGTAGATGCCGGTGATCCTCTCGGCCACCAGGCGCTCGTCCAGCCAGGCGCTCTTCTCCCGGCCGTCGGCGCGCACCCCGGCGGCCAGCACCTCACCCACCCGGCCGGCGAGCTCGTCGACCAGCCGGGCGCGGGCCGGAGCGTCGAGCGGTCCCGGGGGGAATCGGACGACGGTGCCCGGGCGGACGCCGTCGAGGACCTCCGCCACGTCACCGACGTCCACCGAGACGACGGGCAGGCCCATCGCCGTGGCCTCCTTGACCACCGTCGGCGAGCCCTCGCTGCCCGGACGAGACGTGAACAGCAGGACGTCGGCGGCGTCGTACTTGCGCACCAGGTCGGCCTCGGGCTGGCCGGGCGCGGAGAGGACCAGTTCGCGCACCGAGTCGTCCCGCCGTCGCAGCTCCGTCAGCACGTCGCGGAACAGGTCGTATCCCTTGACGGGCCGGCCGGGGTCGGCGCCGAACAGGACGACCCGGTCGGCGGGGGAGATCCCGAGCGCCTGCCGGGCCGCGAGCCGGTCACCCGGCCGGAACAGTTCGAAGTCCACGCCGTTGGCGACGACCTGACCGGCCACGTCGCCGGCCGTGTCGGCCAGCCGGCGCGACACGTAGATCCGGGCCCGGCTGCCGCCCCAGCCCAGCCGGGTCATCAGCCGCTGGCGGGGCACGTTGATGTCGCTGCCGTAGAGCGACACCACCCGGGCCGGGTGACCGGCGAACCGGGCGGCGGGCGCGGCCATGCCGTAGTGCACGTGCACGATGTCGTAGTTCCCGGTGCGGACCCGGCGCCGGACCCGGGGCGCGGCGGTGAGATAGTCCCACTTCCCGCGCGACTGGGCCACCACCTCCACGTCCACGTGGTGGCCGCGGGCCCGCAGCGCCGACACCTGGCGGTGCACGAAGATCCCCCGGTAGCCGCCCTGCTCGGGCCACAGGTTGGTCACGGCCAGGATCCGCAGGGTACGGGCCGGCTGCCCCTGCTCACGGTTGTCCTTCACGGCGTCCTTTCGCGGCATGCTGACGACTTCAAGCGGTTTCGGGCGCCGGGGCCCGCCCCGAAGAGCGGTGGGCACGGGCGGCATCGCGGAGCCGGTCCAGGTCACGGCGCAGCACGAGCCCGGCGAGGACCAGTACGCCGACGGCGGCTGCGGCGGCCGGCCAGGAGAGGCTTCGCAGGGCGTCGAGCCGGGCGACCAGCACGCCGACGACCAGCAGCCCGACGCAGCGGAACAGCAACGGGCCCCAGGCGAGGCGATGGATGCGTCCGGCCGCGACGACCGGGATGGTCGCGGTGACCACCGTGCCTACGAGGTAACCGAGCGCCACCCCGCTCGCGCCCATCGAACCGGCCGTCAGCCATATCACCCCGAGACCGACGAGGCACCCCACCACCGCGGAGACGACGGGCGTCCGGGCCTGGGCGGGCGGTCCACTGGCGAGCGCGTTGACCGAGGGCACCTGGAGGATGCCGAAGAACGCGGCGCACAGCATCAGGCGGAGCACCTCCGCGCCCTCGGCGTATCCGCTGCCGCCGAAGAGGCCAAGGACGAGCGGCGCGGCCAGCAGGCCGAGGAGGAACACCGGCGTCATCGTCACGGCGAGGGCCAGCGTCGACACGTCCACCTGCCGGCGTACGGCGGAGAGGTCTCCCGCTCCCTGCGCTCCCGCCATGGCGGGGAAGAGGGCCAGGGCCAGCGCCCGGGGGAGGAAGTACAGGGGCGCGATCAGGGCAACCGCCGCGACCAGGTAGGCGACCTCGGACGGGTCGGTGAACTGCCCGGCGAGCAGTTGGGTGCCCTGGAGGAACCCGGCGCTGGCGAGCGTCCCGACGCTGCCGAGCACGGCGAAGGTGACGATCTCCCGGCGGTGGAACCGCCCACCACCCGGCCCGCCCTCGGCGCGTCGGCGCAGCCGTAGCTGACGCCGACCCAGTACGACGAACACCCCGTAGCCGAGGCAGAGCGGGACCAGCCAGGCGCCCTCTCCGGTGGCGACGACGGCCACCGTGGCGGCGACCGCCAGCAGCGAGCTGCCCAGCTCGATGCGGGCGTACTGCGGGACCAGGCCGTGCCCGTACAGGGCCGCCTTGTCCAGGGTGTAGACCGAGTAGGTCGTGGTCAGGACGGCGAGTGACACGGTGTCGACCGCTCCGAGGTCGTGGACCCGCTGCACCACAACGGCGGTCGCGGCACCGAGCACCAGGGACGCCGCCACTCCCGCCCGGGACAGGAAACGGTGCACCGCCCAGGCCGTGGCCGGGTCACCGGCGCCCCGGTGGAAGGCGACGAACTTGGCGATGGCGCTGGAGAGGCCGCCGGGCAGCAGCAGGCTGGCGACCATGCTGGCGGCCAGCATGATGCCGATCAGGCCGTAGGTGGCACGGTCCGTGGCCCGGCTGGCAAGCGAGCCGTGCACCAGCCGGGTGCCGCCGACCGCAACCAGGGCCAGCATGGACAGGGCGCCGGCCCGGACGACGGACTGGCCGACGCGGGCGCCGGCCTTCGCGGCGACAGGCGCTGCGGCCCGCGGCGGCGCGGCCACCGGCGGGATCTCCCGACCGGGGGCCCGGGTGGTTCCTCCGCCGTCCGGTTGGTGGGCGTGTGGCACCGTCATACCCCCGACGTCAGGTGGGGCGGTCGACGCGACCGCACGGCTGGGGCATCGTACCGATGACGGTCAGCTCTCCGGGTCGGCAGCCGGGCCGGTCCGCGCGGCCGCACGCCGTAGGATCCTTCAGGCGCATCTGTTGGACCTCGTCACGCTGGCGTCGCTACTTTCGTCTGAGGTGGTCATGGCCGAAGAGGTCCACGGCGGTTCCGCCGTCCGCACGGCCACCCGGCCGGGCGGCGCCGGGCCCGGCCGGCCGGCGGGTTTCCTCGCCAGCCGGAGCGGCCAGCCGCACGGCAGGCGCTTCGGAAGGCCGACGACGGCGCTGCTGTCGATCGTGGCGTTGGTCCTCGTCGCCTGCGCAGCATACGTGGGCTGGGACCGCGGGGCGGGGCGGGCCGAGCCGACCGGAACGCCCTCCGGTCAGGCAGCCGTCGATGCCGCTCGCCCGGCGCTGCGCAATCTGATGCCGGCCACCGTGCGCATCGGTTCCGCGGTGGACGGACGCCTGCTCGCCACCGATGCCCGGTACCGCGAGGCGCTCGCCGCGGACTTCAACGCGGTGACCGCCGAGAACGCGATGAAGTGGAGCAACCTCCAACCCGCGCCGGGCGTGTACGACTGGAGCGCCGCCGACCACCTGGTCGACTTCGCGCAGGCCAACGGTCAGGCCGTGTACGGGCACACGCTCGTCTGGCACAGCAGCGTGCCGTCCTGGGTGTCGGACTCCTGGTCGGAGCAGCAGCTGCGGGCGGCGCTCAAGCAGCACGTCACCTCGGTGGTCTCCCGCTACCGGGGCAAGGTGTGGGCCTGGGACGTGGTCAACGAGGTGCTCGACGAGGACGGGACGCTGCGTGACTCGCTGCTGCTGCGCCAGCTCGGGCCCGGCTACATCGCCGACGCGTTCCACTGGGCGCACGAGGCCGACCCCGACGCCCGCCTCTTCCTCAACGAGTACGGCGCGGAGGGCAGCTCCGCCAAGGCCGACGGTCTACTTCGGCTGGTCCGCGACCTGAGGTCCCGGGGGGTGCCGGTGCACGGCGTCGGCTTCCAGGGGCATCTGCGCGCGGACCGGGCGCCCGAGAACCTCACCGGGAACCTGCGGCGCTTCGCCGCGCTCGGGGTGTCGGTGGCCATCACCGAACTGGACGTCCGGATCCAGCTCCCGGCCACCGCCGAGAAACTGCTGGACCAGGCCCTGCTCTACCAGCACGTGCTCAAGGCCTGCCTGTCCGTGCCGACCTGCGAGTCCTTCACGGTGTGGGGCTTCACCGACGCCAGCAGCTGGATCAGCTCGCACTACCCGGGCTATGGCGCCGCCTGCCTCTACGACAGCGATCTGAGACCGAAACCGGCCCGGGACGCGTTGCTTCACGAGCTGCATACGAGGGTGTCGCCCACGCCGAGCTGATCCGCTCGGGGCAGGAAGGACCGGATCGCCACTAGGCAGGAGACGTTCCGGCGCATATGGTGCACGTCGCGATCTCCCTCCGGGGGCGATGAAAGGAAGGTCGTGTCCGCGCAGACTCAGTTCCTCTCGACTGTCGCGCCGCAGCAGTCACCAAGGTTCGACCCCGAGCTCGGGGTGATCACACCCCCCTCCAACGGCATGCCCCGCACGGTCTTCGGCCGACCGGTCGCACCGCGGGCCCGGTGGCGGCGGCGGTACCTGGCCTGCCTCGTGGTCATCGACTTCGTCGCCGCCCTGGCGGCCAGCCGGACCGTGGTGGCCCTGCTGGACGAGGCCGACGCCGGCTTCTGGGACGAGCGGGTGCTCGGCGGCGCGGTCAGCACGTTCACGCTGGTGGCCAACGTCGTGGTGCCCCTGATGTGGATGACGGCGCTCGCCGGGGCGGGCGCGTACGACCGGCGCGCCCTCGGCCGCGGCACCGAGGAACTCAAGCGGGTGGTCCGGGCCAACGTCGCGATGGCCGCCACCGTGTCGTTCCTGGCGCTCGGCTTCAAGAAGGACCTGTCCCGGGCGACGGTCGCCGCCATCATCCTCACGCTGCTGCTCTACGCCCTGGTGACCCGGTTCGTCGCCCGGGTCGTGCTGCGCCGGATCCGTCGGCTCACCCAGCGGGCCACCCAGAAGGTGCTGCTGGTGGGGCGGCTCTCCGACGCGATGGCCGTGCACGAGGTGGTGACCCGCAACCCCGGCGCCGGGCTGCGTCCGGTCGCCATCCACCTGCCGCACCACCCGCGGCCGGGGGAGCGGGTCACCGCGCCGGTGCCGGTCTACGTGGGGTGGGACCTGGTGCCCCTGGTCGAGCAGCTCGGCGCGGACACCATCGCCGTCTGCGGCCCGGCCAGCCTGGAGTCGTACGAGCTGCGCAAGCTGGCCTGGCAGTTGGAGGGCACCGGCCTCGACCTGGTGGTGGTTCCGCAGGTCACCGACGTCACCGGCCCGCGCATCCACGTCCGTCCGATCGAGGGCCTGCCCCTGCTCAACGTGGAGGAGCCGGCGCTGTCCGGGCTCTCGCTGCTGGTCAAGAGCCTGCTCGACCGGGTCACAGCGCTGGTGGGCCTGCTGCTGTTGAGCCCGCTGCTGATCGCGATCGCGCTGGCGATCAGGCTGAACGACCCGGGGCCCGTGCTGTTCCGCCAGACCCGGATCGGCCACGAGGGACGGGCCTTCAAGGTGTGGAAGTTCCGCACGATGTACACCGACGCGGAGCAGCGGCTGGAGGCGCTGCGCGACCGGAACGAGAGCGACGGCCTGCTGTTCAAGATCAAGGACGATCCGCGGATCACCCCGATCGGCCGGCACCTGCGCGGGCTCTCGCTGGACGAGCTGCCCCAGCTGGTCAACGTCCTGATGGGACACATGTCGCTGGTCGGCCCGCGCCCGCTGCCCACCGAGGACGACGACTACCGGGGTGACGTCCGGCGGCGGCTGCTGGTGCGCCCCGGCATCACCGGGCTCTGGCAGATCTCCGGCCGCTCCGACCTGACCTGGGACGACGCGGTCCGGCTCGACCTGCACTACGTGGACAACTGGTCGCTCGTCTACGACCTCGGCATCCTGTGGCGCACGGTCAGCGTGGTGCTGGCCCGCCGCGGCGCGTACTGACGCGGGCCCCCCGGCCGGGGGCCCGCGGTCACTTCCCGCCCGCGCCGCTGACGATGTCCTTGACCGCGTCGCGGCGCACCGCGTCGTAGAACGACCGGCTCCGGCCGGTGTCGGCGAAGACCACGCTCTCCGTGCCGACCCGCCCGGTGCCCTTCGTGGGGCTGGTGAGGAAGACGAGGTTGCCGCTGCGCAGGCCCCGCAGCTCGGTCGCCATGTCCAGCAGGGACAGATCCTTGTCGACCGAGACGGAGCTGGAGGTGGCCTGGAGGAACGAGTTCAGCTTGCCGGGGTTGGTCAGGATGCCGCCCGAGGAGGCCTTGTCCAGGATCGCCTTGATCACCTGCTGCTGGTGCCGGATCCGGGCGAAGTCCCCGTCGGCGAACTGCTTGCGCTGGCGGGCGTAGTCCAGCGCCGTCTCGCCGTCCATCTGCTGCGGGCCCTGTCGGAAGCTGCGGAACGGCGGGTGGATCGAGGTGAAGCTCTTCTCCGCGCTGATCTCGACGCCGCCCAGCGCGTCGATGATCTCCTTGAAGCCGGCGAAGTCCACCATCGCCACGTGGTCGATCCGCACCCCCGTGAACTTCTCCACGGTCTGCACCATCAGCGGCACCCCGCCCCACGCGTACGCCGCGTTGACCTTGGCGTCCCGCCCGCCGTGGTTGCCGTCCTTCGACTTCGGCACGGCGACCCAGGTGTCCCGGGGAATCGAGATGAGCTGGGCGCTCGACCGGTCCTTGGGCAGGTGGGCCAGGATGATGGTGTCGGTGCGCGAGCCGGAGGTGCTCTCCGGGTTACGGGTGTCGCTGCCCAGGACCAGGATGTTCATCGCGCCCTTCGCCGCCACCGGCGGACGGGCCTCCGCCGGCACGTCCGCGAAGGCGTCCACCCGCTCGATGCCCGACTCCACCGAGCGCAGGTAGAGCCCACCGGCCACCACGCCACCCGCTCCCAGCAGCGCCACCACCAGCAGGCTGACCAGGACGATCCGCCGCCACCGGCGACGGGGCTTCCCGGCCGGTTCCTGCTCCAGGGGCCCGGCGGTCCCGGCCGTCGGGTCCGGCTGGACGGACTGCTGTGCAGTTGACATGGCGGCGATGCTACTGATTCGTCCCGGTGCCCGCGTACCCTCGTCCGGCCGGTGGTGAGCCCCACTCGTCCCGATTCTGACGGCCCGGCCGTCCGGCGCGACGCCGATGAATGAAAACTTTCACTCCACCCGCGCCGCCGGGCCTGGTAAAACCCTCCCGTGGACGCAACGAAGCTCCGGCGGGCCATCGCCCGCACCCCGCTCGCCCCGGTCGCCGCCTTCCCCAAGCGCCTGGCCCGGGTCGCCCGTCACGACGCCAAGGTGCTGCGGACCTCGGCCCGCTGGCTGGTCACCTCCCGCGAGCATCACAACTACACGTACGAGCTGACCACGCTGAGCCGGCACCATCTCGCCTGGTTCGTCAGCGTGGTCTGCGACCTGCCGGTTAAGCAGGTCCGCGCGTACCTCGGCGAGATCGAGTCGGACGACGTGCTGCGCCGGCACATCGAGTCGGCCACCGCCGGCGCCGCCCGCCGCGGCCTCGCCGACCGGCGCGTCCGGTACGCCCGGCGGATCGGCTGGTACGCCATCGTCCGCGCCACCAGGCCGCAGCACGTCGTGGAGACCGGCGTCGACAAGGGTCTCGGCAGCTGCGTGCTGGCCGCCGCGCTGCTGCGCAACGCCGCCGAGGGACACCCCGGCCGGCTCACCTCCCTGGACATCAACCCCGAGGCCGGGTACCTCGCCCGCGCCGAGCCCTGGTCCGAGGTGGTCGACCTGGTGATCGGCGACTCCATCGCCGCCATCGCCGCGCTGGACCGGCCGGTCGACCTGTTCCTGCACGACAGCGACCACAGCCGCGCCCACGAGAAGCGCGAGTTCGAGGCCGTCGAGGCGAAGCTCGCGCCCGGGGCGATCCTGCTCACCGACAACGTCACCGCGACCAACGTCCTCGCCGAGCACGCCGAGCGCACCGGCCGACGGTTCCTCGCCTACCGGGAGACCCCCGCCAACCACTGGTACCCGGGGGACGGCATCGGCGTGGCATGGTGACCGGGTGCGGCTGAGCGCGATCCATACGTACCCGGTCAAGGGTTGTCACCGGCTCGACCACGACGGCGCCGAGGTGCGGCCCTGGGGCCTGGCCGGCGACCGGCGCTGGATGATCGTCGACGCCGACGGCGTCGGCGTCACCCAGCGCGAGGCCACCGCCCTCGTCGCGCTCCGGGCGGTGGCCCGCGAGGGCGGCCTGACCCTGCGCGCCGAGGGCCACCCGGACCTGCACGTGCCCGAGCCGGTCGCGGCCGACCCACTGCCCGTGCGGACCTTCAGCAACCGGGTGATCCCGGTGCCCGCGCTCCCCGCCGGCCCGGCCGCCGACGACTGGGTCAGCGCGCTGCTCGACCGCCCGGCGCGCCTGGTCTTCCTCGACCGGCCGGCCCGGCACATCCCGGCCGGCGATCGGGAGCACGACACCGGAGACCAGGTCAGCTTCGCCGACGCCTACCCGCTGCTGCTGGCCGGCACCGCCTCCCTCGCCGCGCTCAACGGGTGGCTCGGTGAGGCCGGCGAGGAACCGGTCCCGATGGCCCGGTTCCGGCCCAACCTCGTGGTCGACGGCGCGCCGGCCTGGGCCGAGGACGCCTGGGTCGGCCGCCCGATGAGCATCGGCGGGGTCCGCTTCCGCGCCGCCGGGCCGTGCGACCGCTGCGTGGTCACCACCATCGACCAGGAAACCGGGGTACGCGGACGGGAGCCCCTGCGCACCCTCGCCCGGCATCGCAACGTCGGGCAGAAGCTCCTCTTCGGACTGCACCTCGTCCCCGAGGGCGCGGGCAGGGTGACCGTGGGCGACCCGGTGACCGTCGACGACTGACCACGAGGCGAGCTCTCAGCTTTGGCTTAGCCGGCTTGTCCGCCGGAGACCCGTCCGGCAGCATCGACCGGCATCGGCCTGCGGCTCTCAGGGCGGGTCGGAGTGCACAGCCGGGCCGTGGCTCAGCAAGCGGAGTCCGTGGTCAGGTCGAGCCACATCAGGATCTCGTCGCGGTCGTCGCCGGGGGCGACGCGCAGCGCGCCGGGCAGCCGCCCGACCTCGCGGTAGCCGAGGCGGCGGTAGAACCGGTCCACGCCCGCCCCGTCCCGTACGGTCACGTGTAGCGCCTCGAAGCCCAGCTGCCGGCCGAGACGCTCGGCCTCCCGCATCAGCGCCAGGCCGTACCCGTGGCCCTGGGCGCCGGGATGGACCATCACCCGCTTCAGCACGCACCAGTGCGCCTTCAGGTCGAACCGGTTGTCGCAGAAGAACAGCGCGGCGGCCGGGCGCTCGCCCGCGTAGCCGACCAGGAGGCGGTCCGGGCCGTCGGTGATCCCGGCGAACGTCGGGTCCGCGATGCGCCGGACGTCGGCGGCGGTGACCGGTGGTACGAAGCCGACGGCCCCACCGGCGTTGGTGACGTCGACCCAGAGCGCGACGAGTTGCTGGCGCAGCTCCGGGGTCAGTTCGGGGTCGAGGACGAAGCGCAGGCTCACGTCGCACATCCTGACCGGGCGGTGCCGACGTCGGCCCCGGATCGTGACGCGCCCGACAGGGCGGCAGCTGCCCATACGCTGATGCCCGGGTGCGGAACGAGGCTTCCGCACCCGGGCATCCGGGGTGCGGGAGAGGGGACTTGAACCCCCACGTCCTTACGGACACAGGAACCTAAATCCTGCGCGTCTGCCGAGTTTCGCCACTCCCGCCGGCCTCCAAGAGTTTAGAGCGTCGGGCTGCGGCGGTGTTGAGCCCGGCGGCGCGAAGTATGTTCGAGATGGTTCCGTGACTGAGGTCGCTGCCGCCTTCCGTCGCCTCCCGGATCACGCTGGCGAGCTTCCTCGGCCCCAGCTCCGGGTTGGCCAAGGCGTGCCGCACCACCAGGTCCCGGTCCCGCGACGATCGGAAACGGGACTCGCGGCGGCGGGCAGCAGCCGTCCCGGTGTCGTGCAGTCGCCGCGAGAGCCGATAGACGTGGTTGCGGTGACACCCGACCCGGACCGCCGCCTGCGTCGCCGTCACTTCAACTGGCGGCTGATGGGCGCGTGTGAGCCGCCGCTGACGCGGACACCGAGCAGTTGCATGACCTGCGTGATGCTTCGCGCGGCGGCGGCAGCCTCGGCGAGCGCCTCCGGGGTGTACTTGTAGCGGACCACGCACGGACCGTATCGACGGGGTGTGACAACCCCGCCGACTTGGCCGCGCACGTGATGGTCAGTCCAGGCCGAGGTCCCGGCGGAGCTTGGCGACGTGGCCGGTGGCCTTGACGTTGTAGAGCGCCCGCTCGATCTTCCCGTCCTCGTCGATGACGAAGGTCGAGCGGATCACCCCGGTCACCGTCCTGCCGTACATCTGCTTCTCGCCGTACGCGCCGTAGGCGGTCAGCACCGACTTGTCGGTGTCGGCGACCAGCGGGAAGGTGATCGCGTCGCGCTCGCGGAACTTCGCCAGCTTCTCGGGCTTGTCCGGCGAGATGCCGACGACCTCGTAGCCGGCCGCCTGGAGCGAGGCGAGGGAGTCGCGGAAGTCGCAGGCCTGCTTGGTGCAGCCGGGCGTCATGGCCGCCGGGTAGGCGTACAGCACGACCTTGCGGCCACGCAGGTCGGCCAGCGAGACGGTGTCGCCGGTGTCGGTGGGGAGGGTGAAATCCGGCGCGGGGTCACCGGGGGAGAGGCGGTCGGGCGCGGTCATGGCACGACCCTACCGCCGCGCCCGGCCGGTGCGCCCCGGGCGACGCGCCGACGTCGGAGGGCGGTCCCTCGTGATCAAGACCATGCCTTGTTGCCAGATGTTGGCAACAGCGAGATGCGGGAAATAGGCTGACCCCGCCGGCGTGGACGAGCCCGCCGACACGTGGGAGGTCGCGTGGAAGCCCTGGCGATGCACATCTCGAACGGGATCATCGACGGTCCCGTCGCCGCGGTCTTCGCGGCGTTCGCGTTGGCCGCGATGACGATCTGCGTCCTGCGCGGGCGGCGTGACCTGGACGACCGGCTGGCCCCGATGGCGGGTCTGGTCGCGGCGTTCATCTTCGCCGTGCAGATGCTCAACTTCCCGATCTTCACCGCCGGGGTGAGCGGTCACCTGCTCGGTGGCGCGCTCGCCGCGATGCTGGTCGGCCCCTGGGTGGGCGCGCTCTGCGTGGCCGTGGTGCTTATCGTGCAGGCGCTGGTCTTCGGCGACGGCGGCGTGGCGATGCTCGGACTGAACATCACCAACATGGCGGTCCTCGGCACCGCGGCGGCGTACCTGCTGATCGCGCTGCTGCTGCGGGTGCTGCCGCGCACGCCGGCCGGGCTGGGCGTGACCGCGTTCGTCTCGGCCCTGGTCAGTGTGGTGGTCGCCGCGATGGGCTTCGTCGTGCAGTACCGGCTGGGTGGCACCACCGACCTGGGCGGAAACCTGACGGGCCTGGCCGGCACGATGGCCGGCGTCCACCTGCTGATCGGCATCGGCGAGGGCCTGATCACCGCGACCACGGTGGTCACCGTCGCCAAGGTGCGGCCCGATCTCGTCTACGCGCTGCGCGGGCTGCGGCGGCCCGCGCACGCGCCCGCGCCCGCCGTCGAGGCCGTCGGAGGTGTCCGGTGAGGAAGCGTTCCTGGGGTTTCGTGGTCGGCGGGCTGCTGGTCGCCCTGCTGCTGGCGGGGGTGGTGAGCAACCTCGCCTCGTCGCATCCGGACGGGCTGGACTCGTCGCTGCGGGAGGGCTGCACCGTCGACGCCGAGGGCGAGATCAGCGGCGGCAGCTGCCCGGCGCAGCGGGAGACGGAGCACGAGGTCGGCGGCCCGCTGGCCGACTACGGCGTCGCGGGCGTCGACAACGACCTGCTCTCCACCGGGCTGTCCGGCGTGGTCGGCGTCCTGCTGACCTTCGCGCTGGCCGGCGGCGTGTTCTGGTTGGTCCGCCGCCGGGGCCCGGAGGCCGGCGACAGCGCCGACCAGGGGAGCACGCCGCCCGGGGACACCGCCGACCGGCGGGGCACGCCGGCCGGCACGGCGAGCTAGAAGGGGTACGACGATGGGTGCCGGGCACGTGCACGTGCTGTACCGGGAGTCCGCCTCGCCGGTGCACCGGCTCCCGCCCGAGGTGAAGATCGCGGCGATGGTGGCGTTCACCCTCGCCGTGGTGGCCACCCCACGCGAGGCGTTCTGGGCCTTCGGCGGGTACGCCCTGCTGGTCGCGGTGGTCGCCGCGCTGGCCCGGGTCGGCCCGGGCTGGCTGCTCAGCCGGTCGCTGATCGAGCTGCCGTTCGTGCTCTTCGCCTTCGCCCTGCCGTTCCTCGGGGCCGGGGAACGGGTCGACGTGTTCGGCCTGCGGCTCTCCACCGACGGGCTGCTCGGTGGCTGGAACATCGTCGCCAAGGGCACCCTCGGCGTACTCGCGTCGCTGTTGCTGGCGGCGACCACGACGACCCGGGACCTGATCATCGGTCTGGACCGGTTGCGCTGCCCGCAGATCCTCACCCAGATCGCGACCTTCATGCTGCGCTACCTGGAGGTGCTCGTCGGCGAGGCCCGCCGGATGCGGGTGGCCCGGGTGTCCCGGGGCGACGATCCGCGGTTCCTGTGGCAGCTGCGCGGCTTCGCCGCCGGCGTCGGCGCGCTCTTCCTGCGCGCGTTCGAGCGGGGTGAGCGGGTCTATCTGGCGATGCTGTCGCGCGGCTACACGGGGCGGATGCCGGCGGTGTGGCAGGGCGCGGGCGCCGCGACGGCCGGGCAGTGGCTGGTCGCGGCCACCGTGCCGGTGCTGGCGGCCACCATCGCCGCCACCGCCGTCGTGCTGACATGATCGGAGACGTGCAGACCCCTGTCTCCCTGGACGTTCGTGGCGTCCGGTACGCGTACCCGGACGGTCACGTCGCCCTGCACGGCGTCGACCTGACCGTGCCGCGCGGCGGCCGGGTGGCGCTGCTCGGCCCCAACGGCGCCGGGAAGACGACGTTGGTGCTGCACCTCAACGGCATCCTCACCCCGACGCAGGGCAGCGTGAGCGTCGGTGGGCTGACGGTCGGCCAGGATCGGGCCACCCTCGCCGAGGTGCGTCGCCGGGTGGGCATCGTCTTCCAGGACCCGGACGACCAGCTCTTCCTGCCCACGGTGGCCGAGGACGTGGCGTTCGGCCCGGCCAACCTGGGATTGCGCGGGGCGGAGCTGGCCGCCCGGGTGGACGAGGCGCTCGCCGCGGTCGGGATGAGCGAGCACCGGGACCGGGCGCCGCACCACCTCTCGTTCGGGCAGCGCCGCCGGGTGGCGGTGGCCACCGTGCTCGCCATGCACCCGGAGATCCTGGTCCTCGACGAGCCCTCGTCGAACCTCGACCCGGCGGCCCGCCGCGAGCTGGCGGAGATCCTGCGGGGGCTGCCGGTGACGCTGCTGATGGTCACCCACGACCTGCCGTACGCGCTGGAGCTCTGCGACCGCTCGGTGATCCTCGACCAGGGCCGGATAGTCGCCGACGCCCCCACCCCCGCCCTCCTGGCCGACCAGGATCTCCTGACCCGCCACCGCCTCGAACTCCCCTACGGCTTCACCCCCACCCCCCGCTGACCCGCCCCCGGCCCGGCCGCCAGCGTCGGTCATGGCCTCATGGTGCCCGGTCTGCTCCGGGCTGCCCGGCTTCGTCACCCATCACAACTCCTTGATCGACGCGGCGGGTGGGGGTGCGGGTGGCGGCGTGCAGGCGCAGGGCGCCGGCGGCGGTGGCGCCGGCGCCGGCGACGACGACCAGGGCGACGAGGACGCGGGCCGTC
>NZ_JAMOKF010000548.1 GCF_023656545.1 Micromonospora phytophila | reverse complement strand
GGCCCCACCCGTGCGCCTGAGCCAGCCGCCGGGCGCACCCGCAGCGGCCTGGTCGCACCCGCCGCGGTCGGCGGCGGCCCGCGCCGGAAGGAACGACCGTGGTGGGAGCGGATCAGGAGCGACGCGGCGACGATCCGGGACCGCCCGGCGCCGAGCCGCGGAGCAGCACCTGTGGTTCCCGACCCAGGTCCAGGCACATTCGGACGTCGTCGTAGCGCTCGTCGCCCACCTCGATGACGTTGGGCAGCCGACCCCACTCGCGGAACCCGAGCTGCTCGTAGAGCTCGATCGCACCGTGGTTGTTGCCGCGTACGCCCAGCGCGAGGGTCTCGATGCCGGCCTTGCGGGCGTCGTCGATCAGGGCGCCGGTGACCAGCCGGCCGATCCCCCGTCCCCGCGCCGCCGGGTGCGCGGTGATCTTCTCCAGGTCGGCGGAGTGCGCGAAGATCGGCTTCGGGCCGCGCCGCCACATCCCCGTGCCGACCACCCGGGAGGCGGACACGGCGAGCACCAGGGCGGCGTCATCGGCCTCGACCAGCGTCAGCACCGCGTCGAGCCAGGCGTCGGTCTCGGCGCGGGCGGGCGGCGTCGCGTACCCGATCGCACCGCCGCGCTCGGCCACCGCGTGCAGGACCCGGTGCACGTCGGCGCGGAGCTGCCGGTCCGCGGCCCTCGGCCAGCACAGTTCGACGGGAGCCTCCATGACCAGCGATTCTCCGGGATCGACACCGGTCGACCGCGCGGGCACCCCGCGAAGCGGGGGCCGGAGATCGACCGGCGGCTACGATCATCGGGTGAGCGTCCCGCAGCCGCCCGAGCCCATCCCGGGCGCGCGCCTACTCTTCTCGCTCGACCCGGCGGTCAGCCACCTCAACCACGGCTCGTTCGGCGCGGCGCCGATCGGCGTGCAGCGGGCCCAGCAGCGGCTGCGCGACGAGATGGAGGCCAACCCGCTGCGCTTCTTCACCCAGGGGCTGACCGACCGGATCACGCACACCCGCCGGCACCTCGCCGGCTTCCTCGGGGCCGACCCGGACGGCACCGCCCTGGTCCCCAACGCCACCACCGGCGTGGCGGTGGTGCTCCACTCGCTCGGCCTGCGCCCCGGCGACGAGGTGCTCACCACCGACCACGGCTACGGGGCGGTCGACCTCTCCGTCGCCCGGGAGTGCCGGCGTACCGGCGCCCGAACGCGGGCGCTGCGGGTGCCGCTGGAGGCGACCGACGAGGAGGTCGTCCAGATCGTCCGGGCCGGGCTGCGCCCCGGGCGCACCCGGCTGCTGGTGGTGGACCAGCTCACCTCGGCCACCGCGCGGCTCTTCCCGGCCGCCGCGATCGTCGGGGTGGCCCGCGAGCACGGGATCCCGGTCCTTGTCGACGCCGCACACGCCCCCGGCATGCTGGCGACCACCGTGGCGAGCATCGGCGCCGACTTCTGGGTGGGCAACCTGCACAAGTGGGGGTACGCCCCGCGCGGCACCGCCGTTCTGGTGGTGGCCCCGCCGTGGCGGGAGCGGATCGAACCGCTGGTGGTCTCCTGGGAGCAGGAGTCCGGCTTTCCCGGCCGGGTCGAGTGGGCGGCGACGCAGGACTACACCGGCTGGCTGGCCGCGCCGGTCGGCCTGTTCACGCTGCGCAGCCTCGGCGTCGATCGGGTACGCGCGCACAACGCCGCGCTGGCGGCGTACGGCCAGCGGGTGGTGGGGGAGGCGCTCGGGGTGTCCCCCGCCGACCTGCCCGACCCCGGCGGACCCGGGGTCGCCATGCGGATCATCCCGCTGCCGCCGGGCGTCGCTCCCACCCTCGACGCGGCCCGGGAGCTTCGGGCCCGGATCGCCGAACGGCTCGCTGCCGAGGTGGCCGTGATGGCCTGGCGCGGCCTGGGCTGGCTGCGGCTCTGCGGCCAGGTCTACAACTCGGCCGAGGAGTACGAGCGCCTCGCGGTGCGGCTCCCCCCGCTGCTCGCCCAGCGCTGAACGGACCGTCACCGCCGCCGGCTCGCCACGCGCACGAAGGGCGACCCCCGCCGGCCGACGGACGCCCGGCCGCGACGCTCAGCGACCCCCGCGGCCGACGCCGTCCCCCGGCGCGATTCCTGTCCGGGCGGTCAGCGACCCCGGGGGGCCGATGCCCCCGGCGCCATCCCCGTCGGGCCGGTCAGTGACCCCGGGGGGGCGACGCCGTCCAGCGGGAGCAGCCGC
>NZ_JAMOKF010000547.1 GCF_023656545.1 Micromonospora phytophila | reverse complement strand
GGTCCCCTGGGAGCTGCTGCGCAGCGCCCGGGCCCGGGGCGCGGTGATCGCCATGGTGCTCGACCGCGTGCCCCCGGAGGCGGCCGACGAGATCGCCGCCCACCTGTCCGAGATGCTCGCCGCGCAGGACCTCGGCGCCGCGCCGCTCTTCGTGCTCCCGGAGACCTGGGTCGACGGGCAGGGGCTGCTGCCCGACCGGGCCACCGCGCCGCTCGCCGCCTGGTTCGCCCGGCTGGCCGCCGACGCTGACGCCCGGGCGGCCGTGGTCCGGCAGACCCTGGACGGGGCGCTCGCCGCCCTGCACCCGGCGGTCGAGGGGCTCGCCGACGCCGCCGACGAGCAACTGGCCGCGGCCGACGCCCTCGACGAGCGGGTCCGGGCCGCGTACCGGGGGGCGGAGCGGACGGTGGAGCAGGGGCTGTCCGACGGCCGGCTGCTCCGGGGCGAGGTGCTGGCCCGCTGGCAGGAGTTCGTCGGCACGGGCGAGTTCTTCCGCACGCTGGAGGCCCGGATCGGGCGGCTGCGCGACCGGGTGGTGGCCGCGGTCACCGGCCGTCCGGCGCCCGCCTCCGAGCTGCGTGACGCGATCGAGTCCCAGCTGGTCACCCTGCTCCGCGGGGTCGCCTCCGAGGCGGCGGAGAA
The DNA here is from genome assembly GCF_023656545.1 of Micromonospora phytophila. Taxonomy (GTDB): domain Bacteria; phylum Actinomycetota; class Actinomycetes; order Mycobacteriales; family Micromonosporaceae; genus Micromonospora; species Micromonospora phytophila. The sequence goes on along the minus strand of NZ_JAMOKF010000547.1, from coordinate 1,563 downwards.
CGCGTACACGGCGTGGCGGGCGCATCCCGCCGGGGCGGCGCTGCTCGAACCGGGGCTCGCCCACCCCTCCGACGACCTCGCCGAACGCGCCGAGCGGCTGGTCCGCGACTGGCAGCGGGGCGTGCTGGAACTGGTCCGGGTCGAGGGCGGCGACCGGCGCTTCGTGGCCCGGACGGCCGCGTACGCGGTGAACGCCACCGGGCTGGCCGTGATGATCGCCGTGTTCGCCTCCACCGCGTTCATCCCGACCGGGTTGGAGGTCGCCACCGGAGCCGGCACCACCGTCGCCGCGCAGACCGTCCTCCAGGCCATCTTCGGCGACCAGGCCGTGCGTACGCTTGCCAACAAGGCCCGGGCCGACCTGCTGGACCGGGTGCGTGGCCTGCTGGACTCGGAGGCCGCCCGCTACCTGGCGCGGACGACGGAGGCCCGGCCCGCCACGGACGCCGGGGAGGCGCTGCGCCGGGCCGCCGGCCGGGTGGAGATCGCCCGGCACCGCAGCGGCCTCACCGACACGGACACCCCGGCCCTGCCCGCGGACGAGGGCGGGCACCGGTGAACCCGGGTAGCGTGCGGGCGAGGCGCGCGGCCGGCGACGGGAGAGGGCTCCGATGAGCAACATCGTCGGGCGGATGCGCGAGGCGTTCCGCGGTGACCAGCGGGTGGACGCCGACGCCCTGGTCGCCCGCCTCGTCGCGGTACGCCGATTCCTCGCCGCCGTCGACGGGCACCTGCCGGACGCCCGCCTCGTGCCGGCGCACACCCTGGTCGAGCGGGCGGGCTCCCGGCTGGCGCTCTCCCGCGACCACACCGTGGTGGCCCTCGCCGGCGCCACCGGCAGCGGCAAGTCCAGCCTGTTCAACGCGCTGGCCCGGATGGACCTCTCCCCGGTCGGGGTGCGCCGGCCCACCACCGGCGTCACCCACGCCTGCGTCTGGGGGGCGCTGGCCGGCGGCAACCGGCTGCTCGACTGGGTCGGGGTGCTGCCCCGGCACCGGTTCGTCCGGGAGAGCGCGCTGGACGGCGACGACGAGACCGCCCTGCACGGGCTGATCCTGCTCGACCTGCCCGACTTCGACTCGGTGCAGCGGTCGCACCGGCTGGAGGTGGACCGGCTGCTCGGCCTCGTCGACCTCGTCGTCTGGGTGGTCGACCCGCAGAAGTACGCCGACCGGGTGATCCACACCAGCTACCTGAGCGAGTTCCACCGGCACCGCGACGTCACCCTGGTCGTGCTCAACCAGGCCGACCGGCTGCCCCCGGCCGAGCTGCCCAAGGTACTGGCCGACCTGCGCCGGCTGCTCGACGCGGACGGCCTGGACGGCGTGCCGCTGCTGGCCACGACCGCCGTCGACCCGGCCGGCATGGTCGGGCTCCGCGAGGCGCTGGAACGCACGGTGGCCGAGCGACAGGCGGCGCTGCGGCGGCTCCAGGGCGACGTGGACACCGTGGTGGCCGGGCTCGACGAGCTGGTGGGCGGCCGAGCACCGGCGGCCGGGCCGGACGAGGCGGCGGTCGCCACGCTGGACCGGGCGCTGGCCGGCGCGGCCGGGGTGCCGGCGG
>NZ_JAMOKF010000546.1 GCF_023656545.1 Micromonospora phytophila | reverse complement strand
TGCCGGGGCCGGCACTATCGCGGATGGCGGTGGGCCGGGGGGCGCCGTCCGGGCCGGCCAGCAGGTGGCCCAGGTAGGACTTGCGGCTGGCCGCGAAGAGCAGCGGAAAGCCGAGCTCCAGCAGCTCCGGCAGGCGGGCGCTGAGCTCCCAGTTGTGCGCGGCGGTCTTCGCGAAGCCGAGGCCCGGGTCGATCACGATCCGGTCGGCGGAGACCCCGGCCCGCAACGCCTCGTCGACCCGCTGGCCCAACTCGGCGCGGACGTCGGCGACCACGTCGGTGTAGCGGGCCAGGTCACCCATCTCCCGGGAGTGGCCGCGCCAGTGCATCAGCACCCACGGGCAGCCGGCGTCCCGGACCACCCGGGCCATGTCCGGGTCGGCGAGCCCGCCGGAGACGTCGTTGACCACCACCGCGCCGGCGGTGAGCGCCGCGTCGGCGACGCGGGCCCGGCTGGTGTCGATGCTGACGGCCACCCCGGCGGCGCTCAGCTCGCGGACGACCGGCAGCACCCGGGCCGCCTCGGTCTCTGCGTCGACCCGGTCCGCGCCGGGACGGGTGGACTCGCCGCCGACGTCGACCAGGTGGGCCCCGTCCGCCCGCAGCCGCACGCCGTGTCCGACGGCGGCGTCGAGGTCGGCGTACCGTCCGCCGTCGGAGAAGGAGTCGGGCGTGACGTTCAGGACGCCCATCACCACCGGGTCCTCGGCCCGTACCAGATCGGTCACGACTAGGACGGTACCGGTCGTCCGGAGGGCCCCGAGCGGCCCGGCCCCAGGGCGGTGACATGGGCATTGGAACAGGTGTACGATCGGTCGTCCGGGTCGGATCGGGCAGACTCTTCGCGGGTTGTCGCAAAGGGGGGCTGCCCGTACGCTTTGGAATTGCCCAGCATCGAGATGGCGAAGCCTGGAGGGAGGGCCGAAGCGGGAAATTCCGCCCAAAGCTCACCACTCTCCGTGGTGAGTAACGAACGCAGGGTCCCTGACGCTGCGCCCAGTGAGCACCATTCCCGCCAGGCATGCCCATTGCACCGCCGCGGCTCCGCCGGCCGCGTTTTGGGGAGGTTCCAGTGATCGCCATCGAGCTGATGGAGACGGCATCGTCCGCCGCGCTCCACGCGCTCTCCACCCTGGCGTCGACTCCACTCGCCGAGCCGGCGCCGAAGGGCATCGACACCGAGGGTGTCGTCACGTTCTTCGCCAGCAAGATCGCTCCGATCCTGCTGGCCGTTCTGGGTGTCATCTTCATCGGGCGGGCCAGCCGGGGCGAGATCTCCAAGGTCCTCACCAGCTCGGCCATCGCCATCGTCGGCCTCGCTTTCATCGCCGGAGCAGCGACGCTCTTCTTCATCGGCGACTACCTGATCGACCTGATCTTCGAATAGGCGCGGGCAGAGATGCGGCTGCGCACCGACGACGACATCTACCGGGCCCGCCTGGTCTACCTCGGGCCGCCCGGCTACACGCTTCCGGTCCACCTGCCGTACGCCCAGTACGGGCTGTTCATGCTGCTCGTCCCCCTCTACATGTTCATCCACTGGTTGTTCACGCTGAAGGTCGAGCTCTTCCCGGCCTGGGAGATCGCGCTCGCCATCGTGACCACCTCGTTCATCTTCCGGTACGTCGACCCGGACCGGCCGGCGCGCATGGTGATCCGCACCGCGCTGACCGACTGGCGACGGACCCGGGAGCCGGCCGCCGAGCAGCGGGACCCCCGCCTCGTCGGCAGCCGGATCAGGATCCGGGAGGAACTGGCATGACCGGGCGTACGCCGATCGGGCAGTCGCACGACGCGGGTGAGGCGGTCGCATGAACCGCTCCTCCACGCCGGGTCCCCCGGCCGGAAACCCGGCCGTCCCCCACGGTAACCGTGCGCGATCGTTCGACTACACCGACGACGCCGATCTCGACGAGGTCGCGCTCGACCCCGCGCTCGTGACCACACCCGGGCACGGCGGAGTCGGCGTCTTCCAGGCACCCCGACCGGTGCAGCGCCGGGCGCCCGCCGAGCCGGCACCGTCCACGGGCGACAGCGCCGACATCGACTCTCCCTTCCTCGACCTGTTCGGCGGCACCCACCCCGGCGCGGCGCGGCCGACGCCCCCGCCGCAGCGGGCCACCGACCGGGAGCAGCGGAGCATCCCGCAGCAGCCGGCCGCCATCGAGCCGGCTCCCGCCCAGGCGACGCCGCCCCCGCCCCCCGC
>NZ_JAMOKF010000545.1 GCF_023656545.1 Micromonospora phytophila | reverse complement strand
GCTCCGGCGCGGGGTGCCGGTCAGCGCGCCGAACCGGGCCCGGCTGGGCGCCCTGGTCCGGACCATCGTCGACGAGCTGCCCGGCCGCACCGTCACCCTGAAGGCGGCCGGGCACCTGCTCACCCTGCGCGGGCACGCGGCCGTGGTCGACGGTGAGCTGCGCCCCCTCGCGCCGGCCCCGATGGCGGTGCTGCGGGCGCTGGCCCACTCCCCCGGCCGGGTGCTGTCGCGCACCGCGCTGCTGCGGACGCTGCCGCGCGGCGCCGACGAGCACGCGGTGGAGATGGCGGTGGCCCGGCTGCGCGCGGGGCTGCGCGCGCCCCTGGTGGTGCAGACCGTCGTCAAACGCGGCTACCGGCTGCGCGTGGACTGACGCGGGGGCCCGAAGGCCCCCGCGTCCCGTTCAGCTCGGCGGCGGAGTAGGCCGCCTTCGACCGGTCCTCAGCCGACCGGGGCCGGGTAGCCCCGGTCGTGCTCGGCCTGGAGGCGGAGCATGGCGTGCTCCACGACGGTCACCAGGACCTGCTTGACCGACTCGCGGTGCCGGGCGTCGGTCATCACCAGCGGCACGTCCGGCGAGATCGCCAGCGCCTCGCGGATCTCCTCCAGCTCGTAGTGCGGCGCGTCGTCGAACCGGTTCAACGCCACCACGTACGGCAGCTGCCGGTTCTCGAAGTAGTCCAGCGGGGCGAACGCGTCGGTGATCCGGCGGGTGTCCACCAGCACCGCCGCACCGACCGCACCCCGGATGATCTCGTCCCACATGAACCAGAAACGGGTCTGGCCCGGCGTGCCGAAGAGATAGAGGATCAGGTCCTGCGCCATCGTGATCCGGCCGAAGTCCATGGCGACCGTGGTGGTCTCCTTGCCGGGCACCTTGGACGGGTCGTCGATGCCGACACCGGCCGCGGTCATCACCGCCTCGGTGGTCAGCGGAGTGATCTCCGAGATCGCGCCGACCAGGGTCGTCTTGCCCACGCCGAAGCCACCCGCGACCACGATCTTCGCGGAGATGATTCCCCGGTTCTGGCGGGCCCCGGCGGGGTCATAGCCTGCGAAGTCCACTTAGCACCCTTCCAAGGATTTCCATCCGCTCCTCGAACCCCTCGGCGGGAGCGGCAGTGTGTAGCGTCAGCAGGCTCTCGGCCACCATGTCGGCGACCAGCACCCGGGCGACGCCCAGGGGCAACCGGGTGTACGCGGCGATCTCCGCCAGCGACTGCGCCCGTCCCTCGCAGACGGTGGCGATGCGGTGCTTGTCATGCCCTGCGAACCGGGACTCCGCGACCTGGGTGGGGCTCGCCGCCAGGACCGCCTCCAGGGCGATGTCCTGCTGGGGCTCGGTACGCCCCCGGGTGACCGCGTACGGCCGCACGAGCGCGCCGCGCGGGTCCGCGCGCCGTTGGTCCATCCGCGATCACCTCCTCCCTCCGCCCGGCCGACCGGCACCGGATCTCCTCGTCCTGGTCGGCGCGCGGCAGCGCGCCGCGCCCGCTACGAACGCACCGCGTCCCGGGGCAGCGGCACCAGCGCGGCGCCGACCCGCTCGACCAGCAGCGCCATCTCGTAACCCACCTGCCCGACGTCGCAGCTGCGGGCCGCCAGCACGGCCATCGACGAGCCGTCGCTGATCGACATCAGGAACAGGTAGCCGCTGTCCATCTCGATGACCGTCTGCAGCACGCCCCCGGCGCTGAACATCCGGGCGGCGCCCTCGGTCAGGCTGACCACGCCGGAGGTGATCGCGGCGAGCTGGTCCGCCCGGTCCCCGGGCAGGTCCCGGGAGGAGGCGAGCAGCAGCCCGTCCGCGGACACCGCCACCACGTGGGCGATGCCCGCCACGCTGTCGGCGAAGTTGGTGAGCAACCAACCCATGTCCTGCATAGCCGCTGGCCTGTTCATCGGCTCGTCTCCTTGGTCGAGGTGCTGTTCTGGTCCGTCCCGGCCGACCGGCCGCGCTGCACGCCGCGGTGGTAGGCCGACAACAGGCCACGTACATCGTCCGGGGTGCGCCGGCTGCGGTCCCGGCCGCCCCGGGGTTCGATGCCGCCGGGCACGAGTTGCGCCTGCGGCACGCGCTTGGGCAGTCCGGAGCGGGTGGTGCCGGCGGTGGCGGGCTCCGCGGCCTGGCTGGCGCGGGTCCAGCCGTCGTCGGCCGCCGTCCGCCAGGCGCCCGTGTCGCCCGCCGACGCCGCGGGGGGCGGCGCGTCCGCGAC
>NZ_JAMOKF010000544.1 GCF_023656545.1 Micromonospora phytophila | reverse complement strand
GGCCGGACCGGGGTCCGCCGGTGGCCGGCCGGCGGGGGCGGAGCGACCCGGCCCGCCGACCGCGGCGGTGTCCCGGGCCGGGTCGGTGATCCGGAGCCGGGCCGCCCGACCGGGCGCGGCGAGCAGCAGCAGGGCCTTCGCCACCGCGCTGGTCAGGTCGTGGTCGACACCCTGGATCAGTCCCCGGGCGCCGGCGCTGATGGTGGCGGCGGCCGCCTCCGACTCCTCGGTGCCGAGCAGCACCACCGCGGCCTGCGGCGCGCGGGCGAGCACCCGGCGGACGAAGCCGGCGCTGTCCGGCCGGGTGAGGGCGGTGTCGGCGAGCACCACGTCGGCCGGACGCTCGGCCAGACGCAACATCACCTCGGGATCGGAGACTGCCGTCCGGACGACCGCGGCCAGCCCCAGCCGCGCCGCCGCGGATGCCAGGTGCTGCGCCGCGAGGGGCGTCCGAACGCACACGAGAACCGTACGCACAGTGGTCTCCTCTCCGTCCACGAGCAGACCATGACGGGGTCGGGTCGGGAGGGGGTTCCCGGCAATCCTCCGAACTTTTCCGACAACTAGGGCATATGCCGCTTCTTGCTTGACCTTTTCGATCACAGAAGTGTGAGCCGGGGAAAGCACGGGTACCGGGAGTCCAGGCCGGAAACGGCGCGCCTGCGCGGACCGCCGCCCGGACGCCGGTTCACATGACCTCCGCGGTGCCGCGCGGGGAGGAGGGGTGCTGATGTCGAACGTACGTAGACTGCCCGGACCCATCGTCGACCTCTGGGACTGGCAGCGGCTCGGTGCCTGCCGAGGCCGGGACAGCGCCCAGTTCTTCCACCCGGACGGCGAGCGTGGCTCGTCCCGCCTGCGCCGGGAGTCCGGCGCGAAGGCCGTCTGCCGGGCCTGCCCGGTCCGCGCCGAGTGCGCGGCACACGCCCTTTCCGTCCGCGAGCCGTACGGCGTGTGGGGCGGCTTCAGCGAGTCGGAGCGGCTGCGGCTGCTCGCCGTCGGCTGGGAGGACCTGGCCGACCGCCGGCACACCCGCGTGGACATCGCCCGGCTGGAGGCCCGCCTCGGCCGGCCGCACAAGTCCACCGTCCCGGCCCAGCGCAAGATCGCCTGAACCGACCACCCGCAGACCACACCGGCGCCGCGTCCCTTCCGGGGCGCGGCGCCGTACCACGCCCGGCCACAGCGCCGCGCTCCTTCCCGCGCCACGACATCCCGCTGCTCTCCGGAGGGCGCGGCGCATCCCGCTGCTCTCCGGAGGGCGCGGCGCCGTGCTGCGCGGATCGGCGGTGGCGGGCCCGCAGGGGCGGGTCAGCAGCGGGGGGTTCAGCGGACGGTGACCTTGACGGTGTGCCAGCCGGTGGCGCCGTCCGGCGCGATCGCCGACCGTCGCTGCGTCTGCGTCGCGCCGGTCGCGTCGGTGGCGCGGACCTGGAGGGTGTGCTCGCCCGGCGGGGCGTCCCACCGCCAGGACCACTGCACCCAGGTGTCCACCGAGGCCGTCGGGGCGAGTTCCGCCTGCTGCCAGGCGCCCTCGTCGACGCGTACCTCGACGGACCGGATGCCGCGCTGCTGCGCCCAGGCCACCCCGGCCACGGTGATCCGGCCGGCGGTCAGCCGGTTGCGGGGGCGGGGCGTGTCGATCCGCGACTGCGTCTTGACCGGTCCCTGGGCCGACCAGCCGCGCGGCACCCAGTACGCGTCGAAGTCGGCGAAGCTGGTCAGTTCCAGCTCGGTGACCCACTTGCACGCCGACACGTAGCCGTAGAGGCCGGGCACCACCACGCGCACCGGGAAGCCGTGCTCGACCGGCAACGGTTCGCCGTTCATCCCCACCGCGAGCAGCGCGTCCCGGCCGTCGCGCAGCACGGCCGTCGGGGTGCCGCAGGTCCAGCCGTCCACCGAACGCCCGACGACCTGATCGGCGCCCTCCTCCGGGTCGGCCTCGTCGAGCAGCTCCCTGATCGGCACCCCCAGCCAGCGGGCGTTGCCGATCAGGTCCCCGCCGACCTCGTTGGAGACGCAGGCGAGGGTGACGTACCGCTCGACCATCGGCCTCGCCAGCAGCTCGGCGAAGCTCAGCTCGATCGGGTTGCGCACCCGCCCGTGGATGCGCAACCGCCACGTCGCCGGGTCGACCTGCGGCACGACCAGGGCGGTGTCGATCCGGTAGAAGCCGAAGTTGGGGGTCACCCAGGGGGCGAGCTGGGTCAGCGAGAGGTCCGCCCCGGCCGGCACCGCCGGGGCGGCC
>NZ_JAMOKF010000543.1 GCF_023656545.1 Micromonospora phytophila | reverse complement strand
ACCTCGGTGCTCTCCACCCTGCTCACCGTCGCATTCGTGGCGGCCGTCGGGCTCTACCTGTGGCAGCGGCTCAGCCCGTTGGAGGTCACCGGGGTGACGGTGGCGGTGCCGCAGCCCGCCGGGGACCGGTGCGACGTCACCGTCGACGTGGTGGCCACCGTGACCACCAACGGTCGGGCGGGGGAGATCCGCTACCAGTGGCTGCGCTCCGGCAGCGCGCCGAGCAGCCTGCTGAGCGAGCGGGTGGGGCGCGGCCAGCGCACCGTCACGCTGACCCTACGCTGGGCCTTCGCCGGCGTGGGCACCACCACCGAGACGGCCACGGTCAACATCACCTCCCCCTCTCCCGTGCAGGCGCAGGCCCCGGTGTCGTACGACTGCCGTCGCTGACGACGCCGGAACGAGCGACCGTTCGTCTCCGTCCACACGGCAACGCGGTACGGATCTCGGGGCCTGCGGCCCGCCCCCGTCGGCTGGCCGGGGTTTCCGCAGCGTCCGGGCAGGGTAGGTCCGGCCCCGACGAACTGGACGCCTGTGTGGAGGATTTCCGATGAGAGACAACTTCGGTGACGCGGTGGGGGACGCCCTCCGCTCGGTGATGCTCTTCCTGCCCAAAGCCGTCGCCTTCGTGGCGATCCTGGTGGTCGGCTGGCTGATCGCCAAGGCCGTGCTGAAGATCGTGGACAAGGTCCTGGAGCGCGTCGGCTTCGACCGCGCGGTGGAGCGCGGCGGCATCCGCCGGGCGCTCGCCCGCTCCCGCTACGACGCCAGCGACATCGTGGCCAAGCTGGCCTACTACGGGGTCCTGCTGGTCACCCTCCAGTTGGCCTTCGGCATCTGGGGTCCGAACCCGATCTCTGATCTGATCGCCGGGGTGATCGCCTGGCTGCCCCGCGCCTTCGTCGCCATCGTCATCGTCGTGGTCGCCGCGGCGATCGCCAACGCGGTCAAGGACATCATCAGCGGCGCCCTGGGCGGGCTCTCGTACGGGCGGATCCTGGCCACCATCGCCTCGATCTTCATCCTCGGCCTGGGCGTCATCGCCGCGCTCAACCAGATCGGCGTGGCCACTGCGGTGACCACCCCGGTGCTCGTCGCGGTGCTCGCCACCCTCGGCGGCATCCTCGTCGTCGGTGTCGGCGGCGGGCTCGTCCGTCCGATGCAGAGCCGCTGGGAGTCCTGGCTGACCCGCGCCGAGCAGGAATCGCAGCTGATCGCCACGCACGCCCGCGCCTACCAGGCCGGCCGCCGCGACACCGAGGCCCACCTGACCGGCCCGACCGCCGACGCCACCCAGGTCGTGCCGCGCGCCGCCGACGCGGACGCCACCCAGCCGGTCCCGCGCGCCGGCGCCGTGGACGCCACCGGCCCGGTCACGCCGTACGCCGATCCGGACGCCACTCAGGTCACCTCGCAGGGCGCCACGATCCCGGCGCAGCCGACCGGTGCGGACGCCGAGGCCACCATGGTCATCCCGTCGACCGACGCCGAGAAGTTCCGCCGCTGAGCCACCGCACGCCGGGGGTGGGATCCGCACGGGTCCCACCCCCGACGCGTGTCCGCCGAATGGCGTGGCCCCCCGGGCCGTCCCCGTCTAGCATCGCCAGCATGACGTGGCGATGTTGATGCACCGCTAGAGGTCGCTGCCGTGGGCCGCCGCGGTCGCCGTACGTCCGGCGTCCGCTTCGTCCCCACGGGAAGGCCTCATGACCCTCGACTCCTCGCGCGTGCCCGACCGGCGTGTCCGCCGGCTGGCGGTCACCCTCTACGGGTACGCGTTCCTCGGTGAACTCGTCCTGCTCTACCCGGTGTACGCGCTGCTGTTCAGCGACACCGGCCTGTCGGTCTGGCAGATCTCCTCGCTCTTCGTGATCTGGTCGGCCAGCAGCATCCTGCTGGAGGTCCCCTCCGGGGCCTGGGCCGACGCCGTCTCCCGGCGGCTGCTGCTCTGCCTCGCGCCGCTGGTCACCGCCGCCGCCTTCGCCCTCTGGGTGCTCGCCCCGTCGTACCCGGCGTTCGCGGTCGGCTTCCTGCTCTGGGGCGCCGGCGGGGCCCTGGCCTCCGGGGCCCTGGAGGCGCTGGTCTTCACCGAACTCGACCACCTCGGCGCGGCCGGCCGGTACGCGCGCACCGTCGGCCGGGCCCGGACGGCCGAGACGCTCGGCGTGCTGGCGTCGATCGTGCTGGCCGGCCCGGTGCTCGCCGTCGGCGGCTATCCGGCGGTCGGCGCGGCCAGCGTGCTCGCCTGCGTGCTCGCCGCC
>NZ_JAMOKF010000542.1 GCF_023656545.1 Micromonospora phytophila | reverse complement strand
CGACCGGCGGGCTGGCCGAGATCGTCGAGCCGGGCGTCCCCGGGATGACCTTCCGCCCGCACGACCCTGACGGGCTGACCGACGCGGTAAGCGCGCTGCTGTCGGACCGGGAGCGGGCCCGCCAGCTCGCCCGCCGGGCCCGCACCATGGTCCACGAGCGGTACGGCTGGTCGGCCATCGCGCAGCGCACCGCGGCGAGCTACGCGACGGCCGTCGCCAAGGCGCCCGCGTTCGCCGCCGAGCGGGCCGAGCAGCGGATGGCCCGCGGTCGGGCCCTGCCGGCGATCGCCGAGGGCAACCTCCTCGCCGCCGCCGGCCTGCGCTGAGCACGGCAACAACGAAGGCCGCCGACCCCGTGCGGGTCGGCGGCCTTCGTCACGTACGGCTCGGAGGTCAGCGCTCCTGGACCGGGACGTACGCCCGCTCCGGCGAGCCGGTGTAGATCTGCCGCGGGCGGCCGATCTTGGTCTCCGGGTCGCTGATCATCTCGCGCCACTGGGCGATCCAGCCGGGAAGCCGGCCCAGCGCGAAGAGCACCGTGAACATCTTGGTCGGGAAGCCCATGGCCTTGTAGATCAGGCCGGTGTAGAAGTCCACGTTCGGGTAGAGCCGGCGGGAGACGAAGAAGTCGTCGGCGAGGGCGATCTCCTCCATCTCCATCGCGATGTCCAGCAGCGGGTCCGGCTTGGCCATCCGGCCGAGCACGTCCTGGGCGGCCTTCTTGACGAGCGCGGCGCGCGGGTCGTAGTTCTTGTAGACCCGGTGGCCGAAGCCCATCAGCTTGACGCCGTCCTGCTTGTCCTTGACCTTGCGGACGAAGGACCGGACGTCACCACCCTCGGCCTTGATCTTCTGGAGCATCTCCAGCACGGCCTGGTTGGCGCCGCCGTGCAGCGGCCCGAAGAGCGCGTTGACGCCGGCCGACACCGAGGCGAAGAGGTTGGCGTTGCTGGAGCCGACCAGCCGCACGGTCGAGGTGGAGCAGTTCTGCTCGTGGTCGGCGTGCAGGACGAAGAGCATGTCCAGCACCTTCGACACCACCGGGTCGACCTCGTACGGCTCCGCCGGGACGCCGAAGGTCATCCGCAGCAGGTTGTCCACGTACCCCAGCGAGTTGTCCGGGTACAGCAGCGGCTGGCCGATCGACTTCTTGTAGGCGTACGAGGCGATGGTGGGGACCTTCGCCATCAGCCGCACCGTGGAGATCTCCACGTGCTCGGAGTCGAACGGGTCCAGGCTGTCCTGGTAGAAGGTGGAGAGGGCGCTGACCGCCGACGAGAGCACCGCCATCGGGTGCGCGTCGCGGGGGAAGCCGTCGAAGAAGCGGCGCATCTCCTCGTGCAGCAGCGAGTGCCGGCGAATCCACTCGGTGAACTCGGTCAGCTGCTGCTCGGTCGGCAACTCACCGTAGATCAGCAGGTAGGAGACCTCCAGGAAGGAGGACTTCTCGGCCAGCTGCTCGATCGGGTATCCCCGGTAACGCAGGATCCCCGCGTCGCCATCGATGTAGGTGATCGCGGATGCGGCAGCCGCGGTGTTGACGAAACCCGGGTCGTACGTCGTCATCCCGGTTTCCTTCAGCAGCTTGCCCACCCCGATGCCGGCGGGGCCCTCGACCGCGGGTTGCACCGGCATCGACAGCTGCCCACCGGGGTGATCGAGCTTGACTTCCGTCATGTGGTTCCTCGCTTCGCCGGCGAATCTTCGTTGAATTGCCTTCGCTTTTACCGTAATCGCGGGTGCGGCGATACCGCCCGCCGTGGTTGGGCGGTGAGGTATGCGTCACCCGATTCCCGACCAGGCGGCCGGGAAACCACGCCGGTTCCGGGTACGGCCGGTACGTGCCCGGGGCTGCGAGGCATGGGAACGCTACCGGTCGGTTCGCGGACGGGTGCGAGGGGGCACGAGAGCGGTTCACGGACGAGCGCGAGGGGGCGCGAGAGCGGCCGGCGGGCGGGCGCGGGCGGGGCGGGCGGGCGCGGACGACGAGCGGATGCGAGCGGCGCGCGAACGGCCGGAGACGGCCGGCCGGGCTAGGAGAGGGCGAGGCGGCGCAGGGCGCCGTCGGCGGCGACCTGGTAGACGTCGAGCCGGTTCGCCCCGGCGCGGAAGAGCCGATCGTCGGCGAGCAGCGCGGCGAACCGGCGACCGCCGGCGTCCCGTGGGACCACCGGGACGACCGCGCCGACCCGGCCGTTGACGGCCACCGCCAGCAGGGTGCCGTCGGGCACCCGGTCCGGCACGTCACCCCAGACGGCCGCGGGG
>NZ_JAMOKF010000541.1 GCF_023656545.1 Micromonospora phytophila | reverse complement strand
CTGCCCCGGCCCGTCGTGGCCGCGGCGTTCCGGGCGGGCGCCGACCGCGCCCACCGCCGGGGCGGCGGGGGTACGGCCCGACTGCGCGCGAACCTGCGCCGGGTGGTCGGCCCCGACCTGCCCGAGGCGGAGCTGGACGAGCTGGTCCGTCAGGGCCTGCGCTCGTACGCCCGGTACTGGATGGAGGCGTTCCGGCTGCCCTCGCTGAGCCGGTCGCAGATCCTGGCCGGTTTCCGGCTGCACGGCGAGGAACTGCTCGCCGCCGACGTGGCCGCCGGCCGGGGCGCGGTGGTGGCGCTGCCGCACGGCGGCAACTGGGACGCCGCCGGCGCCTGGGTGGCCGCCACCGGCTGGCCGATCACCACGGTCGCCGAGCGCCTCAAGCCGGAGGGGGTCTACGAGCGGTTCGTCGCCTTCCGGCAGGGGCTGGGCATGGAGATCCTGCCGACCCAGGGTGGCGAGCGGCCCGCGTTCGACGTGCTGGTCGACCGGCTGCGCTCCGGCGCGGTGGTGCCGCTGCTGGCCGACCGGGACCTCTCCGCGCGAGGGGTGGAGGTGGAGTTCTTCGGCGGCCGGACCCGGATGCCGGCCGGCCCGGCCCTGCTGGCGCTGCGCACCGGCGCGCCCCTGTACGTGGCCTCGATGTGGTACGAACCGGACGCCGCGTGCGCGTCGCTGGAGGGCCCGCTGCCGGTGCCCGGCCCGGAGGAGGGCCCGCTCGACCAGCGGGCCCGCTCGCTGACGCAGCGGATCGCCGACGGTCTGGCGGCGGGCATCGCCCGGCATCCGGAAGACTGGCACATGTTGCAGCGGATGTGGCTGGACCAGCACGGCACGGGTGACGGCGCGCGGCGGCCCTCCCCGGCCACCGGACAGGTGTGAGGGAGGGGGCGCCATGCGGATCGGCATCGTGTGCCCGTACTCCTTCGACGTCCCCGGAGGCGTGCAGAACCACGTCATGGACCTCGCCGAGGCGCTGATCGGGCTCGGCCACCAGGTGAGCGTGCTCGCCCCCGCCGACGAGGACTCCCCGCTGCCGGCCTACGTGGTGGCGGCGGGGCGGGCCGTGCCGCTGCCCTACAACGGCTCGGTGGCCCGGATCGCCTTCGGCCCGGTCTCCACGGCCCGGGTACGCCGCTGGATCGCCCGGGGCGACTTCGACGTGCTGCACGTGCACGAACCGCTCACCCTGAGCCTGTCGCTGCTGGCCGTGCTCTCCACCCGCGGCCCGGTGGTGGCCACCTTCCACACCGCGATGACCCGGTCCCGGGCCCTCGCCGCGGCCCAGGGCGTGCTCCAGATCGTGCTGGAACGGATCACCGCCCGGATCGCGGTCAGCGCGCTGGCCCGCAAGGTGCAGGTCGAGCACATGGACGGCGGCGCGGTGGAGATCCCCAACGGAGTGGCCGTCGCGAAGTTCACCGACGCGCAGCAGTTGCCGGGCTGGCCGGGGGAGTGCGCGCCCGGGCAGGGCGGCTCGATCGGCTTCCTGGGCCGGTTCACCGAGGCCCGCAAGGGGTTCCCGGTGCTCCGGGACGCCTTCGTCGAGCTGGCCCGGCAGCGTCCCGGGCTGCGGCTGCTGGTCGCCGGTCCCGGCGACCCGGACGACCTGTTCGACCGCTTCCCAGCCGAGCTGCGCGACCGGGTGACCTTCCTCGGGCTGGTCTCGGAGGAGGACAAGGCGCGGATGCTGCGCAGCGTGCACCTCTACGTGGCGCCGAACACCGGCGGGGAGTCCTTCGGCATGATCCTCACCGAGGCGCTGGCCGCGGGGACCACCGTCGTCGCCAGCGACCTCGACGCGTTCCGCCGGGTGCTCGACGGCGGCCGGGCGGGGCAGCTCTTCCCGACCGGGGACCCGGCGGCGTTGCGGACGACCCTCACCGAACTGCTCGACGACCCCGACCGGCGGGCCGCGCTGACCGCGTGCGGCGACCAGGTGGTGGCGTACTTCGACTGGCCCGTGGTCGCCCGCCGGGTCGTGGAGGTGTACGCGGCGGCGATCGAGGCCACCGACGGGCGGGTCATGGACACCGAATGGGTGGGGCTGGGCTGACGATGCCGGGCATGTGGTGGTGGGTGGCCGCGCTGGTCGTCGGCCTGGTCGGGGCGTACCTGATCTGGACCGCCGGCCGGGTCGAGCGGTTGCAGGCGCGGGCGGAGCTGGCGGCCCGCGCCCTCGACGCCCATCTGCTGCGCCGCGCGGCGGCCGCCGCGGTCCTGGCCGAGCGGCGCTACGGCGTCGAGCTGTACGCGGCGGCGCGGATCGCGCTGGAC
>NZ_JAMOKF010000060.1 GCF_023656545.1 Micromonospora phytophila | reverse complement strand
CCGGGCCGTCCGAGCCGGGGCGCCGGAGCAGCCGCCGGCCGCCCGGGCGGCGCAACCCCGGGCGCGGATCGTGCTGGCCGAGGTGTCCCGCCGCGACGACCGGGCCGAGCGCACCCGTGCCGAACTGGCCCAGCAGACCCGGATCGGGGAGACGCTGGTCCGCGGGCTGGTCCGGGCCCAGTTGGCGCTGGCGATGCGGCTGTCGCTGGTGGTCGCGATCGGGCTGGGCGGGCTGCCCTGGCTCTTCGCCATCGCGCCCGCGGTCGGCCGGGTCACCGTGCTCGGGGTCAACCTGCCGTGGCTGTTGCTCGGGGTGGCGTCGTTCCCGTTCCTGATCGCCGTCGGCTGGGCGTACGTGCGGCTGGCGGAACGGAACGAGCAGGACTTCATCGACCTCGTCCAGCGGCCGGAGCGCTGAGATGGGCAACGGCTACGTCGTACCGGCCATCGTGGCGGTCACCCTGGTAACCGTCGGGATCGGCTTCTACGGGCTGCGGCTGGCCCGCACCACCTCCGACTTCCTGGTCGCGTCGAGGGCGATCAGCCCGACCTGGAACGCCGCCGCGATCGGCGGCGAGTACCTCTCCGCCGCGTCCTTCCTCGGCATCGCCGGGCTCATCCTGAAGTACGGCGTGGACGTGCTCTGGTACCCGGTCGGCTTCGCCGCCGGCTACCTCGCGCTGCTGCTCTTCGTGGCCGCGCCGCTGCGCCGCTCCGGGGCGTTCACCCTGCCCGACTTCTGCGAGCTGCGGCTAGGGTCGCGGCGGCTGCGCATCCTCGCCACCATCTTCGTGATCTTCATCGGCTGGCTCTACCTGGTGCCGCAGTTGCAGGGGGCGGGGCTGACGCTGGCCACCGTGGCCGGCTCGCCGTACCCGGTGGGCGCCCTGCTGGTGGCCGTGGTGGTCACCGCGAACGTGGCGCTCGGCGGCATGCGCGCGGTCACCTTCGTACAGGCCTTCCAGTACTGGCTGAAGCTGACCGCGCTCGCCGTACCGGCGATCTTCCTGGCGTTGCAGTGGCAGGCCGACGCCCGCCCGGCGGTGACCCCGCCCGACGGGCCGGCGTTCCGGAGCGCGACCACCGTCGTGGTCGAGCACCGCGCGACCCTCACCCTGCCCGACGGCCAGATCCTTCAGGTACGCCCCGGCGACGAGCTGACCTTCGCCGCCGGCGACCCGGTGCCGGAGGTCTCCGGGGTGGCCACCGACGCGGCCGACTGGCTGCTGCCCAGCGCCGCCGGGGACGACGACCGGGGCCTGTTCGCCACGTACTCGCTGATCCTGGCCACCTTCCTCGGCACCATGGGGCTGCCGCACGTGCTGGTGCGCTTCTACACCAATCCCGACGGCGGGGCGGCCCGGCGCACCACGCTGGTGGTGCTGGCCCTGGTCGGCGCCTTCTACCTGCTGCCCACCATCTACGGGGTGCTCGGCCGGATCTACACCCCGCAACTGCTGGTCACGGGGCAGACCGACGCGGTGGTGGTGCTGCTGCCCGGCGCCGCGCTCGGCGACGGCACGACCGGCCGGCTGCTCGCCGCGCTGGTCGCGGCCGGGGCGTTCGCGGCCTTCCTCTCGACCTCGTCCGGGCTGCTCACCAGCGTCGCCGGGGTGATCTCCACCGACGTGCTCGGGCGCGGCTCGGTGCGGGGCTTCCGGCTGGCCACGGTGATCGCCGGCGCGGTGCCGGCCGTGCTCGCGCTGAAGGTCTCCGGGCTGGACGTGTCGCAGGTCGTCGGGTTGGCCTTCGCGGTCGCCGCGTCCAGCTTCTGCCCGCTGCTGGTGCTGGGCATCTGGTGGCGGGGGCTGACCGACGCGGGCGCCGCCGCCGGGGTGCTGGTCGGCGGCGGCGCGGCGGTCGCGGCGGTGCTGGTCACCGTGCTCGGGCCACCGCTGTCCGGCTGGCCGGCCACGCTCACCGCCCAGCCGGCCGCCTGGACGGTGCCGCTGGCCTTCACCGTGATGGTGGCGGTGTCGATGGCGACCCGCCGCCGCGCGCCGGCCGACGTCGGGGCCACCATGCTCCGCCTGCACGCCCCCGAGGCGCTGCGCCTGTAGGCGCGCTGGTTCCGGCCGGATACGGTCGGACGCATGACTGCTGAGCACCCGGCGCTCGCCCTGCGCGGCCTGGCGAAACAGTTCGACGGCAAGGTCGCGGTCGCCGGCGTGGACCTGGCCGTCCCGGCCGGCTCCTTCTACGGCCTGCTCGGCCCGAACGGCGCCGGGAAGACCACCACCCTGTCGATGGCGGTCGGTCTGCTCCGGCCGGACGCCGGGGCCGCCTGGGTGCTCGGGCACGACGTCTGGGCCGACCCGGTCGGCGCGAAGCAGCTGCTCGGGGTGATGCCGGACGGCGTACGGCTCTTCGACCGGCTCAGCGGCGCGGAGCTGCTCGCGTACCACGGTCTGCTGCGCGGGATGGACCCGGCGGTGGTCGACCAGCGGGCGGCGGAGCTGCTCGACGTGCTCGCCCTCGGCGACGCCGGTCGGACCCTGGTGGTCGACTACTCCGCCGGCATGAAGAAGAAGATCGGCCTGGCCTGCGCCCTGCTGCACGGACCCCGACTGCTGGTGCTCGACGAGCCGTTCGAGGCGGTCGACCCGGTCTCGGCCGCGCTGATCCGGGACATCCTCCAGCGCTACGTCATCGGCGGCGGGACGGTGGTCTTCTCAAGCCACGTCATGGAGGTCGTCGAGCGGCTCTGCTCGCACGTGGCGATCCTGGCCGCGGGCACCATCAAGCGGGTCGGCACCCTGGGCGAGGTGCGCGGGGACCGTTCGCTGGAGCAGGTCTTCGTCGAGGTGGTCGGCGGCCGTACGGCGACAGGCGAGGAGTTGGCGTGGCTGTCGCGGTGAGCGCGCCGACGACGCCGGCCGCGCCGCCCCGGCGGGTCTCCGCCCGGCACTTCGTCCGGCTGAAGCTCCGCGTGATGGGCAACAACTTCCGGGGCCAGGGCTGGCGGATCGCGCTCTTCGTGGCCGGTTCGCTGGTCGGGCTCTGGTTCGCCGCCACCGGCTTCGTCCTGTTCGCCGCCCCCGGCCTGTCCGGGGAGGGTCGCTACGCCCTGATGGTCGCGGCCTTCGGCGGCGGCGTGACGGTGCTCGGCTGGCTGCTGCTGCCGCTGGTCTTCTTCGGGGTGGACGAGACGCTCGACCCGGCCCGGTTCGCGCTGCTCCCGCTGCCGCGCCGCACCCTGGTCACCGGCCTGTTCACCGCCGCCCTGGTGAGCGTGCCCGCCGTCGCGGTGCTGCTGGCGCTGCTCGGCCTGGTGGTCACCGCGGCCGCGTTGGGCGGCTGGTCGGCCGCGCTCGTCGCCGTCGTCGGCGTGCTCGCCGGTTTGCTGCTCTGCGTCGCGGCCGCGCGGGCGGTCACCAGCGCATTCGCCACCATGCTGCGTTCCCGCCGGGTCCGCGACCTGGCGGCCGTCCTGCTCGCGCTGACCGCCGCGCTGCTCGGGCCGTTGCAGCTGGTGGGTGTCGCCGCGCTGCGCGAGACCGACTGGGACCGGCTCTCCGGGGTTGCCGAGGTGGTGGGCTGGACGCCGTTCGGCGCCCCGTGGACCGCCGGCATCGACGTGGCCGAGGGCCGGGTCTGGGCCGCACCGGTCAAGCTGCTGATCACGGCGCTGGCCATCGCCGCGCTGCTGGCCTGGTGGTCCCGCTCGCTGGAGTCGGCGATGGTGGGTGCGGCGAGCGCCGGCCCGGCCCCGGCTCGGCGCGGCGCCACCGGCGCTTCCGTCGCTGAGCTCTTCCCGCGCGCGCTCGGTTGGGTCCGCCGGGACCGGTTCGGCGCGCTGGTCGCCCGGGAGGCCCGCTACTGGTGGCGGGACGCCCGACGGCGGGCCAACCTGATCACCGTCGCGGTGGTCGGGATCTTCGTGCCGGTGATGGTCAACCTGGGCGGCTCCGGCTTCACGGTCGGACAGGGGCAGGGCTTCAGCGCCCCCGACACCTCGTCGCCGGTGCTGGTCAGCGTCTCGATGCTCTTCGTCGGGGTGCTCGCCGCGGTCACCCTGGCCAACCAGTTCGGCTTCGACGGCAGCGCGTACGCGGCGCACGTGGTCGCCGGTGTGCCCGGCCAGCAGGAGCTGCGGGCCCGGATGACCGCCTTCTCGATCTACGTGCTGCCGATGCTGGGCGTCGTCTCCGTCGTGCTCGCGGTGGTGCTCGGTGAGCCGGGCTGGATCGGGATGATGGTTGGCAGCCTCGTCGCCACCTACGGGGCCGGGCTGGCCGTCAACACCTTCGTCTCCGTCCTCGGGGCGTACTCGCTGCCGGAGACGAGCAACCCGTTCGCGCTGAACAGCGGCGCCGGGGTGGCGAAGAGCTTCCTCACTCTGCTGTCCATGCTGATCTCGGCGGTCGCCGCGGTGCCGATGGTGGTGGCCGCGGCGCTGCTCGGTGACGTCTGGCTCTGGCTGGCCCTGCCCGTCGGCACGGCCTACGGGCTGGGCGCGGCGCTGCTCGGCGCGTACCTGGCCGGCGACGTGCTGGACCGCCGCCAGCCCGAGCTGCTGGCCACCGTCACCCCGCGCCGCTGACGCCGGCCGCCGGCCGCCGCTCACTCGCCGCCGAGGACCGGGGCGACGGGAGTACGGCCTGAGCCGGCCTGCCTCGCCGGGCGTTGTCGGGTGGGCGTCACCGGTGACGTGTGGACGGCGTGGCGACCCGGTCAGACCCGGTCGGGACGGACGCGCGGCGGCGGGGCCAGGGTGGGCCAGCGCCGGTGGAGCTGTGCGCCCATCGCCCGGCTCAACCGGGCTACGTCGTCCAGTTCCGGGTGGCCTGCGACCAGGTCACCGACGACCGTGAGGCGGTGCAGCATCCGCTGCCGGGCGCTCACCGTCCCCCAGCGCCAGTCCTCCCGCGGCAGCCGGGCCAACTGGTCGACCGCGCCGCGGTGGGCCCGTTCCACCAGGGCGTCACCGCGGATGAGCCAGCCCACGCAGGCGCCGCCGAGGTCGCCCCGCGGCGGGCCGCCGGTCAGCCGGTGCCAGGTGGTGCGGTACGCCCGTTCGGCCTCCGCGACGAGGCCCTGCGGCACCGCGGTGACGCACCAGCAGGTGGGGAATCCGATGCGCAGATAGACCAGTTCGGTCAGGCCGTTGCCGAGGCTGGCCTGTTCGTAGTCCACGAACCGGACGCCGTCGACGGTGTGCAGGTCGTTGCCCGGGCAGGGGTCACCGTGCAGCAGCGCGAACTGCCCGGCCACGTCGAGGCGTCGCACGAGCCGGTGCAGTTCGTCGGACGCCCGGGGCGGTACGGGTGCTCCGAGGTGGCGGGCGAGGTCGAGGAAGGACCGCACGTCGGCGTGGTCCGGCCCGGCCCACGGAGGCAGGGCTCCGCTGTCGGCGGCCGTGGTGGTGGTGTGCAGTCGGGCCAGGGCCTCGGCGTAACCGACCACCCAGTCGGGTGCCGGTGGGACGTGGGCCAGGTGCTCCAGCACCAGGACGAGGGCGTCCTCGTCGGTGGCGAGCAGCGTGGGCGCCACGGCCGGACGGGCCCGGGCAGCAAGCCGGAGCGCGGTCGCCTCGCGGGCGTGGCGGTCGCGGGCGTCAGCTCCCCCGACGATCTGCTTGACGATGGTCGGGCTGCCGTCGAACTCGACGAGCCACACCCACGAGCGCGGGCTGCTGCCCAGCCGACGGATGGGCCGGGGGGTGCCCAGCCGGGCCACCAGCGCCTCGCCGACCGGCGGCCGCCGACGCCAGGGCGCGCGGCCGGTCATGGCCGATACCGGGACGTGCCCTGGTCAGCGGGCATCTGCTCGGCGCGGGAAGGCGTAGCGCCGCTGGGGCGTCGCGAGGGACATGCCCGAACGATAGGACTCCCGCGCGAGCCGCACCCGAGGGCTTACGGGCAGCCGCGCCGGGCGGATGCGCACCGGCGCTTCCTCGGCTGGGCGCAAGCCGGGGGCGGCACAATGTTTCACGTGAATCATGAGCCGGGTGCCGAGATCCACCACACCGACCCGTTCGCCGTGCCCGCCGACCAGCGTTCCCCCGTACGCCGGTTGCGGGGTCGGCTGGCGTCGCCGGTGACGCTCTGGACGGCGCCCGGACCCTCGGGCCTGACCGTCTCGTCCACGCTGGTCGCGGAGGGTGAGCCGGACCGACTGCTCGGCCTGATCGACCCCGAGTCGGACCTCTGGGCGGCGGTGGAGGAGGCGGGCCGCTTCGCGGTGGCCCCGCTGGGCCCGGCGCACCGGCAGCTCGCCGACCGGTTCGCCGGCCTCTTCCCGTCCCCCGGCGGCCTCTTCGCGACCGGCGCGTGGAGCGACACCCCCTACGGCCCGGTGCCGACCGACGCCGGCGGCTGGACCGGATGCCGGCTCGACACCGCCCGGGAGTACGGCTGGGGCCTGCTGGTGGAGGCCACCATCGAGGTCGTCGAGCTGGCCGCCGAGACCGACCCGCTGCTGCACTACCGGGGCCGGTACCGCGAGCTGACCTGACTGGGCGGCCGGCGGACCGACCGCTCGTCGAAGTGAGCTGCGTCACTGGGCGCAGCCACCGTGCCGTTCGGCGCAGCCGTCGACCGGCGCCGATCTCACCCTTCCCCGGCGGGGAGCGCGCTTTCTACCGTGCGCGAAACTCCCCACGCCTGTGAAGGTGGTGATCCACAAATGTCCACGGACACACCCGCGTCCGCCCCCGCCGAGTCGGCGGCGGAGCGGTACCTCGCCGTACAGCGGTCGGACGAGTTCGCCGGGTTGCGGCGCGCGCTGCGCGGCTTCGTCTTCCCGATGACCGTCGCGTTCTTCCTGTGGTACGCGCTCTACGTGATCCTCTCCGCGTACGCGCGGGACTTCATGGGCACGAAGCTCTTCGGCAGCAACATCAACGTCGCCCTCGTCTTCGGCCTGCTCCAGTTCGTCTCGACCTTCCTGATCGCCTGGCTCTACTCCCGGTACGCCGACCGCAAGATCGACCCGGTCGCCGACCGGATCCGCGCCGAGATCGGGGAGGTGACCCGTGAACACGGTCCTCGCGGCTGAGGCGGGCAGCACCACCGCCCGCAACCTGACCATCACGCTCTTCCTGGTCTTCGTGGCGGTGACCCTGGCCATCACCATCTGGGCCAGCCGGCAGACCAAGACCGCCACCGACTTCTACGCCGGCGGCCGGTCCTTCTCCGGCTTCCAGAACGGCATGGCGATCGGCGGCGACTACATGTCGGCCGCCTCGTTCCTCGGCATCGCCGGCATCATCGCCCTCTACGGCTACGACGGCTTCCTCTACTCAATCGGCTTCCTGGTCGCCTGGCTGGTGGCCCTGCTGCTGGTCGCCGAACTGCTGCGGAACTCGGGCCGGTACACGATGGCGGACGTGCTGGCCTTCCGGATGCGGCAGCGTCCGGTGCGTACCGCCGCGGCCGTCTCCACCATCACCGTGTCGATCTTCTACCTGCTGGCCCAGATGGTTGGCGCGGGTGCGCTGGTCGCGCTGCTGCTGGGGATCAAGCCGGGGACGACCTTCCTCGGCATGGACGCCGACACCGCCAAGGTCGCCACCATCATCATGGTCGGCGCCCTGATGATCATCTACGTCACGGTGGGCGGCATGAAGGGCACCACCTACGTACAGATCGTCAAGGCGTTCCTGCTGATGGGTGGCGCGCTGGTGATGACCCTGCTGGTGCTGGCGAAGTACAAGTTCAACCTGTCGTCGCTGCTCGGCGACGCCGCCGCCTCCTCCGGCAAGGGCAGCGCGTTCCTCGAACCCGGGCTGCGCTACGGCGTGGAGGTGGCCGGCAACGCGACACAGACCTTCTACAACAAGGTCGACCTGCTGTCGCTCGGCATCGCGCTGGTGCTCGGCACGGCCGGCCTGCCGCACATCCTGATCCGCTTCTACACCGTCCCGACCGCGAAGGCGGCCCGCAAGAGCGTGCTCTGGGCGATCGGCATCATCGGCACCTTCTACCTGCTCACCCTGGCCCTCGGCTTCGGCGCCGCGGCGCTGGTCGGCAGCGAGGCGATCACCGCCCAGGACAAGGCGGGCAACACGGCGGCGCCGCAACTGGCGGAGGCGCTCGGCATCGACTTCCTCGGCGGTGACCTCGGCGGGGCAACCCTGCTCGCGATCATCGCGGCGGTCGCCTTCGCCACCATCCTGGCCGTGGTGGCCGGGCTGACCCTGGCCTCCTCGTCCAGCCTGGCGCACGACTTCTACGCGAACGTTCTGAAGAAGGGCCAGGCCTCCGAACGTCAGGAGGTGACCGTCGCCCGGGTCTCCGCCCTGGTCATCGGTGCCATCGCGATCGTCCTGTCCATCTTCGCGCAGAGCCTGAACGTGGCCTTCCTGGTGGCGCTGGCCTTCGCGGTGGCCGCGTCCGGCAACCTCCCGGCGATCCTCTACAGCCTCTTCTGGCGGCGGTTCAACACCTCGGGCGCGGTCTGGGCCATCTACGGCGGCCTGCTGGCCGCCGTGTTCCTGGTGTTCTTCTCACCGGTGGTCTCCGGGGCACCGACCTCGATGTTCCCGGACCAGGACTGGCAGTGGTTCCCGCTGTCCAACCCGGGCATCCTGTCGATCCCGTTCGGCTTCCTGTGCGGCTGGATCGGCACGGTCATCTCCAAGGAGCACGACGAGGACAAGTACGCCGAACTGGAGGTCCGCGCCCTCACCGGCGCCGGCGCCCACTGAGCCCGGTCCGCCGGCGTCCACCGAGCCACGGTGGGCCGGCGGGGCCAGCCACGGTGTCAGGAGGGGCCCTTGCCAGCAGGGGCCCCTCCGCCGCGCCGGTGGTGCGGCGCAGGATGCGGGGGGCCGGACGGTCGGTAGGCTGACCGGTATGAAGGTTGCTGCGCGCTTCGGACCCGGTCACCGCATCCTCGTCACCGGCGGCGCCGGTTTCGTACCGTCACACCTGGTGGACGCCCTGGTCGCCCGTGGCTGCACGGTGGTCGCGCTGGACAACTTCGTCACCGGGTCGAAGGAGAACGTCGCCCACCTGCTGGACACCCCGACCTTCACCCTGGTCGAGGCCGACATCTCCGACGGGCTGCCGTCCCACCACCCGGCGCTGGCCGAGCGGTTCGACGCCATCCTGCACATGGCCTCCCCGGCGAGCCCGACCGACTTCGAGAAGCTCCCGGTGCAGATCCTCCGGGTCGGCTCGGTGGGCACCCTGCACCTGCTGGACCGCGCGGTCGCCGACGGCGCCCGGTTCCTGATGGCCTCCACCTCCGAGGCGTACGGGGACCCGAAGGAGCACCCGCAGCGGGAGACCTACTGGGGCAACGTCAACCCGGTCGGGGTGCGCGCCGTCTACGACGAGGCGAAGCGGTTCTCCGAGGCGGCCACCATGGCCTACCACCGCAGTCGGGGGCTGGACGCCGCGATCGTGCGGATCTTCAACACGTACGGCCCGCGGATGCGGCCGGACGACGGCCGCGCCATCCCCACCTTCATCTCCCAGGCACTGCGCGGCGCGCCGATCACGGTGCACGGCACGGGCAACCAGACCCGCTCGATCTGCTACGTCGAGGATCTGGTCCGCGGCATCCTGCTGCTGCTCGACTCCCGCGAGACCGGGCCGATCAACTGCGGCACCGAGCACGAGCTGAGCATGCGGCAACTGGCCGAGACGATCGTGTCACTCTGCGGCAGCAGCTCCGAGGTGACCTACATCACCCGCGGCGCGGACGATCCGGAGATGCGTCGCCCGGATCTGACCCTCGCCCGCGACCTGCTCGGATATGAGCCGACCGTGGCGCCCGAAGACGGCCTGCGACGCACGATCGAGTACTTCCGCGGGCGGCTGGTGTAGCGGACCGGCCGGGGCGACGGCCGCAACGCCGGCTCCGCCTCGCGGCGACACTGGCCCTACCTACGTACCCTGAGTTACATGTCAGCGACCATGCCCGCCGGTGTTCCGCTCCCGTACGTGCATCGCAGCGCCGGGCGCGCGTCGGTGCCCGGCTCCGGCCGGGGCGCCACCGGACGCGCCCAGCCAGCCGAGGCACGCTGGTACCCGTCGCACGACGGCGAGCCACGGGCCGGGGGGCCGGGTGGGCCGTCCGGGCCGGGGGGCCCGGGTGGTCCCGGCGGACCGGGCGGACCGGGCGGGCCCGAGCGGCGGCGCGGCGCACGCCCGCGCTGGGGCCGGATCGGCCTGGTGACCGGCGTGGTCGTGCTGGTGCTCGCCCTGCTCGGCGGGGCCGGCGCCTGGTTCTACGCCCGCAACCTCAACAACGACCTGGCCCGCACCGACCCGTTCTCGGAGATCACCGGCGGGCGGCCGGCCAGGGCGGTGGACGGCGCGTTGAACATCCTGCTGGTCGGCAGCGACTCGCGGGACCCGGACGCCCCGGTGGACCAGTCCAGCAAGTGGCGGGCCGACACGATCATCGTGATGCACATCCCGGCCGACCACCAGCAGGCCTACCTGGTCTCCATCCCGCGCGACCTCTACGTGCCCATTCCGGAGAGCGCCAACGCGGAGTGCGGCTCGGGCCGGCGCGGGAAGATCAACGGGGCGTTCGCGTTCGGCGGGCTGCCCCTGGCCGTACGGACCGTGGAGTGCTTCACCGATGTGCGGCTCGACCACGTGATGGCGATCGACTTCGCCGGCTTCAAGCAGGTCACCGACGCTCTCGGCGGCGTCGACCTGAAGGTGGAGCGGACGGTCACCTCGATCCACAAGCCGTACCGGACGTTCACCAAGGGCACCAACCACATGGACGGCGCCGAGGCGCTGGACTGGATCCGGCAGCGTAAGCAGTTCCCGGACGGCGACTTCGCCCGGATGCGTCACCAGCAGGAGTTCCTCCGCGCGCTGATGGACAAGGCGGCGAGCACGGGCACGCTGACCAATCCGAAGAAGCTGAACGACTTCCTCAAGTCGGTGACCGCGGCGGTCACCGTCGATGAGTCCTTCTCCCTGGTCGACATGGGGGTGCAGTTCCGCAACCTGCGGGGCGAGAACCTCACCTTCGTCACCAGCCCGCACGTCGGCAGCCAGACCATCAACGGCGAGTCGGTGGTGGTCTCCGACAAGGAGAAGGCGCTGGCCATGTACAAGGCGATGTCGGCCGACACGATGACCGCGTGGGTCAAGGCCAACCAGAAGGCCGACGGCACCACGGGGAGCTGAGCACGCGCGTCGGCGGCGGCCCGGCCCGCCGTCGACGCGGCCGGCCGCCGGCGTCGCCCGATCGGTTCCCGCCCGATGACGGGCGAGACGTCAACGGACGTCATCACCGGTCGGTGCTTCCCTTTCGGTTTCCGGTGAACCAACCACCGACCGGTCGCAATTATCTGGACGTTCGGATGATCTGGCTGGATGGCGGCCGGAAGAACGAAAAATAGCGCTGCGACGAACTCGCCAGGACGGGAAAGCGTCCGTACAGTGATGCCGCCCCCCGATCACGCGAGCTGGAGCACGCATGCCGGTTCAGACCAGCCGTCGCCCTCCGTCGCTGGAGTCACCCCGCGCTTCCGTCCGGGTCTCCACGACCATCCCCCCACAACCAGGGAAGGGCCCGAAGGCCGGTACCGGCTCCGCCAAAAAGCGGCCGCGGCGCAAGGACCCGCTCTGGGCCCGACTCACCCTGATCTTCGGCGCCGTGCTGATGATGACCAGCGGCGTCGCGATCGTCGGCAGCAAGGCCCTGATCAGCAGCGCCACCGGCAACATCTCCCAGCGCAACCTGCTCGGCGATGCCGGCAAGTCGGATGCCGAGGGCGGTGCCAGCCTGGACGGCCCGATCGACATGCTGCTGCTCGGCGTGGACGCCCGGGAGCGGTCCTCGCCGGACGACATCCGCGCGGACAGCATCATCGTGCTGCACATTCCGGCGACGCACGACCAGGCGTACCTGATCTCCATCCCCCGGGACACGGAGGCGCAGATCCCGGCCTTCAAGAAGACCGGCTACGGAGGCGGGGTCGACAAGATCAACGCGGCGTTCCAGGCCGGTGCCCGCAACGGCGGGGGCTGGGAGGGCGGCGCCCAGTTGATGGCGCAGACCATCAAGAACATGACCGGGGTCAGCTTCGACGGCGCCGCCATCATCAACTTCGGCGGCTTCAAGCGGATCATCGACGCCCTCGGCTCGGTGCGCATCTGCGTCAGCCAGGAGGTCGAGTCGATGCACATGTCGTTCGTCGACGGCAAGCCGATGTGGAACGCGGACGCCAAGAAGACCGGCAAGCCGAGGACCCCGGTGGTGCACAAGAAGGGCTGCCGCGAGATGGAGGGCTGGGCCGCGCTGGACTACTCCCGGCAGCGCAAGACTCTCAAGAACGGCGACTACGACCGCCAGCAGAACCAGCAGCAGCTGATCAAGGCGATGGCCCGCAAGGCCACCGAGGACGGGACGCTGGCCAACCCGCTCAAGCTGAACGAGCTGATCAAGGCGGCCGGGGAGGCGTTCATCCTGGACACCGGCGATGTGCCGGTGGCCGACTTCGTCTTCACCATGCGCGGAGTCAGCGGCAGCGACCTGACCATGCTGAAGACCAACGGCGGCACCTTCCACGGCAACGACGCGGGCAAGGAGACGTTCAGCGAGCAGACGCTGGCCATGTTCCAAGCGGTCAAGCAGGACAAGCTCGCCGAGTTCGTCTTCGCCAACCCCGAAGTGATCTCCAGCCGGAAGTAGCGCCGACGGCCGGTGCGCCGGCGCCGCGAAGGCGAAGTCGGCGAACCGGCCGCACCCGCCGGTGCCGCTCCGTAGCCTGACGTGAGGAGGATTCACGTCAGGGCTGCGGGGGGGCGCCACGTCCAGGTCGGCACGGAACGGACACGGGCGGACCCGGGCCGCAGGGGCGCGCCCCGGCGGCTGGCCCCGCGCCCTGCTCGGTCTCGGCCTGGCCCTGGTGCTGGTGGCCGGGCTCGCCGTGGTCGGCCTGCGGGTGCTCGCCAGCCGGTACGACCGCGCGGTGGTCCGGGAGCAGCTGCTCGACCCCACCGCCCGCCGGGAGCGGACCGACCCCGACGGGCCGCTGAACTACCTGCTCGTCGGGACCGACCGGTGGCAGAGCGGCAGTGCCGCGGACCGACGCGCGGACAGCATCCTCATCGTGCACGTCCCGGACGGCGGGCGGGAGGCGTACCTCGTCTCGGTCCCCCGCGACCTGCTGGTCGCCATCCCACCGGCCAACGGCTTCGGCGGCGGGCAGGACAAGGTCAACGCGGCGTACGAGCACGGCGGGGGCGGCCAGCCGGGCACCCGGCTGCTCTCGGCCACCCTGGCCCGGCTGACCGGGATCCGCTTCGACGGCGCGGCCCTGGTCGACTTCACCGGCCTGCGCAAGGTCATCGACCTGCTCGGCGGGGTACGTATGTGCGTGGACACCGAGGTGCGCTCCATCCACACCGACCGGGTCTTCCAGACCGGCTGTCAACGGATGGACGGCGGGCAGGCGCTCGACTACGTCCGCCAGCGCTACGACCTGCCGAACGGCGACTACGACCGGCAGACCCACCAGCAGCAGTTGCTCCGGGCCCTGCTGGAGCGCGCGGGCGAGACCTCACTGCGGACCAACCCGGTCAAGCTCGACCAGGTCATCCGGGCGGTGGGCGCCTCACTGACCGTGGACACCAACGGCGTACCGCTGGAGGAGCTGCTTCTCGCGCTCCGCGACCTGCCGGCGGAGGCCCTGCGCGGGGTGCAGATCCCGTCCTACCCGCAGACCATCGACCAGGTGTCGTACATCGTCCTCGACAACGGCGGGAACGGGCTGTTCGAGGCGGTACGCGACACCCGGGTGCCGGGCTGGGCCCGGGCGAACCCGCGCTGGGTCACCCGGTTGTGACGACGCGGGCCGGCCCCCCGCCGCGCCGCCCGGCGAGGATCTAGGCTTGGTACCCGTGTTCGGACCCCAGGTTCCCACCGTGACCGTGACCGAGATCGCCGACGACACCTACCTGCTCGACGTCCGTGAGGACGACGAGTGGACCGCAGGACACGCCCCCGGCGCCCACCATCTGCCGATGATGGAGCTGCCGGCCCGCATCGCCGAGGTGCCCACCGACCGGGACGTGGCGGTCATCTGCCGCTCCGGCGGCCGCTCCGCCCAGGTCGTCGCGTACCTGATGCGCAACGGCTGGGAGCAGGTCCGCAACGTCGCGGGCGGGATGGGCGAGTGGGCCGCCACCGGCCGACCGGTGGTCGGCGAGGACGGGCAGCCGGGCCGGGTTCTCTAGGACGGGCGGCATGGGCGAACCCCTGGTCTTCGCACACCGCGGCTCCTCGTACGACCTGCCGGAGCACACCCTCGCCGCCTACCTGCGCGCCCTCGACGAGGGCGCCGACGGGCTGGAGTGCGACGTCCGGCTGACCCGGGACGGGCACCTGGTCTGCGTGCACGACCGCCGGCTGGATCGGACCAGCAACGGCCAGGGCCTGGTCAGCGGGCGCACCCTCGCCGAGCTGGAGTCGCTGGACTTCGGTTCCTGGCACCCCGGCTGCGTGCCGGCCGACGGGGACGAGGTGCTCGACGAGTCGCACACCCGGCTGCTCACCCTGGAGCGGCTGCTGGACGCGGTGCTGGCCGCCGGGCGGCCGGTCCGGCTGCTGATCGAGACCAAGCATCCGTCGCGGTACGGCGCGAACGTCGAGCGCCGCCTGGTCGCCCTGCTGCGCCGCTACGGCCTGACCGAACCGGGCCCGGACGATCCGCTACAGGTCACGGTCATGTCGTTCTCGCCGCTGGCCGTACGCCGGATCCGCGACCTCGCGCCCGCGCTGCCCACGGTGCTGCTGCTGGAGGCGCTGCCGCGCTGGCTGCCGCTGGCACGGCTGCCGTTCGGCACCCGGATCGCCGGGCCGGGGATCGGGCTGGTGCGGGCCCGCCCGCAGCTGGTGTCCGCGCTCCGGGCGGCCGGCAACCAGGTCTACGTCTGGACCGTCAACGAGCCGGCCGACCTGGACCTGGTCCTGGCCGCCGGGGCCGACGGCATCATCACCGACCGACCGGCGCACACCCTGGCCCGCCTGGGCCGCTGACCGCGCGGACCGGACCGGGCCAGGCCGCGTTCGGCCGAGGTTGGGGCCCGGCCGGACCGGGGGTGTGCGAAAGCCGGTCGGCGGGGGCACACTCGGGGCATGCCGGAGCGCACCGACTTCTCCGCTCTCATCGCCGGCCACACGGTGGTGATCGAGATGATCAACTCTGGGGACGCCGGCCTACCGGTCCTCACCCAGCTGCTCCGGGTGGCGCAGTCCGCGCTCGGCGCGGCGGGCATGGCGTTCGTCGAGTTCGCGCCCACGGGTGGCCGGGTGATCGCCGCGACCGGCGCCGCCGAGTGGACCATCGGCCGCCCGCTGCCGGCCAACGACCCGGCCACCGTCTGCCTGCTCTCCGGGCCCCGGGTGCAGCAGGTGCGGACGGACCACCTCACCGGCAAGCTCGCCGACGAGCTGGCCGGCCGGGGCCTGTTGCGGATGGTGGTCTCCCGGGCGGAGATCGGCGGCCTCACGGTCGGCAGCCTGCACGCGCTCTACCCGGCCGGCGACGACGAGCCGGGCGTCGAGCGGCACGGCGTCGTCGGTTACCTCGCCTCCTGCATCGCGCACATGTACGGCGACCAGAGCGGCCTGCCGGTGCACGGGGACGGCCCGGTGGTGGCGGCGTTGGCGGACGGGTTGGCCGTGGTCGACCGGGAGGGGCACGTCCGGCTCTGGAACCCGGCCGCCGCCCGGGTCACCGGCCGTTCGGCCAGCCAGGCGCTCAACCAACCGCTGCCCTTCCCGCTGCCGCCGTCCGGGCAGGTGCTCGACCACCGGCTGCCGGACGGACGCTGGCTGAAGATCACCTCTGGTGAGCTGCCCGGCCCCGGCACCCTGCACGTGGTCACCTTCCGCGACATCACCGACCAGCAGCGCCGCGACCACGACCGGGACCTCTTCATCGCGGTGACCAGTCACGAGCTGCGCACCCCGGTAACGGTGATCAAGGGGTACGCGGACACCCTCACCGACCACTGGGAGTCGCTGACCGAGGCCGACCGGCGGCAGGCCGCCCGGGTGATCGGGCAGCGCGCCAACGACCTGGCCCGGCTGGTCGACCGGCTGCTCTCCTCGTCGTCGGCGGAGGCGGGACCGGGTGAAGACCCGCCCACCCCGTACGACCTCGGCGACGTCCTGCGCGCCACGGTGGCCGACCTGCCGGCGGAGCTACGGCACCGGATCGTCCTCGACCTGCCGGCCGACCTGCCCAAGGCGCTCGGTCACCGGCCGACCCTGGTTACCGTCCTGACCGAGCTGAGCACGAACGCCGGCAAGTACTCCCCGTCCGGGGCACCGATCGAGATCACCGCGGACGCCGACGGGCAGACCGTCTCGTTCCGGGTCAGCGACCGGGGGATCGGCATCCGGCCGGAGCACGTGGAGCGGGCCTTCGACCGGTTCTGGCAGGGGGAGTCCGGGGACCGCCGGCGCTATCCCGGGGCCGGTCTCGGCCTCTATCTCGTCCGTCGGATCGTTGAACAGCAGAATGGATGGGTATCCCTCCGACCGAGGACCGGTGGCGGTACGGTCGCAGAGGTGCGGCTGCCCCGCGGGTGACCGGTGGTGGCGCGGGGCGTGAAGGGGCGATGGTGTCGACGGGAGCTGCCGAACGGGCGTGGTGCGTGGTGGTGCCCCACGACGCCACCGGAGCTCGACTGGCCCGCCATCGGCTCGCCGACGAGCTGGCCGGGGTCGTACCTCCGATGCTCCTGGCGGACCTGGTCGCGGTCCTGGCCGAGCTGGTCGGCAACGCGGTCCGGCACGCCGACCCGCTGCCCGGCGGTGTGGTGCGGGTGGCCTGGCGGCTGCGGACGTCCACCGAGGGCCAGCAGGTCCAGCTCCGGGTGACCGACGGCGGCGCCGTCGGGGAGCCGCGGGTCCGGGCGGCGGACCCGGACGCGATCGACGGCCGCGGCCTGCACATCGTCTCGGGGCTGGCCGACCGGTGGGGAGTCGAGCGGGACGGCCTGGGCCAGAGCGTGTGGGCCGAGTTCGACCCGACGGATGCGGCCCGGCCCGACCTGGTCGCCGCCGGCTGAGCCCGCCCCTCTTCGTCAGTTCGACCACCGGGGACTTCCGATTCCGCAGCGGCTGCCCCGCCGTCGACAGCGGGACACCGAACCTGGCGCCGAAGGACGACGCCCGCCGGGTACCGAAGGCGGCGAGCCGCCGAGGTGGACGTACTAGGCTGTCTCGCCGTGAGCAAGCGTCGAAAGAGCCAGCGGGCCGCCGAAGCCACTCCGAAGCGGGAGAAGGTACGGGACATCTTCGTGCCCCGACCGTTCGAGGGGCTGACCGACGAACCGGAGTGGATCGCCCTGCGTGAGCTGGTGCCGGCCGCCTCCGCCCCGCTGCGGCTCGCCCCCGCGCTGGTGGAGGAGTTCGGCGAGCGCGAGGTCGTCCTGGCCACCGTGCTGCCGATGGCCGCCCCGGCGATGACCAAGCCGGACGGGCGGGTCCTGATCGGGCTCCAGCGCCACCAGCAGTCCGGCGACGTCTCCCGGGACCTGGCCGAGGCGCTGCTCTGCGCGCTGCGGGCCGAGCCGGGCGGCCCGGTGTCCGTGCCGCCGCTGCCCGGCCCCGGCCCCCGGCTCCAGGACGTCCTGGTCGACGGTCCGTTGGAGGTCACCATGCACGACGGGTTCGAGTTCTGGCTCGACCCGGGGGCCGCCGACGACCCGAACGTGCAGGCGTCCCTGGAGCGGGCCAACGCCGCGATCTACCCCACCGTCCGGCTCGCCGCCGCCCGGGCCGCCTACTGGTGCCAGGTGCCGGAGAAGGCGCACGTGCGCTGGGTGCTGCCGGACGACGAGGACGCCGCGCTGGACGCGCTGGCCCAGCTGAGTGTGGCCGGCACGCTGACCCTCAGCGAGCGCACCCGGTTCGCCGGCATGTTCCGGGCGCACGGCCGGCTGGTGCCGGTCTGGGACCTGCCTGAGGACGTACCGGCCACCGAGTGGGAGCAGCCGGTCACGGACTTCGCCAAGCGGTACGCGGAAGCCCTCGCCGACGGCTCCCCGCTGGACGCGGCCGGCCGCCGCGCCCGGCATGGCCTGCTCGGCCGCCAGCTCACCCTGCGCTGACCCTCCCCGGGCCCTGACGGGCGGCCGGGTTCAGGCGGCCGGGTTCAGGCGGCCGGGTTCAGGCGGTCGGGTTCAGGCGGGCGGGGGGCGCAGGGGCTCGCGGACCAGGGGGCAGGACATGCAGCGCGGGCCGCCCCGGCCCGAGCCCAGTTCCGAGCCGGCGATGGGGATCACTTCGATGCCGGCCCGTTCCAGCTGGGCGTTGGTCTCCGTGTTGCGTTCGTAGCCGACGCAGAGCCGGGGCGCGAGCGCCAGGGTGTTGTTGCCGTCGTCCCACTGCTCGCGTTCCGCGGTGACCGGGTCCAGGCCCGTGTCGATCACCCGGAGCTGGTCCAGGTCCATCGCGTCGGCGGCGGCCCGCAGGAACGGCGCCGGGCCGTCGACCCGCGGGTCCTCGCCGTCCGCGCCGGCGATGACGGTGTACGCCGACAGGGTGCTGGCGATGTTCGGGTACATCAGCACGGCGTCGGCGTCGACCATCGTGCAGACGGTGTCCAGGTGCATGGTCGCCCGCTCCTGGGCGATCGGCACGACCAGCATGGTGTGCGCCAACCCGGCCGCGAAGACCTGCCGGGCGAGCCGTTCCGCGCCGGCCGGGGTGGTGCGCTCGCCCACCCCCACCGCCAGCACTCCCGGGGCGAGGAGCAGCACGTCGCCGCCCTCCAGGTGCTCCAGCTCCGGGTGGTAGACGAATTCGGTGCCGGCGAAGCGCGGATGGTGCTGGTAGATGGCGTCGGTCAGCGTGGTCTCCCGCCGCCGGGCCGGCATGGCGAGGCTGGTCACCCCGACCCGGTCACCGATCCAGACCGAGGAGTCCCGGGTGAAGAGCAGGTTGGGCAGTGGGTCGATGACGAAGTCGTGCCGGTCCATCAGGGTGTAGACCAGGCCGCCCGGCCGCTCCCGGGTGATCCGCAGCTCCTCGTGGGCCAGCCCGGCGATGAGCACGTCGGCGAGCGCCACCGGGTCGAGGTACGCGAGGTGGTCGGCGACCCGGGTGCGCAGCGAGTCGCCGAGCCGGGGGGAGCGCAGCACCTCCTCGGTGAGTTCTGCCCGGGCGTCCGGGACGGCGAGCGTCTCGGCGAGCAGGGTGGCGAGGTAGAGCACCTCGACCCCGCGCTCGCGCAGGGCCGCGGCGAAGCCGTCGTGCTCCTCCTGGGCGCGCCCGACCCAGGGGATGGCGTCGAAGAGGAGCGAGTCGTTGTTGCGCGGGGTGAGCCGGGCGAGCTCCGGGCCGGGGCGGTGCAGCAGCACCGTGCCGAGCTGACCGACCTCGCTGTCCACGTAGTGGGTCACCCTCGCAGCGTAGGGCAGGCTTTGGCGGCATCCGGTAAAAGAACTGTGGATGAATATGGCATTCATCCACACTCACTCCGGCGCTCCAACTTGCCCAACCCCCGGAGTGGCAACGTAGGGTAGTGAGGACATAACTTCGAGGGACCTTTTGCCGGAGGTCGCGATGACTGTCTTTCCCGCTCGTCGAGCCGTACCGTCCGCCCGGGCACTGCCGCCCGCGGCGGTGCCACACCCCCGGGTGGAGTCCCCGGGAGCCCTCACGCCGGTCCGTCCGTCCCCGTTGGAGTGGGCCCGCCGCCGGCGGGCCGAGCGGGGCGCCCGACGGCTGGAGGCGGCCGGCGCCCGGGCGCTCGGCCAGCTCGACCACCTCGGGCCCGCGTGGCACGTCATCGAGTGGCCCCGCACGGACGTCTCCGACATCCTGCTCGACCACGAGCGCGACGACCGCGCCGGTTTCCTCGCGATCGGGCCGAGCGGGCTCTTCGCGGTCACCATCGCCGACCACGGCCGCGCCCGCGTGCTGGTGGCCGGCGACGTGGTCCAGATCAACGGCAAACGACCGCCCTACGTGGCGGAGGCCCGCCGGGACGCCAAGCGCGCCAGCAAGGCGCTCTCCGACGCGGTGCGGCTGCCCATCCCGGTGACGCCGGTGCTGACCTTCGTGGGCTCCGGCGTCATCAGCGTCTACGGCCTGCCCAAGGACTGCCTCATGGCGACCCACCGCGAGCTGGACCGCCTGCTCGTCGCCGGGGGCAGCCGGATCAGCCCGGCCACCGCCGAGAAGCTCTCCCAGGTCGCACAGCACCCGGGCACGTGGATGAACGGGCCCTACCGGCCCGCGGCCGACTACCGGTGGTACGAGGAGGGCCGAATGGCCGCTGACAAGCCGGCCACCCGCCGGTAACGTCACCGGCGACGCCACGCGGCCCGGGCTCCGGTCGGCACCCGTCGGTCGCGCCGTCGCCGGCCGCCCGGTCAGGGCACCATCACCACCGGCGGCCGGTGGCTCCAGCGCGGTCAGCGGACACCTGGGACGACCGGCTAGCGTGGACAGACCGTCGGTGTACATAGGAGGCGCGGTGGCCCACGTCGAACTCTCGCTCTCGGAATCGTTCGTGCCGGCGGCAGGGACATCGACAGAGCAGGAGTCCGACAACTTCGGCCAGTGGTCCTCGACCGTCTCGCACGCCGACGAGCCGTGCCTGCTGATCGACGCCCACACGAAGGTGATCGCCGTCTCCGCCTCCGGGTGCGAGCTGCTCTGCCTCGGCACGCCCGAGGACGTGATCGGGCTGCCGCTGCTCGACGGCGGCCTGCGGCTGCTCGACTTCACCGCCAATCGGGGTGAGCTGACCGAGGCGGAGATCGACAAGATCCCGCCGCTGCTGGCCCTCTCCTCCGGGCGGCTGGCCCGGGGGCTGCTGCGCGTCCAAGGGGCGTCGGCCGACGCGCCGGACGCGACCGTCGACGCCATCTCCACCCCCGTGCTCACCGATGGAGCGGTCGCCGGCTCCCTCACGTTCTTCTCCGAGGTCTGACCTGCGGCAGGGTGTGGCGTTCGCCGCACGTGGCGAATCTGGGGCGGGCCGCCGCCGAGGCCGTAAGGTGCCCTCATGCTCGATATCGCTCTGCTGCCGGGGGAGTACGCCGTGTGCCGGTTGGCCGCCGGCTCCACCCTGCCGCCCGCGCTGTCGGGCGGGCTGAGCGGCGGCGACGTCGTCACGGTGAGCTGGACCGCCGACGGGATCTCGGTGATCTGCCCCGCCGACCGGGCCCCCGAGCAGGCCGTCGCGGAGACCGCCTGGCGCTGCCTGCGGGTCGCCGGGCCGCTCGACCTCGCCGTCACCGGCACCCTCGCCGCGCTGGTGGACCCGCTCGCCCATGCCCGGGTCAGCGTCGTCGCCTTCTCCACCTACGACACCGACTACCTGCTGGTTCCCGCGGTACGCCTCGGCGAGGCCACCAGGGCGCTGGAGCGGGCCGGGCACCGCGTCCTCGACTGACTTCACCCGGCCGCCGGATCCTCCTACGATGGGCTCGGCCGCCCGGCCGCAACGACGCTTCCCGATGTCCCGAGGATCGGCCCGTGCCGCCCACCCCACCCCAGCGAGCCACCCCCGACCGGTCGTCCGGCGCATCCGCCCGGACACCCCGGCCCGGCCGCCCACGCCCGATCGTCGCCGTCGCCCTGCTGGCCGTGCTGCCGCTGGCCGCCTGCGGCACCCCGCCCGAGCTGCGGACGACCGCCCCCGGCCCGGCCGCCG
>NZ_JAMOKF010000540.1 GCF_023656545.1 Micromonospora phytophila | reverse complement strand
CCGCCGGCGTAGCCGCGCTCCACCAATGGTGCCGCCCTGCTTCGAGTAGCGGTGCCCGACGCACGCGGAATCCCATCCGCTCGAGCACGACTACCGCCTGCTCGAGGTCGGGCTCGTAAGCGGCATGAAGCGGCCCGGACAGCGATGCGATAACAACGAGATCTCCGGGCCTCAGGGCACGAGGTCGAAGCGGTTGAGGCGGTGCAGAACCGGTCACCGACGCAGTGTCCCAACACGCGCAACAACCCGCTACACACTTACCGATCGACCGCCCAGCAGGCCTAGCCCGCACAGCCCCGGCTGGTCCCAATACGTGAGCCGACCCCGGAGGAATTACGTGCGCGCCCACACCAGGGCCAGCATCGCCAGGGCGGTGAAGCGGTGCCATGAGGTCCAGTTCCGGCACTGGTACTGGTCGAGACCGACCTGCCCTTTGGCGATCTGGAAGGTCTCCTCGACGGTCCACCGTGTGCCGGGCCACGCGCACGAGGGCGGCGAGGGAACCGGTTGCGGGGGTCCAGCAACGGTAGAACGCGAGGTCGCCGTCACTGTTACGGCGGATGAGCAGGCTGTGCAGTCCGCGCCCGTCGTCGAGGATCTCGACCAGGCCCAGTCGTAGAAGCGGTGACCTTTGGACCCTGGTCCGCAGCTGCGCCAACTCGTCGACCACCTGGTCTAGCAGCTCACGCGCCTCGCGGTACTCGCCTCGGGAGAGTCCAGCGAGTTCCCGCGAACGACGGACTATCCAACCCTTCGGCAAGCGCTCGCGCCGCAATCATCGGCAACTCCTCGCTAGTGAGATCGCCGGCCAGCACGCGCACCCCAATGTCCCGCATGTCGATCACACGCCGAGTGTCTGGGCACCGCTGTTCCCCGTCCAGCGGGCTGCGCTGGACCCCTCGCTTGTAAGTTCTAGGCCCTTCGTCCGGCGGGGTCCATCCGGGTCCGCGACCTCCGACGACTGTCCGCGCCCGGCGGCCGGCGGCCGTCCGCGTCGCGGCTCCTTGCTGTCACCGTCGCTGTCGACAGCCAGCCCGGGTGGGAGAACGCGTGGGGCTGAACAAGGAGACCGCAGCGCAGCTCGCCGAGGCACGCCTGGCGGAATGGCGACGCAACGGCTATGACGAGTGGCGCGCAATGCTCGACGACAAGGACATGCACCTGGTCGTGGGCGAGGACGGCAAGCGGTACACCGTTGTCAGCTACGCCATTGACGACGGCGACGGTCGGGTCCGCATGTCAGTCGCCGTGGACGATGGCGGCTTGTCGGCGTTGGTACCGCTTCTGAGAGACGAAGTCATGAGCCCGTACGGCACCTTCATCACATGACCTCTTCGGTGTGAACGCGGGTTCGGGACATCCTTCGATGTCCTCTGATGGCGTTGACCTGCCGGCGGCCTGGACCTGCTCTTCGCCGACGACGCACTCGTGCCTGGAGTGCCTGTTGGCCATAGGGCTCGCGTCGATGGCGCCAGGTAGTTTGCCGAGAGTGAGTATGTGGATCTACTTCCAAGGGCTCGAATCCTCTGGGCTGCCCGGGAACCCGGCGGGTTTTGAGGCCCTATTCGATGTGGAGTTCGACGAGCTGCGCCGGCGGGTACGGGCAGGTGACGCAGTATGGCTGGAGAGCGGCTTCTTCCAGCTGAACGAGCTTTACGGCCCCCAGTCGGAGCTGGGCGGCGACTGGGAGCTCCCCGTCTTCGGAGGCCGGCACATACCGGACCCCGGCGGCGGCCCGGGCCATGTGGCGCTCGACCCGCCGGAGGTGGGGCGCACGGCGGCGTACCTGGAGAGGGTGTCGTTCCCCGACCGGTGGCAGGAGTGGCGGAAACTGCCCTCGTCCGAGTCGGATGAGGAGCTGCGGGAGCGCCTGGCTCTCTACCACGAGGACCTACAGGCCTTCTACGCCAGGTCCGCGGAGCGGGGCTGGGCCGTGGTCAAGCACTTCTCGTTCTGACCCGCTCTGGATTCCAGGTCGACGGCCGGAACCGAGAGGGATCGCACAGGTAGGACGGCCAACTGAAGCTCTGACACCTTGACCCCCAGGCAACCAGCAACGCCCCGTGAGCTGCTGCTCCATGGCCCTTGACCTGGGAACGCGGTCCGCCATGGTCCGTCCTTGTCCACTGCCCTCCGCACCGATCGTCACTCAATTAGCCTCCGATGTCCCCTTGGTGACGCCCGTGCTGGGCGTGAAAATCGGGGTGGCTGCCCGCCGACGTCGAGTGACATTGGCCTATGAGGCCGTCAGTTAGCCTGACGCTGGGAGCGTGATTTTAG
>NZ_JAMOKF010000539.1 GCF_023656545.1 Micromonospora phytophila | reverse complement strand
CTCGGCCAGCGTCCGGCACTCCACCTCGGACAGCGGGCGGAAGCTGCCGAGCACGGCCACCTCGCCGGTGACCCCGGTCCCGGCGCGCAGCAGGTGGGCGGCGTACGCGACCCGGCGCAGGCAGGCGTGCGCCAGGCCGCCCAGCACCACCAGATGGGCGTACGCGGACCGGTTCGGCGGCACCGGGCGGACCAGCCCGAGCGCGCCGGCCGTGGCCAGGACCAGCCCGGCGGTCTCCGGGTCGAAGGCCGGTTCGCGGGCCTCGGGACGCTCCCGACCGCCCCGGAAGTCCCAACGCCGGGCGGAGAAGTCGTCCAGGCCGGCGAGCACCTCCGCCAGGTCACCGGCCGGCCAGTCACCGCCGAAGTGGCCCACCAGCGCGCGCAGCGGCGGCGATGCCACCCAGGCCCGTACGCCGGCCTCGATCTCCTCGGCGGTCACCCCCGCCGCGCCGATCGGCAGCGCCACCTCCCCGCTCCGCACCGCCGGATCGTACCGGCGGCCGGCGGCCGACCCGGCGGGAACGCGCGCCATTGTGGAGCGGCAATACCCTGACGGCATCGTCGTCGAGATCAGGGGTGCCGATGGCAGGTGACGTGCTTCGTAGACGGTCGCGGGGGCGCGCCGGGTCGGCCGGCGGGTTGGTCCGCCTGCTCGCCCACACCGATCCGGTGGCGTTGATCGGCATCGCGCTGTCGATCTCGCTGTCGATGACGCTCGACCTCACCAACGCGGCCACCGGGGTGGAGTCGCTGCTGGCCGGGCTGATGGGCATCACCATCTCGCTGCTGGTGGACTCGCTGGCCCGCGCGGAGCGCCGCTTCCACCTGCGGACGCTGCTGGAGGGGCCGCCCTGGCTGGTGCACGCGGTTCCGCCGCTGGTCACCGCCGCCCGGGAGGCGGTCGAGGCGTATCCGGGCACCCGGGTCGCCGAGGAGGCCCGCCGCCGCTTCGAGCGGTTCCGCGCCGAGGCCGAGCAGTTGCGGGCGGGGCGGATCGTCCGCTCCGGCGACGACTACGAGGACCTGCTCGCCGGCCTGCGCGACTGCGTGCGGCAGATGGACGCGGTGACCCACGTGATGCCCCGGGCCAGCGGCGAGCTGAGCTGGTGGCACAGCGACATCGGCCGGTCGTACTGGACGGCCAACCTCAAGGCGCTGGAGCGTGGCGTGCGGATCACCCGGATCTTCGTCCACGCCGGGATCTCCGAGGAGCTGTCGGAGCTGGTGGAGACGCAGCGGCGGGCCGGGGTGCGGGTCGGCCTGCTGCGCTGGGGCGCCGTCCGGCCCGACCTGCACGTCAATCTGGCACTCTGGGACGGAACGAGTGCCTGGGAGCCGACGATGAGCGCGCACGGTGAGATCGGCCTGAACCAGTTCTCCGTCAACCCCGGCGACCTGGAGCGGCTGCGTACCGCCTTCGCCGCCTGCGCGCGGGAGGCGACCTACCGATGACCGACGCGGACCTCCCGGGGACGGGCCGACCATGACGTGGAGTGCCGTCCTGCTGGTAACGGCGGTGGTCTGGGCGGTCAGCCTGATCCGCTCGGTACGGCTGCGGGCCTTCGTCTACAGCCTGCCGCTGCCGATGACCCTCGCCCTGGTCACCACGGGACACCGGGTGGACGGCGCCCAGCTGCTCGGTGTGCTCGGCCTGAACCTCTTCTTCGTCACCGTGGCGCTGACCCATCGCCGGCTGCGCTGGCCGATCCTCCTCGCCGACGTGGCCGGGATCGCCGCGTACGTGGCCTTGAGCGCCGGCCTGCTGGCACTGCCGGTGCCGTTCGAGCCGGCGCTGGCCGGCACGGTGGCCCTGTGGCTGCTGGCCATGCTGGCGCTGCGGCGCCGCGCCCGGACCGTCGCCGCCGCCGACCCGCCGCCGGGCGGGGCGGAACCGGTCGACGCCCGGCGCGACTCGCTACCCGCCCCGGCCAAACTCCTGGTGATCTTCGTCGGGGCGGTGCTCACCGGGCTCCTCGGGCAGTTGCTGCGGGGGATGGTGGTGACCTTCCCCTACTCGGGGGTGCTGGTCGCCGTCGAGGCCCGCCGCCAGCTGGTCGAGTTCAGCCGGCACTTCGCGCGTAACAGCCTCGCGCTGGTCGGCTTCCTCACCGGCTACCACTACCTCCAGGACGTGTCCCCGGCCGTCGCCCTGGCCGCCGGGTGGGGCGCGTTCGCCCTGCTCGCCACCGCCCTGCACCTGCCGTTGCGGACCCCTCGCCGCATTGGGCCGGCCGCCCCGGCGGCGGAGACCGCCCCCGGCGGGAGCCCCCGCGGGAGCACCCGGGGGACGAGC
>NZ_JAMOKF010000538.1 GCF_023656545.1 Micromonospora phytophila | reverse complement strand
CCGGCCGGTCCCGCCCCGCGGGCCGGTGGTCGACGGCGGCCACCACGAGCGGACGAGGGTCGGCGCCGCGCCGCTGCCGACCAGCGGCCTTCCCCGCCTTCCTACCATCGCCAACACGGCCGGCGGGCCGGACTCCCCACGAGGTCCACGCGCTTGACGGCCGGCTGCGCGGGTAGTCACCCCCGCCAGCCGGGCGGTGACCGGCGCGTTCGTGGGTCACCGTCCGCCACGGACTGCTGGCCGCGCTTCGGGGGTCGCGGGCCGATGTCGGATGAGTCACCGCCTCCCGGAAGCCGGGGGTCGTCGGGAGAGATCGTGGAGCTGCGGGTCCACGGCGTCTCCGGCGTGGGAGCCGACCGGGTGCTCGACCGCCCAGACGTCGAGCAGGTGGCCGGGGACCGCCGAGGTGGCTTCCACCGCCCCCGGCCCGGCAGCAGCGGCCCGGGCGGGCTGACCGTGGAGGCGTACCGCTGGAACGACCTGCCCTCAGGCACCGCCGCCCGCACGCTGTCGCTGGTCTTCCTGCTGCCGTTCATGCTGGGCAACCTGGCCGTCTGGATGCGGCCGGCGGGCTCCGGGGCGGGCGTCAAGGCGCTGTGCCGTCTCCTCGCGCTCAACCTGACCCTGCTGTACGCGCTGACCGCCGCGGGCGTCGCCCTCGACCTGGTCGCCTGGAAGTGCCTGGGTTCGTCCCGCTGCCTCGCGGGGCGCGACTGGCTCGCCCCGCTGGGCGGCTGGTCGCCCGGGCTGCGCCTCGCCGTGCTGGCCCTGGTCCCCGTGGCCGCCGTCGCGCTGGTCTGGTTGCCGAGCGCCCGCCCGCCCCACTCGCACGGCGCCTTTCCAGCGCCCGCCGGTGGTGCCGGCGGCGACCGGCTGATCGCGGTCAGCAACTGGAACACGTTGCCGCTGGTCCGGCGCCTGCGCGCGATCCACGTCGCCGCCGCGTTCACGGCGCTGGACATCGTCCTGCTCGCCGCCCGGGCCGCCGCCGGCCTTTCCGCGCTGACGGTCGCGCTGCTCGCGCTCGCCGGAACGCTCCTCGTCGCCTGCATGGCGCTGCTCTGCGTGCCCGCCGTGCTGGAACGGGCCCCGCCCG
Organism: Micromonospora phytophila; assembly: GCF_023656545.1. Classification (GTDB taxonomy): domain Bacteria; phylum Actinomycetota; class Actinomycetes; order Mycobacteriales; family Micromonosporaceae; genus Micromonospora; species Micromonospora phytophila. The sequence goes on along the minus strand of NZ_JAMOKF010000538.1, from coordinate 1,235 downwards.
GCCGTGGGGTGGACCAGGCGACCCCGGCGGTGGGCGCCACGGCGGGCGGGCTGACCGTCGCGACGCTCGGCGTCGTCGCCCTGGACCCGGTCCGCTGGCCGACGACGGCCGGGTTGCCCGGGTACGCCGAGATCGTCGGCGCCATGTTCCTCGCGCAGATGACGACGCTCGTCGCCCTCGGCGCGCTGGTGCTGTGGCGGCGGGGCCGCGACGATCGGCGGCCGGCGCTGCTGCGCGGCCTCGGCGCCGTGGTCGTGGCGGCCCTCGCGGTGGGTCTGGCGGGCTCACTCTCCGCCGAGCTGGTCTACCGCGCGGCGTTCGTCCTCAACCGTGGGACGGTCGCCATGCGGCCCGGCCAGCTGGCGGCACCGCCGACGACGTACCGATGGGCGATCCTGGCCTTCTTCCTCACGGCGATCGTGCTGGTGCTGGTGGGCGGCGTCATCGTCCTGCTGGGCCGGGCAGGTCGCCGGCGGACCGCGGCGGCGATAGTGGCCCGCGACTTCCCGGCGCCGCCGCCGGACGCGGCCGCCCAACTGCGGCACGTGGAGAAGGCGGTCGTCCGGGCCAGCTTCACCGAGCAGTTGGCGCCGGTGGGCGTCGCGTACGCCTGCCTGACCCTGGTCGGACTCGTCGCGAGCGTGCTGGGGCTGATGGAGGTGGAACCCGGTCCGTTCGCCGAGCGCAACCTCGGCGTGCCGAGAGAGGCGGTGGTCCTGGTGCTCACCGCCGGCGGCTGGGTGATCGTCGGCCTCGTCGTCGCGCTGGTGGTGGGCGGGCTGTTCGCCTACCGGACCTCGACGTTCCGCCGCTACGTCGGCGTGCTGTGGGACCTGGGCACGTTCTGGCCCCGGGCCGCCCACCCGTTCGCCCCGCCCTCCTACGCCGAGCGGGCCGTGCCGGAGCTGGCGAGGCGAATCTGCCAGCTCGCCGACCGCCACGACGGGGTGCTGCTCACCGGGCACAGCCACGGGTCGGTGATCCTGGCCGCCACCGTGCTGCAACTGCCCCCGCAGGTGCTGCGCCGGGTCGCGCTGCTGACCTACGGGTCCCCGCTGACCCGCCTCTACTCCCGGCTCTTCCCGGCGTACCTCGGCGAGGACGTGCTGCACGAGCTGGGCGACCGGGTCGGGTGGCGCTGGCTCAACCTCTGGCGCGACACCGATCCCATCGGTGGCTGGATCTTCTGCGCGCGCCGGCCCGGCGACCCACCGGGGTGCGCGGGGCCGGCCGGG
>NZ_JAMOKF010000537.1 GCF_023656545.1 Micromonospora phytophila | reverse complement strand
GCACTGCACGACGCCGCCCGCTGACCGGACGCCGAGGCGCGGGCGGCACCGCGGGACCGCCCGCTGAGCTGAGACCCGGGGGCGCGGAGCCCGGCGGCGCGCCGCGCTCGGGTCGCTCGCGGGTGTCGCCGGCGGGGCGGCGGCGTAGGGTCGGTGGATGGGAACGCCTCAGACCCCCTACGACGCGGTGCTGCACGCCGCACGCGACGTGGCCAAGCTCGACAACGCGCTCGACGCCGAGATGCTCGGCGCGGCGTTGCTCGGCAGCGTCTACGCGGTCGCCGAGTCCGACCGTGACGTCGCCGTCCGGGAGTTCGTGACCGGCTTCCTCGCCGCCACCTCCCGCCGTCGCACCGCCGCGGCGACCACCATCCGCTCGGTCTTCGCCGCGCTGGTGCCCGACGCCGAGGGCGCTGCCCGGGTCCGCCCGGGCGCGGCCACGCCGGCGTGGTCCGGCCAGCTCGGGAAGGTCCACCTCACCGGCTGCTGGTCCTACGGCGACGTGTACGGCGACCAGACCTCCTACCTGGCGACCTTCGCCTACGACGACGCGGCGGGCGGGCCGGAGCACGCGCTGGTGACGTTGCTCGACCACAACATCGGCATCGCCAAGGACGTCTTCGTCGGCGGCCCGCCGGAGCGGATCCTGGACCAGGTCCGGCAGATGTGCGCCGGGGACGAGCTGACCTGGTTCCGCGACGAGGATCCGGCCCGGATGCGCGGCGAGGTGACCCGCCACCTGGCGGTGGCCGACGACCTGAGCGAACTGCCCGGGGAGGGCTCGCTCGCCACCGACCGGGCGCTGGTCGGCGCCCGGTTGGCGCTGCTGCCCACCGGTCCCGCCGCGACCGCCGGCCGGTTCACGGAGCCGCTCTCCGAGGCCGCCCGTACGGAGCTGGTCCGGCGATTCCTCGCCTCGCCGGAGGCGGCCCGGTTCGGCCTGGACGCCGTCGACGGCGCGGAGCTGGCCTCGCTGCACTTCTGCCTCAGCCTGCTGCTGGACCACGCGGCCAGCTTCCCCGACGCCGACCCGCTGCGGTGGAGCCCGACCGTGGCCGGCCTGTTCCTGCTCGACTGGGTGCACCGGCGTGCCGTGCTGGACATGGACGACGCCGCGCTGCTGCCCCGGGTGCTGCGCGGCTGGGCCGCGTACGCCGCCCGCAAGCGCGGCCTGCCCGAGCAGGCGGCGACGCAGACCGACGCGGCGATCGAGGAGATGGTGCCGGAGTTCGCCCGCCTCTACAGCACCGGCGAACGCCGCAGCCCCGCGACGGCGGCGGTGGCACAACTGATGGCCGACGGCGTCGACCCCGACGACCCGGCCGCCCTGGACGCCTGGATCGAGGCCAACCGCCACCGCCTCGCCGACGACGGCGCCTGACCCACCCGCCCCCGCGTCCAACCGGGCGTCCGCGCGTCGATCCAGGGATTGTCGTCGCATGTCGATCTGTGCGAGGAACGACAACCCCTGGATCGGCGTGGCGTTCCCGGAGCGCGGCGGATCAGCGGAGGGTGGCGAAGACGAGGGCGGCGGTCAGGGCGCCGAGCGCGCCACCGGCCACCACCTGGGCCACGGTGTGGTCGCGGAGCCGGACCCGGGACCAGCCCACCAGGGCGAGCAGCGGCGCGGTCACCAGCAGCCGGGCCCCGAACGTCAGCACCAGCACCACCACCGAGCCGGCGGCGACCGCCGAGTGGATGGACATCTTCCACCAGTGGCTCACCGCCACCGCGACCACCAGACCGACCACCCCGGCGGCGGCCAGCGCCAGCACCGGGCGGGGCGCACCGAGCACGGCCAGCAGCGCGAGGCCGGCCGCGACCGAGCAGAGGCCGAAGAGCAGCGGAACCCGGCGCTGCTCGCGGACGCCGACGTGGTGGTCGGTGAGCCGGCCGCGGCGTACCCCGCCGAGGATGTAGGCGAACGGGATGCCGCTGACGAAGAGCGTGGCGAGCAGGCCCCAGATGAGTCCCGTCGTGCCGCCCCGGGTGCTGTGCCAGGCGACCACGACCGTCAGCAGGGAGACCAGCACCGCGGGCGCGGTCAGCTCGGTGACGAGGCGGGCCAGCCGGAGCGCGGGACCTCCTCGCGGCACGGCGGCGGGGCGCGTCCGTGGACCTGGGCCCGTACCGTCGGCTCCGCTCAGCGTCCCACCTCTGCTCCGCCCCGGACCACCGCCCGGGGCCACAGCCGTCCACCCCCCGGCCGCTGGGCCGTGGGCCCGCCCCGCCGCCGGGGTGGCGGCGCGGCCGGGAGGCGGCTCACCTGCCGTCGACCGTCACCGTACCGCCGGTGCCGGGTGGTGCGGTGGCGGTCCGCCCGGGTTCGGGGAGGTGAG
>NZ_JAMOKF010000536.1 GCF_023656545.1 Micromonospora phytophila | reverse complement strand
CGGCGTCCTCCTGACCGGTCCGGTTCCGCGACCCTGACGGCGTCACCCGCTTTCGCAACCGGCACGGTCCCGCCGGGGGCGTGGGGTCGGCGGAGCGTGGGCGACTCCCGGTCAGCGCAGCCGGCGCCGGAGCATGAGGTCGTCCAGCACCAGGGTCAGGCCGGCGCCGAGCAGCCACACGTCCTTGGCCAGGCCGATGCCCTGCTGCGTGGGCCTCAGGCTGCCCGGCTCGCGCATCCCGGGCGTCTTGAGGTAGAGCTGCACCAGGCCCGCGCCGAACGCGGCCAGCCCCAGGCCGGCCAGCGCCGAGGGCACGACCGGGGTGAGCAGCGCCGCCCCCAGGGCCATCTCCGCGCGGGAGAGCAGCGGCACGAACCGCTCCGCGGGGATCCGCCCGAGCTGCGGGAGCGCCCCGACAGCCATCCCGTGCGTCATCTGCAGGGCCTCGCCCTCCAGACTCCGCTTGCCCAGACCCGAGTTGAGGATGAACGCGCCGATGCTGATCCGCAGCGGCAGATGACTGACCTTCATGACGCAACTCCCGTCGTACGGCCGGACCGTGCCCCCGCCTACCCGCAACCGGTGGCGACAACCGTCGGAAACGTCGCTGGGCCGACCGGGGTGATCGGCGGTAGGTTCGCGGCGAGGGCGATACCGGGCGTCGCCGTACCCCCGGCGGCCCGGAGCCGAGCAACGGCGGCGCGCGGGCGCCGACGTGGAGCAGGAGGAGATCGTGAGCCAGCAGGTCCGGGGGGTCATCTCCCGTCACAAGGGCGCGCCGGTCGAGGTCACCACGATCGTCGTGCCCGATCCCGGGCCGGGCGAGGCGATCGTCAAGATCCACTCCTGCGGCGTCTGCCACACCGACCTGCACTACCGCGAGGGCGGCATCAACGACGACTACCCGTTCCTGCTCGGTCACGAGGCCGCCGGCGTCGTCGAGCAGGTCGGGGAGGGGGTCGACTCGGTCGCGCCGGGCGACTTCGTGGTGTTGAACTGGCGGGCGATCTGCGGGGTGTGCCGGGCCTGCCGCCGGGGCCGACCCTGGTACTGCTTCGACACCCACAACGCGTCCCGGAAGATGACCCTCACCGACGGCACCGAACTCGCCCCGGCCCTGGGCATCGGGGCGTTCGCCGAGAAGACCCTGGTCCACGCCGGCCAGTGCACCAAGGTCGACCCGGCGGCCCGGCCGGCGGCGGTCGGCCTGCTCGGCTGCGGGGTGATGGCCGGCCTCGGCGCGGCGATGAACACCGGCGGGGTCACCCGGGGCGACTCGGTGGCCGTGATCGGCTGCGGCGGCGTCGGGGACGCGGCCGTCGCCAGTGCCGTGCTGGCCGGCGCGACGACGATCATCGCGGTGGACAGGGACTCCCGCAAGCTCGACTGGGCCCGGAAGTTCGGCGCCACCCACACGGTCAACGCCGCCGAGGACGACCCGGTCGAGGCGATCCGCGCCGCCACCGGCGGCTTCGGGGCCGACGTGGTGATCGACGCGGTCGGCCGACCGGAGACCTGGAAACAGGCCTTCTACGCCCGGGACCTGGCCGGCACCGTCGTGCTGGTCGGCGTACCGACCCCGGAGATGACCGTCGAGGTGCCGCTGCTCGACGTCTTCGGCCGCGGCGGCGCGCTCAAGTCCAGCTGGTACGGCGACTGCCTGCCCAGCCGCGACTTCCCGATGCTGACCGAGCTCTACCTTCAGGGTCGCCTCGACCTGGACGCCTTCGTCACCGAGGAGATCGCGCTGGACCAGGTCGAGGAGGCGTTCAGCAGGATGCACCGCGGCGACGTGCTGCGTTCGGTGGTGGTCTTCTGATGGCGGCCCGCGTCGACCACGCCGTCACCTCCGGCACCTTCTCCCTGGACGGGCAGACGTTCGACGTCGAGAACAACGTCTGGGTGGTGGGCGACGACGCCGAGTGCGTCGTCGTCGACGCCCCGCACGACGTCGACGCCATCCTGGCCGTGATCCGTGGCCGGCGGGTGAAGGCCGTCCTGGCCACCCACGCCCACGACGACCACGTCCGGGTCGCCCCGGCGCTGGCCCGGGCCACCGGCGCGCCGGTGCTGCTGCACCCCGCCGACCGGGTGCTCTGGGACCTGGTGCACCCGGAGGATCCCCCGGGCGGGGAACTGCGCGACGGGACGACCGTCGAGGTGGCGGGCACCACCCTCACCGTGCTGCACACCCCCGGCCACAGCCCCGGCGCGTGCAGCTTCCACGCGCCTCGGCTCGGCGTGGTGTTCACCGGCGACACGCTCTTCGCCGGCGGGCCGGGCCCCACCGGGCGCTCGTACCGCGACTTCGGCACCATCGTCGCCTCGCTCCGGGACCGGCTGC
>NZ_JAMOKF010000535.1 GCF_023656545.1 Micromonospora phytophila | reverse complement strand
GGCGCCGGCCTCGCCGAGCGCCGCGGCGCCCTCGCCCAGCGCCAGCGCCGAGCCGGTGCCGGCGAATGTCGAGCAGCAGCGCAAGGCCGTCGAGCAGAAGGTCGGCGCCGCCGCGTGGCAGGCCGCCAGCGGCCTCCAGGCCCCGGCCGACCTGACCGCCGATCCGTCGCTGGCCGACAAGCTCAAGCCGTTCTCCACGCTCGACGAGCGCGAGGTCGCGGTGCTGCCGGCGCAGATGCAGTTCAACGTGCCGACGATCAGCTGCGCGCAGCTCGACAAGCGCCCGCCGGCGTCGATCTCGGACCCGAACCAGCAGGTGGTCGCCTGCGAGGACGGCGCCGCGAAGTACCTGCTCGACAAGGCGAAGGTGCTCGGCACCGACGTCGACGACGCCGCCGCGGTGCTCGACCAGACCAGCTCCTGGGTGGTCAGCCTCGACTTCAGCGGCGACGGCCAGGAGAAGTGGACCAACCTCACCCGCGAGGCGTTCAACAACGAGGGTCAGGCCTGCGACGCGACCGCGCTCGGCCAGGACGGCAAGTGCCGGGTCGCCGTGGTGCTGGACAACCAGATCGTCTCCTCGCCGGAGATCCAGGGCGTGCTGACCGGCAACTCGCAGATCACCGGCAACTTCACCCAGAAGGACGCCAGTGAGCTGGCCGGCAACCTGCGCTACGGCGCGCTGCCGGTGACCTTCGACGCGCAGGAGCAGCAGAACGTCACCGCCACCCTGGGCGCCAGCCAGCTGCGGGCGGGTCTGCTGGCGGCCGGCATCGGCATGCTGCTGGTCATCATCTACTCGTTCTTCTACTACCGCCTGCTCGGCTCGGTGATCTTCCTGAGCCTGGTGCTGTCGGCGCTGCTGGTCTTCGGCGCTCTGGTGGTCCTCGGCCGGCAGATCGGCTTCACGCTCACCCTCGCCGGCATCGCCGGCATGATCGTCTCGCTCGGTGTGGCGGCGGACTCGTTCGTCATCTACTTCGAACGGCTCAAGGACGAGATCCGGGAGGGGCGCAGTCCGCGCAGCGCGGTGCCGCGTGCCTGGATCCGGGCCCGCCGGACGATCATCTCGGCGAACGCGATCACGCTGATGTCCGCGGTGGTGCTCTACGTGGTCTCCGTCGGCACGGTGAAGGGCTTCGCCTTCGCCCTCGGCCTGGCCACCGTGCTCGACCTGGTCGTGGTCTTCCTCTTCCGGCACCCGATCATGACGATGTTCGCCCGTACCCGGGCGTTCCTGTCCCCGCGGGTCAGCGGTCTCGGCCGGGCGCTCCCGGCCCGGACCGAGCAGGCCGCGACCCGCAACCCGCGCGTCAAGGAGGCCTGAGATGGCTGAAAGTGGTCTCGCGAGCCGTCTGTACCGCGGTGAGGCCGGCCTCGACATCATCGGTCGGCGCAAGCTCTGGTTCTCCGTCGCGGCGGCGCTGATCCTGATCGCCGTGCTCAGCTTCGCGGTGCGCGGGTTCAGCCTGGGCATCGAGTTCGCCGGCGGCAACTCGTTCCAGATCCCGGCCAGCGTCGGCACGCTGGAGCAGGCCCAGGAGAAGGTCGAGGCGGCGCTCGCGTCCGAGGGCGGCGGTGGCGAGGTGGTCACCGCGCAGAAGGTCGACGGCGCCGGCACCGAGTTCTACGAGATCCGCACCACCGAGCTCAGCGCGGAGGAGGCCAACGCGGCCAAGGTGGAGATGGCCGGGGCGTTCGGCCTCAACACCGAGCAGATCAGCAGCAACCAAGTCAGCGAGGCGTGGGGCAGCCAGGTCACCTCGCGGGCGCTGCTCGGTCTGGTCATCTTCGTCGCGCTGGTGATGGTCTACCTGATCCTGCGCTTCGAGTGGCGGATGGCCGTCGCCGCGGTCGCCTCCCTGGTGATGAACCTGATCCTCACCGCCGGCATCTACTCGCTGGTCGGCTTCGAGGTCACCCCGTCGACGGTCATCGGCTTCCTCACCATCCTGGGCTTCGCGCTCTACGACGTGGTGGTGGTCTTCGACAAGGTCCAGGAGAACACCCGGGGGATCACGGCGAGCAACACCCAGACGTACGGCGAGGCGGCCAACCTGGCGATCAACCAGAGCCTGATGCGGTCGCTGAACACCTCGGTGGTCGCGCTGCTGCCGGTCGGCGGTCTGCTCTTCATCGGTGCCGGCCTGCTCGGCGCGGGCACCCTGAAGGACCTCGGCCTGGTGCTCTTCGTCGGTATGGCGGTGGCGTTCTTCTCCTCGATCACCCTGGCCACCCCGCTGCTGGTGCTGCTGAAGAACGCCGACCCGCGGATCCAGGCGCACACCCGGCGGGTGCTGACCCGCCGGGGCGCCCTCGCCCGCGGCGAGCTCACCCCGAAGGGCGCCCCCCGCGCCGAGGAGGGTGCCG
>NZ_JAMOKF010000534.1 GCF_023656545.1 Micromonospora phytophila | reverse complement strand
CGGAGGGCTGAGCCGTGGCGGCGATCTGCGTGTTCTGCGCCTCCTCCCGTACCCTCGACCGGCGCTGGCTGGACCTCGCCGCCGAGACCGGCGCGGAGATCGCCCGGCGCGGGCACACGCTGGTCAGCGGCGGCGGGTGCGTCGGGATGATGGGCGCGCTGGCGGACGGCGCGCGGGCCGCCGGCGGGCGGACGGTCGGGGTGATCCCGCAGGCGCTGGTCGACCTGGAGGTCGCCGACCTCAGCTCGGACGAGCTGCTGGTCACCGAGTCGATGGCCGACCGCAAGACCCTCATGATCGACAAGTCGGACGCGTTCCTCACCCTGCCGGGCGGGCTCGGCACGCTCGACGAGCTCTTCGAGGTGTGGACCACCGCCACCCTCGCCCTGCACGCCAAGCCGATGGTCCTGGTCGACACCGACGGCTTCTACCGCCCGTTGCTCGACTGGCTCGGCGCCCTGGCCGGCCAGACCTTCCTCAAGCCCGCCGGCCTCGGCCTCCTCACCGTGGTCGACTCCGTCCCCGCCGCCCTCACCACCCTGGAATCCCACCTCACCTAACCCCGCCCCCGCGTGCCCCCCTCTGGCCCCGGGGTTGATCATGGGGTTGGCGGGGACAAATGCCACGACTCGCCCGGTCAACCTCATGATCAACGCCGGTGGGGGCGGTCGGGGTGGAGTGGCGGGGTGGGGGTGTCGGACCGGCGTGGTGGGATGGGCGGATGCAGGCGTACCGGTTGGTGCGTCGGCCTGCCGAGGCGGCCCGGGGGGACCGCCGGTCCGGCGGGCCGGCGTGGGGGGACGGTCGGGTCGGTGAGCCGGCTCCGGACGGTGGGGCCGACGAGAGCGGGCGGCGGTCCGACGGGCCGACGGGCGATGGCGCGCAGGCTGCCGCCGGCGGCGACGCCCGGCTGACCGACGCGCACCAGGCGGAGATCGTCGCGCACACCGACGGGCCGATGCTGGTGCTCGGCGGCCCGGGCACCGGCAAGACCAGCACCCTGGTGGAGGCCGTCGCGGCCCGGGTGGCCGAGGGGGTCGACCCCGAGCGGATCCTGGTGCTCACCTTCAGCCGCCGGGGCGCCACCGCGCTGCGCCAGCGGATCGAGGCCAGGGCCGCCGGGAGCGGCCACCGCGTGCTGCGCGAGCCGCTGGTGCGCACCTTCCCGGCGTACGCCTTCGGCCTGCTCCGCCGGGCCGCCGCCGAGCGGGGCGAACCGTCGCCCCGGCTGCTCACCGGCCCCGAGCAGGATCTGATCATCCGTGAGCTGCTCGACGTGGTCGGCGAGGAACCCGAGGACGACCCGGTCGGCTGGCCGGAGGAGCTGCGCCCCGCGCTGCGCACCCGCGCCTTCGCGGCGCAGCTGCGCGACCTGCTGATGCGGGCCGCCGAGCGCGGCGTCGGCCCGGTCGAGCTGGCCCGGCTGGGCGAGAAGCTCGGCCGTGCCGACTGGCCCGCCGCCGCCCGCTTCATCCGGGAGTACGTCGCCGTGCTCGCCCTGCGTGACGTCAGCAACCGCGGCTCGGTCGCGTACGACCCGGCGGAGCTGGTCCGGGCCGCCACCGGGATGCTGCTGGACGACCCCGACCTGCTCGCGGCCGAGCGCCGCCGGCTGGCGTACGTCTACGTCGACGAGCTGGCCGACACCGACCCCGCCCAGCAGGACCTGCTCGCCGTGGTGGCCGGTGGGGGCAAGTCCCTGGTCGCCTTCGCCGACCCCGACTCGTCCACGTACGCCTTCCGGGGCGCCGACCCGGCCGGGGTGAGCGCCTTCCCGCACCGGTTCCGCACCGCCTCCGGGGCGCCCGCGGCGCAGGTGGTGCTGACCACGTCCTACCGGGCCGGGCCCCGGCTGCTGGGCGCGTTCGGCCGGTTGGCCCGCCGGCTGCGCGGCCCGTCGGCGCACCGCCGGCTGCGCCCGCTGCCCGACGCGTCCCCCGGCTCGGTGGAGGTCCACACCTTCCGCTCGGCCACCAGCGAGGCGGCCTGGCTGGCCCACGCGCTGCGCGAGGCGCACCTGCTCGGCGGCGTGCCCTGGTCGCGGATGGCGGTGCTGGTGCGCTCCACCGCCCGGCAGCTGCCCTCGCTGCAACGGGCGCTGCACGCCGCCGGGGTGCCGACCGTGGTGCACGGCGAGGACCTGCCGCTGCACCTGCAACCGGCGGTCGCGCCGCTGCTGCTCCTGCTGCGCTGCGCGCTGGAGCCCGAGCGGCTCGACGAGGAGGCCGCCGTCGCGCTGCTGCACAGCCCACTGGGCGGCGCCGACCCGCTGGCCGAGCGGCGGCTGCGTCAGGGTCTGCGCGCCCTGGCGCTGGCCGGCGGTGACCGGCGGCCCTCTGGGGAGCTGATCGTCGAGGCGCTGCGCGACCCGGCCGAGCTGGC
>NZ_JAMOKF010000533.1 GCF_023656545.1 Micromonospora phytophila | reverse complement strand
CCGCAGCACCTGCCGGCGGGCCCGCAGGACGGCCGCCGGCGTACGCCGGGCGGTCACCGGGTCGGCGGCGACCGCCGCCAGCACCGAGGCGGTCAGGTCGGGCACCGCCACCGACCGCACCCGGACCAGCCGGGTCACCTGCTCCGCCCGGGCCAGCCAGGCCCGGCAGCCGGGGCAACTCTGCGTGTGCGCGTCCAGCACCGCCGGTGCCGCCTGCGGGTCCTCGCCGTCCAGCCGCGCCGACAGCGCCGCGCGTACGTCGTCGCATGTCATGAGCGGGTAGTCGCCCCGCCGGCGGGAAAAGTTCCCGACGTGGCGCAGGCCATGGATGGGCCGAAGGACCCTGTCCGGCCCCGCCCCGCCGCGTAACCTGGTCTGTCGTGATCCCCGCCCCGCGCGACACCTCCGCCGTCGGCCCGTCCGACGACGCCGACGCCGCTGGGCGGGAGTCGGCGACCGGGTGGGCGCTCGCCGCCCGCGACGGGGATCCGGTCGCCCAGGCCGCCTTCGTCCGGCTGACCCAGGCCGAGGTGTGGCGGTTCGCCGCCGCGCTGGTCGACCCAGACAGCGCGGACGACCTGACCCAGGAGACCTACCTGCGGGCGTTCCGGGCGCTGCCCGCGTTCGAGGGGCGCTCCAGCGCCCGCACCTGGCTGCTCGGCATCGCCCGCCGGGCCTGCGCCGACCACCTGCGCGTGGTGGTCCGCCGGCGCCGCCTCGACGAACGACTCGCCGCCGACGCCTGGACGGCCCGGCCGCAGCCCGACCACGCCGGGCACCTCGGCGCCGCCGACCTGGTCCGCCGGCTCCCCGCCGAACGCCGCGGGGCTTCGTCCTCACCCAACTGCTCGGCCTGTCGTACGCCGAGGCCGCCGCCGTGGAGGGGGTGCCGGTGGGCACCATCCGCTCGCGGGTGGCCCGGGCCCGCAACGACCTGGTCGAGGCGGTCGGCGACGCCCTCGCCGGCTGACGCGGGAACTTCCACGGGGGACGGGACGACCAATGACCGTGACCGCACAGAGCGCCCGGGCCGCCCGCTGGCCCGCCGTCCGCCCCTGGCTCGGCGTCGCCGCCCGCCTCGGCCTGGCCGCCGTCTGGCTGCTCGCCGGCGGGTCCAAGGTCGGTGACCTGGCCGCCTCCGGCCGAGCCGTCAACGCCTACCAGGTCATGCCGTACGACGCCGCCACCGTGATCGGCGCGGCGCTGCCCTTCGTCGAGCTGGCGCTCGGGGCGCTGCTGCTGCTGGGGCTGGCCACCCGGCTGGCCGCCGGGGTCTCCGCGGCGCTGCTGGTGGTCTTCATCGCCGGGATCGCCTCCGCCTGGAGCCGTGGCCTGTCCATCGACTGCGGCTGCTTCGGCAGCGGCGGGCAGCTCGCCGAGGGGCAGGCGCCGAGCTACCTCCCGGAGATCCTCCGGGACCTGGGATTCCTGGCACTGGCCGGATTCCTGCTGATCTGGCCCCGCACCCCCGTCTCGGTGGACGGCTGGCTGACGGGCGACGCAGGTGTGGAGGACGAGGATGAGTAGTCGCAAGGGACAGCGGGACTCCGCCCGCGTCGTCCGCGAACAGTTGGCCCGGGAGCGACGGCGCAAGCGGACCGTCTGGGCGTCGGTGGCCGCCGTCGCCGTCCTGGTGATCGCCGGGCTGATCGGCTGGAGCGTCTTCTCCGGCCAGCGCTCCACCGAGTTCACCGCGCCGACCGGCGCGAACGAGGCCGGCACCGGCGTCGTCTCCGGCTCGGGCCCGGTCACCGTGGACGTCTACGAGGACTTCCTCTGCCCGGCCTGCAAGCAGTTCGAGCAGGTCAGCGGCGCGACCATCGACCAGCTCATCAGTGCGGGGAAGGTCCGGGTGGTCCACCACCCGGTCGCCTACCTGAACCGCTTCTCCACCACGCAGTACTCCACCCGCTCGTCGGCGGCCTCCGGCTGCGCGGCGGAGGGCGGCCGGTACCGCGAGTACGCCAAGGCGCTCTTCGAGCGGCAGCCGCCGGAGGGTGGCGCCGGGCTCAGCGACGACGAGCTGGTCGACATCGCCGCCGGCACCGGCATCGACCGGGACGGCTTCAGCTCGTGCCTGCGCGAGGGCACCTTCAAGCCGTGGACCGAGCACGTCACCGAGGAGGCCAGCAAGGCCAACGTCACCGGCACCCCGACCATCCTGGTCGACGGCAGGCCGGTGGCCGATCGCAGCCCGGAAGGGATCAGGGCCGCGGTGGAGGCGGCGGGCAGGTGACGCGGAACCTGCTGACCCGCGCCGGCCTGGTGCTCGCGGGCGCCACGGCCGCGACGCTCGCGCTCGCCGCCCCGGCCGCCGCGCACGGCGCGGACGCCCCCGACGGCACCGACTACCGCACCGAGGTGACGGCCGTGAGCCCGGCCCGGCC